>DATHPP010000417.1:0-8592 GCA_035483795.1 Tepidisphaeraceae bacterium | reverse complement strand
GAAGGTGGCGGTGGCGTTGTCATCGGTCACGCCCTGGTTGGAGCCGGAAAACAGATCGAGATAGTTGGGCTGGCTGGGATGCTCGATGGCGGAAGAGTTGGTGAACAGCGCGCCCTGGCTCGCCAGCGTGTTGATGTAAGGCGCCGAGGAGTTGCCGATGATCTCGTCGTAGCTGGAGTTCTCCTCGACGACGATCACCACGTGTGCCGGCGTGGGAACCGCCGACAACAAACACCGCCCCTCGATCGCCTCGACCAGCTTGGGTTTGGATTTTTCACGTTTGGAGAGCCTGGTGGCTTTCCTGCCGGCCAAAATTGAAGACAAACCAAGATTGGTCCCGATCGCCTTGCGGTTGGGCATCTTTCACTCCGTGAAAATTACGGCCGAACCAGAACCGTCTGGTCGTGACACGGCCAAAACTGAAGCGTTTCTCTGTGGGCTTTGTAGAGCGGAACGCCGGCTGGTGAGGAACTCAGATCGACCCGTGCGCGTTACTGCCGCAAGGAAGACCGACTCCGGCCGACATGCTCGTATTTATGCGGACATCACGGGGCCACGAAATCCGGCGGACGCCGGCGTGGGCCGCGTGTTAATTGCCCGCTTGCAGCGATTTCGCAAATCTGGTCCCGCACCCGCCGCTTTCGCGGCCATCCTGGCCGCGGCCGGCGGTGAACCCGAACGTCACTCCGCGACGAGCGGACCATGACGCTTCGCTGCCAAAGCCCCGTTCGCTTTTCAGGCGAACGTGCGTGGCAATATAGGGGGCTTGGGAGTCAATACAACGGAAGTTTGTGAAGAAAATAAAAATATTTGACGCCGCCGAAATGCCCGTGACTTGCACGATCGCGATGGCAAGATCCAGGCAGTCCTAATCCCATGCTTTCCCATTCTTTTTGGTGCCGCAGAGGGCGACGTGGATGCCCAATTCGTCGGCCATGGCGGCCTTGACGAGCATGGCCTTGTCCGCCTCGTCGGCGCTGTTGGCGTAGGCCACCTGAATGTGATTGGCTTTATGACGCCCCATCATCTGATCGCGGGTGATGCCGTAGGTGACGGCATGCATGATCGGCCACTGGGGCGTGGTCGAATCCCACCGCCGCTGCGTTTCCTCGATCGGCAATTCGACCGCGCCGGCGCGGCCCAGGTCCATGCGGAGGGTTCCGTCATCGATGTAGATGCGGCTCCAGACGACTTCGCCGGGCCGGCTGACGCCCTTGATCGTGCCCCCCCCCAGGCGGAAGTACATCGGGGGCTGCCGCTCGCTCACCGCCCCGGCCCAGCCGTTAGTCAGGTGCGCGGGAGGAACCGAACCGGAAATCTCGAACACCCACACGTACTCCGGCACCGTGCCCGATCGGTCGGCGTCGCCCCAGCGAAGGTCGTGGAGCGTGCTCTCGACCGGCTGGCCCATCGCGCGGTGAACGCGGTAGGTCATCAGCGCGTCAAGCCCTGCGCATTCATCCACCTCGTTGAAGTGGGGGAGCGGCTCGTTTTCGTAGAGAATCCGGCTTCCGTCGCGGCTGCGGACCGGCGGACGCTCGGAGTTGTTCAGCGTCCCTTCCGCCAAGTCCGAGGCAGGCAGCAGGTCCTTGAGCCCCTGCTGATACTGAATCCCGATCGCATGGCACCCAAAGTCGTCGGCAATCCGCAACGCGGCGACATACATCTTGCATTGCAGGAGAATCTGCCGATCGGTCAGGTCTTCCTGCTCGCTCGCGCCGGTGCTGAACCGCATTCCGCGATCCTCCATCCATTTTCGCACGGCCCGGGCTTCCTCGTCGGTGATGCGGGTGGTCTCGTAATAGAGGGCGGATTGGCTGAGTCGCTCCTTGTAGACCCCAAGCGGGTTGAGCAGGGAGTCGGGAATGATGGCGTTGAACATGCCCATGCACCCCTCGTCGAAGACGCCGAGGATGGCTTTTTGCCGTTGGAGTTCCTCGGCCAGGGCCTCGCCGAGCTTTCTCTCTTTGGAGCCGATGTCCACCAGTTTCCATTTCGTGACGTGCGGCGTCTTGTGCTTCACATGGCCGTCGCGCAGCCACGACATGAGGTAGTCGCGGAAGAAATCGTCGGTGAAATGCTCACTCCAGATCGTCGAGTAGCGGCACCCAGCCTTGCTGAGCGAGCCGTTCAGATTGAGCATGCCGACCAGGCCCGGCCAGGTGCCGGACCAGTTGGCGCAGGTGAGGATCGGGCCGTGGTGCGAAAGAAGCCCCGGAAGCAGGTGATGGGAATATTGCCAGACTGCTTCGGCGATGATGACCGGCGCATCGGGGTCGACGCCGGAAAAAACCTGGATACCCTCCTTCTGCGAACTGATGAATCCATGCTTTTCGCTTTCCTTGTAGGGATGGGCGCGAATCAGCTCGTAGCCGAGGTCGGTGAAGGCGTTGCGGAGCGCCTGTTCCATCTTCGCCTGTTCCGGCCAGCATTTCTGGTTGGCTTCGAGGCGGAGGTCACCGTTGGCAACCAGCTGGACCTGACTCTTTTTGAGCCGGGGCGGGCGGCGCATCTGCGGAATGGCATAGCCGGGCATGAAAATTCTCCGTTACGGGCGGGGATGATAGCAGCAGGGCCGTTTCGCGGCCAAATTATGGCGAAAGCGCGTTTTGTCCGGCGGGAACGGGTCTGGACGGAATATATGCCCCTGATTAAGGTTGCATCCATCCGATGGAAACGGAGCATTCGACCCACCCGACCGCGATCGTTGACAAACGCGCAAGGCTCGGCGAGGGAGTCAAAATCGGCCCTTACGTCGTCATTGAAGGACGGGTGAGCATCGGCGACGGCACGACCATCAAGTCGCACAGCGTGCTGGGTGGCGATACGAAGATCGGGCGGAATTGCCGGATTGGCCCCGCGGCGTACGTGGGGCTGGACCCGCAGCACATCCGCTTCAAGGCCGAAGCGCTGTCGCCGACGTTTCTGATCATCGGCGACAATGTCACCGTGCGCGAGGGGGCACGAATTCATCGTGCGATCCACCCGGGCGAGGACCACGCGACCCGCATCGGCGACAACTGCTTCATCATGGGCGCTGTGCACGTCGCCCACGACTGCATCCTCGAGCGGGATGTGATCATGGCGGACGCGGCGCTGCTGGGGGGGCATTGTCACGTGGGACGCGGCGCGTTCTTGGGCGGAGGTTGCACCGTTCACCAATTCGTGCACATTGGCCGCCTGGCGATCATTGCCGGAAATGAGCAACTTTCGCACGATGTTCCTCCGTTCGGGGCGGTCCGCTACGGGCGGCTCAAAGGCTACAACGCCGTTGGCTGCAAACGCGCCGGGATGGATCGCGCCACGGTCACGGCGCTGCGGAAATGCTTCAACGCGCTGCGGCAACACCGCACGGTGCCGGCGGCGCTGGCCGAGCTGAGGGCCAATGTCGAGCCATATCCCGAGGTCAGGGAATTGGTCGAATTTATCGCCTCGGCGCGACGGGGGATTCCTCCCTCCAGATTCAGGGGAGCGGGGGGACCGAGGTCCGATAGCGGCGCGGATGTCGGTGGGGCGGACGATCTATAGACCCGCCGGTCGGCGGTCGCTAGATTGATCCGGCTTTGGCGGGTCCCGGGAAGACACTGATGGGTTCCGCGAACTAAGCGATATCTGCTCGAGGAGAATCACTCAATGTCCCGGTTGGAGTCGACCCGCACGCAATCTCGTGGGAGAACCTCTGCTGTCGCCGTCGCCGCCGCGCTGGCCATCGAACGGCTTGAATCGCGAACGCTGCTGAACGCCACGCTCACCAGCGCCATCAATCCGGTCGGCGTTGCCCCCGGGCAGACGCCGCCGGTGATCAATCTCAGCCAGCATTTCGATGATCCAAACGTTCCGGGGACGCTGGTTGATGTCACCACGCCGCTTGGCGTTATCCCAATTGCACTCACCGACTCCAAGACGCCGAACACGGTGGCAAACTTCCTGAGTTACATCAACTCCGGGGCATACAACGGGACGATTTTTCATCGCCTGGCGACCGGATTCGCCCTTCAGGGCGGCGGGTATACAACCAGCGGCAATCCGATTGCGACCAATCCGCCGATCAACGGCGAGCCGGGACAATCGAACGTCACTGGGTCGATTGCGATGGCGTTAACGTCCGCCGGCCCGAACAGCGGCACGAGCCAGTGGTTCGTCAACCTGGCCAACAATGATGGTTCGGGAAGTACGCCGAACCTCAACGACACCTCCGATGGCGGCCCCTTCACCGTTTTCGGACACGTCGTCTATGGCGGCATGAGTGTGGTGAACCAGATCACGGCGTTGACGACGGTCAATGACAGCCAGAATCCCCCGGGAATGTCGGGCTCGACGAACATCTGGAACCAGCTTCCCGTTCTCAGCAGCTACACCGGCTCCAGCACCCCCACGTCCGTCCCGCCGGCCGATATGGTGACGACCGGCTATCAGGTCGTCGCGCCACTGACCTACAGTGCCACCAGCGACAATCCGTCGCTGATCAACCCAACCATTTCCGGCTCGAATCTGACGCTGAATTTCGGCAGCGGCAGCGGTACAACACAGGTGCACGTCACCGCCACCGACATCGCCGGCAATACCGCCACCACCACCTTCACGGTCGGCGTCGGCATTCAAACCGTGACCGTCGGCGCCAATGGCGTCGGGCTGGTCAAGTTCCGTGACTTCAGTGGCTCGCTCGGGCAGCTCGCCATTACCGGGAAGGGAACCGCCACTGTTTCGCTCATCGGGGCGGGCCTCACCGTCGGCAAGAACAAGGGCGGGGTCGTCACCGTCGACGGCAAGGCAAGCTCCGTCTCCGTCTCCACCGCAAGCACGTCTCCCAACACAGTCTTGACCATCGTCGGATCAGGCGCTGGGGTCCATCTGGAGAACCTGACCACCGATGGCCCGCTGGCCGAGCTCAATGCCCGCTTCGCCTCTGTCTCGGGGATGCTCACGGCGTCTGGCGCCATCAAAAACCTGATGCTCGGCAACGTGAGCGGCGGCACCATCACCATCGGGGGCGGACCGGCAGTCAACATCAGCCTCGGCAACGTCAACAACACCGTTCTTGGCTCGTACGTCAACATCGTTCATCTGACGGCCAAGTCCTGGACCGGCACGTCGCAGATCAACGCCCCCGCGATCCGCAACGCGTCAATCGCCGGGTCGTTCGCGGCCAATGTATTTTCGCCCGAGGTCGGCAATTTCACCGTCGGCACAATCACCGGCGGCAATTGGAACGTCGCCGGCACCGGGCAAACCGTCAAGGCCCAGTCCATCAACGGCTGGACCGCCACCTTCGGAAAGGCCACCACCCTCCGTGTCGGCGGGGCCGTCACCTCCTCGACCATCAGCTCCACGCAGAACATCAATACCTTTGTCTCCAACGGCTTTACCGGCAGTCACCTTTATGCCGGGCTCGCCAATTTCACGACCGGCCTTCCCTCGGCGATTGGAAACTTCACCTCGAACTCGAAAATCAACTCGTTCATCGACAACGGCCGCTTCGTCAACAGCGACGTCGCCGCACAGCAGTTGGGTAAGATATCCATGGGGAGCGTTACAACTTCCAACAATGGCGTCACCTTCGGCGCTGCCGCCCACAGCATTGTGGAGTTGAATCTAACGGCGGACGGCAAGAAGCTGCATTTGAAGAAGGTGACCACCCAGAGCCAGGTGACCACGGCCTTTTCCAAACAGGGCATCACGCCGCAAGATCTGGCGATTCGGATCCTTTGAACGGCAGGATAAATTCAGCTCCAGCCGGACTCTGATGAGCCTGGTGGGGGTTTTCGTCGTAGTATGGAAGATGGCAGCTTGCCGTCCTGGGAGAAACTGACCATGCATGCATTCGTTGGCGACCGCGTGATGCGGCGTGCCGCAAAATCCGCCGCCCCCTCCATCTGCACCATCGAGCCGCTGGAAAACCGCCTGATGCTCAATGCGACATTGACCGCCGCCTTCGCCCCGGTTCAACTTGCCCCCAACGCAACGCCCGACAACATCGACCTGTCCACTCACTTCAGCGACCCCACGATCACCGGCTCGCCGGTGGTCATGCAGACGCCGCTTGGGAATATCTTTCTCAATCTGTTTAACCAGCAGGCGCCCAAAACCGTCGCAAACTTCCTGAATTATGCCAATAACGGGACATACGATCAGACCGTCATCCAGCGGGCCGTCCCCGGCTTCATCCTCCAGGGCGGTGGCTTCCTGGCGGACCAGACGCATATTCCCACCGGCGCTCCCGTGCCGAACGAAGCGGGCGTAAGCAATACTCTCGGGACCATTGCCATGGCCCTGAACACCGACCCGACTACGCATCAGGTGGACCCGAACAGCGCCACCAGCGACTGGTTCATCAACGACGCCAACAACACGCAACTGGACGCCCAGAAGTTCACCGTGTTCGGACAGGTGATTTACAGCGGCATGTCGGTGGTGAACGCCATCGAGCAACTCCCCAAGGGGATCGTCTCGCCGAACTTCACCCCAAATGTGGCGGCGGGCGACCCGAGCGGTGGGGTCCTGCCGCTACAGAACTACAACGATGGCTCCCCGATCCTCCCCACCAACTACGTGCCGGTCTCCCTCATCCGCTCGATTCTGCCGCTGAGCTTTCAGGTCACCAGCGACAACACTGCGCTGCTCGACGCCAGCGCGTCCGCGTTCACGCTGACCCTGACGCCCCACGCCGGCAACGGCATCGCGCATGTCACCATCACCGCCACCGACGTGGCCGGCAATCAAGCCACCGGGCAGCTCACCGTCCAGGTGGGCAGCACCCAGGCCGTGCTCGGGCAGAGGGCGGCAAGGATGGTCCATTTCTCCGACCCGGACGGCACCTCCAGCCAGATCTCCTTCTCCGGCGCGGGCACGGCGACCGTCTCCTTCTCCGGCACCAACCTGACGGCAACCACCAAAGGCGGAGTGATCACGCTCAGCGGCACGCCGCAAGGCGTCTTCATCGTCACCACCGGCACTAGCGCCAGCAGCGCCTTGACCCTGACCGGCAGGGGGGGCAACGGCTCGGTCGATATCGCCGGGATCACAACCGACGGACCGCTTCGCGCTCTGACTGGCAAGAACACAGCCCTGGCGGGCACCCTCACCGCCGCCGGCGCCATCGGCTCGCTGACGCTGGGCTCGATCAGCAACGGCACGATCAACCTGGGCACGGGGCGATCGGTAACGATCAACCTGGGATCGTTGAACAACGCCGGCATTTTTTCCATGGCGCCCGTGACTGCCGTGACCGCCGGCTCGTGGGAAAACGGCAGCCTCGGCGCTCCAGCGGTCAACAGGATCAGCATCAAGGGCGCGTTCATGGGCTTCGTCAACGCAAGCTCCGTCAAGGCGTTCTCGGCCGGCTCAATTACCGGCGGCACCTGGAACGTCAGCGGCAGCGTCGGCTCGATTCTCACGCACTCGATCGCCGCCATCACAGCTTCGCTGGGGACGCTCGGCAAGCTGACTGTCCTTGGCGCAATAAGCTCGTCGAACATCAAGACGACGGGCAATATTTCCGCGATCTCGGCCGCGTCGATCGCCGGCAGCGACATCTTCGCCGGCGTCGGCAGCTCGGGCCTGCCGGCTGTCACGACCGATTTCAACGCGGCCAGCACCATCACGTCGACGAAGATCACCGGGAGCTTCGTCAACAGCAACATCGCCGCCCAGACGCTGGGAAAAGTGAGCATCGGCTCCATCCAGCCGGCCAACAACGGCGCTCAGCTTGGTTTCGCGGCGCATCAGATCAAACAGCTCACCACGACCGTGGGAGGCAAGAAACTGGCGCTGACGAACGTCTCGGCCGAATCGCAGGTGACTGCCGCCTTCACCGCCGCCGCAATCACCCCGCAGGACCTGGTCATTCGGATCGTCTAGGCAGCGGGCCATCGACCTGCGCGATGACTTTGCCGAGGCCTGGAGCAACAAGGGGGTGGCCCTGGAGAAGCTCGGCGGCTGGATGAGGCGGTCGAGGCGTACCGCCACAGCAGCGCTGGGGGGCGTGATACTGTAGCGGCGTAGCGGACGGGGGCAAGCACGACCGCCCTGGACGACGGATCTGGCCTCAACCGCGCGTGAAACCTGAAGACGTAAAACGTGATAGGCCGCGGTATTCATCACGTTTCACTTTTTACGTTTCACGTGCTGTTCATTTTTGCACCGGCAGCCCAAGCACCGCACTCACCATAGACCAACCTCATCCATTGATTCCGGCCAGCCAACGGATGAGCCCGCTAACACGACGCAAAATAACGAACTCGTCACCGCTTCCAGCGAATGTCAAAATGTTTCGTTCCCCATTTTTTTATTGATTTCGGCTGATCCGTTCGCTACCTTCCCGCCGCCCCAAAACGGGGCCGGGATACCACGAAGAACAAGCAGGATGTATCAGCTGCGTCCGGCAGTGCGGCGGACGGTACGGGCATCGGATTGGGAGGTCTTATACCTGAACAAGGAGCGCGTTCGCGCCGCGTTGTAGTTGCTGCCGCCAAGGTCGCCGAGGCGCTGGAGAAACGCCAGCTCCTCTCGCTCACGCCGGATCAGCAGTTCATCTACACCTGGGATCACCTGTCCTCCGCCGCCCGCACGGACCTGGCGGTGCTGGAGTTCCAG
>DATHPP010000416.1:0-14541 GCA_035483795.1 Tepidisphaeraceae bacterium | reverse complement strand
GGGAAGAGTTGGCAAAACGCATCGCTAAGGTCTCGTTACTCCGCGGCGAGTTCACGCTTCGTAGCGGTCGCAAGCGAGGGGAAGACGTCCTCACCACCGGCGGCCAGGTCCTGGAAGCTGCCAAGACCCTCAAGGACGCCGGCGCGAATTTGATTCGTCATTTCGTCATTCGAATTTCGAGTTTAGCGCGGTGATTCCGCGGCATAACAATGGCAAAAGTGAGAAAGGCCATCATCACGGCCGCCGGCCAGGGGACGCGGCAGTACCCGGCGTCGACCGCGGTGCAGAAGGAGATGTTCCCGCTGGTCGATCGCGACGGGCTCACCAAGCCCGTCATCCAGATCATTGGTGAGGAAGCGATCGACTCGGGGATCGAGGAGATCTGCATCGTCACGGCGCCGGGGGAAGAGGGGCTGTATCGCGATTACTTCCGCCGGCTCGACGACGACATGGTCAAGTCATTTCGCGGCAAGGATTGGGCGATCCTGGAAAGCGAGAAGCTCGCGGCCTTCGGCGAGCGGCTGCACTTTGCCGAGCAGAAATCACAGGAAGGTTTTGGCCACGCGGTCTACCAGGCCAGAGACTTCGTCGGCGATGAGCCGTTCCTGCTGCTGTTGGGCGATCACATCTACATCAGCGACATCAAGGACCGCTGCGCCCGTCAACTCATCCGCGTCTACGAGCAGTACATGCTCGACGCCGTGACCGGCGTTCAGCCGACCCTCGAGCGCCATCTGCACCTGTTCGGCACGATCCGCGGCAAGCCGATCGACCCGGCGCGCGGGATCTACAAGGCGGAGCTGATCATCGAGAAGCCGTCGATTGAAGTCGCCCGCGAGCGACTGGTGACGCCGGGCCTGCCGGCGGGAAACTACCTGGCTCATTTCGGAATGCACGTCTTCTCGCCGCGGATTTTCGATGCGCTGGAATACCTCATCGCCAATAATCTTCGCGAACGCGGCGAGTTTCAGCTCACCGCCGCCCAGGAGCACCTCCGCACTCAAACCGAAAAATACTGGTGCCTGATCACGCAAGGACAGCGCTATGACACCGGCATCCCCTACGGGCTGATGGAAACCCAATTGGCCCTGGCCCTGAACGGTATCCACCGCACCGATATCTGCGAAGCCATCGCCCGAATTCTGGCGACCCAGGTCAAATCCTGAAGCAGGCTCAGCAGATTTTTCACCCGAAGAACGCGAAATCCGTCTGACCAGCCGAAAAATACCGGTACTCAATTTGCGGGCCGCTCCGTTAAAATGACCCAAACAGCGACCCGGAACGATCACATCTGATTGGCCAAGGCTAGGCGAGGACAGAATCAGATCCCGGGGTAGCCGGTCCAAGGTCGCAGGAGTTGCAGATGGCTGATGTGGCTGGCGAGCCGTCGGTGGCAGGTGCGGGTATCGCGCAATTGCTTTCCGACGCACGTCTGAACAGCGAGCGGATAACGGTCGAACCTCCGCAAACGCTTTACGAGACCGATACGCCCGCGCAAACAGTTTACTACCTGGAAACGGGGCAGGTTCGCATCTACCAGATTGGTCCGGAGAGCGCGGAGCGGCTCTCCGACATTCTGGGCCCCGGCGCCTGGTTCGGAACGGCGGCCATCGCCGGGCATCCCAGGTATGGTTCGCGGGCGCAGGTGGTATCCCCTTCGACGATCTGGGCGATGGATCGGGAAGTGTTGCTGAGCTGGCTGACGACGCAGCCGGAAGCGACGGGCGACCTGCTGCGCCAACTCGCCCGCCGCCTCAAGTCGGCGCAGGCGGCCGCCGCCGGATTGGTTTTCGACGATTGCAACATGCGGCTGGTGCGGACGCTGCTCGAATTCAGCAAGACCGCCGCCGCCATTCCTTCCGATCAGGGCGTGGTACTTCGGATCACTCACCAGGAACTGGCCGACGCCGTCGGCGCGGCCCGCGAAACCATCAGCCTCGCCCTCACGCAACTGCGACGGCAAAATCTCCTCCGCACCGGTCGAAACCGCCTTACCTTCAATCCCCAGGCGCTTCGGGAATTCTCCGAAACCCGTCGAAATGAAGGAGGCAAACAGGAAACCCAGAAGGCGATCTGACGAGCTCACGCGGCGATGGGCGGTTTGGAGACGATGATGCGGTTGCGGCCCTCGGCTTTGGCACGGTAGAGCGCCGCGTCGGCCCGGCCGATCAGTTGGTCGGTGCTCACCACCGTTTCCGATTTCACCGACGCGATCCCGATCGACATGGTCACGCCCCGCGGCTGGCTCAGCAGCGCCGCCGAGGCGCTTTGAAAGTCGTCGCGGATGCGGGTTACGACGGTCTGGGAATCGGGGGCGCTGGCGCGGGGAAGCAGCAGCACGAACTCGTCGCCGCCGTAGCGGGCGGCGACGTCCATCCGGCGCAGGTTGGCGGTAATCGCCCGGGCGGCCAGGATCAGCAACTGGTCCCCCGTCTGATGCCCGTGCGTGTCGTTGAGCTGCTTGTAGCCGTCCAGGTCGATCATGACGCACGAAAGCTCCGAATCGAATCGCTGCGCCTCGGCAAACATCTGTTCACTCACGCGTCCGAAATGCCGGCGGTTGTAAAGCTGCGTCAGCGGGTCGGTCGCCGCCACCTCCTCCACCCGTTGCAACGACTCCTCAAGCTGACGGTTTTTGCTCCTCAGCTCCGACAGCGCCAACTCCAGCTCGTTGCGTAGCGATTCATTCTCGCGTTTAATTTTGGCGACGGTGAGGTTCTTTTCGATCACCAGCGGAATGGTGTAGAGGTAGTCCGCCACCTTGACGATGTAGTCGGTTGCGCCGCGGCGGATCGCCTCGGCGGCGGTACGCCCGACGTTCTCCCCCGTCACCAGAATCACCGGCGTCCCGCACCGTGCCTTGATCAGCTCCAGCAGCTCCATGCCGCTGCCGTCGGGAAGGTTGTAGTCCGTCAGGATCAGATGGAACGCTGACCAATCCTGCGCGCACGCCTCGTGCAGGCTCCCCGCGCCACGAACTGTGCCCGCGCCGAAGTGGTCCTCCAGCGTTTGACGCAGCAGTTCCATCTGGTCGGGATCGTCCTCGATGACTAGTAATCGCAGGGTTTCCAAGGCGCTATTTTCTCCTCAACACGCCGCGCACCGGCACCCCCTGCGACGGCGCAGAGTGAGCCCGCTTACTGTGAGAATCGTCCACTGCCCGTCCCGACTTTTGCCGCGGCTCGTAAAAGTTGATCGGGAAACAACTATAAGCAAAGCGGAGCGCATCCCTGGAAAAGCTCGCCCGTCTTCCAGAAGCGTGCCTCCGCGCAATTCGGCCGTGTTTATCGAACTGAGCTTGGCTCAGCTGGCCATTTGATTGATCCCCCGCTCCGCGATCGAAGTCAATTTCTTATCGGCCTGACCCTCCTCTTCAGGGTCTCCTGAAGGATCTGCGCCAGGCCATTGCGTCCTATATACAAATCCTGAATCTCCGCAACAAAGAGGTCCTCAAGCGTATTGAATTCGGGGCTGAATAGCGCCAGGCACAGTCCCCATGGTCTTCATGTTTTGCCGACTGCACCGGGGTGCTCAACAATGATCCGACTCACAGACCTTTCCGACCGTATCGCTTTCTTCCGCATCGTGTTCCTTCTGTTGCTTTTGTCGTGCCCCCGATCGCAGGCGCAGGGGACAGACAGTTGGTTCGCCTTCACTCCCCTGCGCGATCCCTTCACCCCGGAGAGCGGCTTTGATCTGCGCCGGCTCAACGAACAGTTCGCCGGGGAAGGCGGATTCATCGCCGTTCGCGACGGGCAGTTCATCCACAGCCAGACCGGCAAGCCTGTGCGGTTCTGGGCGGTGAATATCTCGCCGGGCAATATCAAACCCGATGCCCTGAGGCTAACCGCGCGCACCATCGCCAAGCACGGCGTCAATCTCGTGCGAATCCACGGCGGCTACTTCAAGGAGGACGGCAGCATCGACGCCGCCCGAATCCAGGAAGCCATCCAGATCGTCGAAGCGATGAAAGCCCAGGGCATTTACAGCCATTTCTCCACTTACTTCCCGCTCTGGCTCACCCCCAAGCCCGGCACTCCCTGGTTGCCGGGTTATTACGGAAAAACCCATCCCTTTGCTGCCCTCTACTTCAATCCGATGCTCCAGCAAAAATACCGCTCGTGGTGGGAAGCGCTGCTCACCACCCCCAACCGGACGACCGGCAAAAGGCTGATCGACGATCCCGCCGTCTTCGGCGCCGAGATCATCAACGAAGACTCCTATTTCTTCTGGACCTTCCGCCCTGAGGCGATCCCCGACGCGGAATTGCAAATCCTCGAAACGCAATTCGGGAGCTGGATAAGAAAGAGGTACGGCTCGATCGACGCCGCACTCGCCAAGTGGCACGATCGCCAGTCGCGCGACAACCCGGCCGAGGGGCGCGTGGCCTTTCGCCCGCTGTGGAACATGTTCAATCAGCGAACGCAGCGCGACAAGGACACCGCCGCGTTCCTCACCGACAGCCAGCGCGGTTTCTACCAGAACACCTACCAGTTTCTCCGCAGCCTCGGCTTCAAAGGCGTGATCACCGCCTCCAACTGGGCGACCGCCAGCCCGCAATACTTCGGGCCCCTGGAAAAATACACTTACACCGCCTGCGACTTTATCGATCGCCACGGCTACTTCGGCTGCAACGACAACGGGCCCAACGCCTGGGCCATCATGAACGGCCAGACCTACTCTGACCGCAGCGCCGTGCGCTTCGAGCCGGAAAAGCCCGGGCCGAAAAAGGAATTCGTCAACCCGGTGATGGACATCCATTACGACGGCATGCCGTCGATGATCTCCGAGACCACTTTCAACCGGCCCAATCGCTATCGCTCCGAAGCGCCGCTGTATTACGCCTGCTACGGCGCGCTTCAGGACAGCAACTGCATCGTGCATTTTTCTCTGGACGGCAGCTCCTGGACCGTGAAACCGCAGTATTTCATGCAGCCCTGGTCGCTGATGACGCCGGCGATGATGGGCCAGTTCCCCGCCGCCGCCCTGATCTATCGCCAGGCGCTGATCTCGCCCGGCGACGAACTGGTGAAGCTGAATCTGAAGATCCAGGACATCGAGAACCTGGAAGGGACGCCGCTCCCGCAGGATGCCGCCTTCGACGAGCTTCGCGCCAGGGACATTCCGCTCGGCGCCGCGATCCGCCCCGGCGACGTGATCGATCCGCTCGTCCACTACGCCGGCCGCACCAGCGTTGATTTCACCCCGCAGGGCGGCCCCGCGAAAATCGCCGACCTCCGTTCTCTGATCGATCGCAAAGGGCAAATCGTCACCAGCAGCAATGGCCAGCTCAAGCTCGACTACGGCAGAGGCATCCTCACCATCGACGCTCCGATGGCCCAGGGCGTGAGCGGCGACCTCCGCGCCGCCGGCACGGTCGAGCTGAAGGACCTGACCATCACCTCCGACATGCCGCTCGGCCACATCATCGCCGTCAGCCTCGACGGCAAGCCGCTCGCGACCTCAGGCCGAATCCTCCTTCAAGTCATGAGCGAAGAGCAGAACAGCGGCTGGCAAACCCAGCCCGTCGACGCCGCGACGAAGAAAATCACCGACATCGGCCACGACCCCTGGCTGGTGAAAGCGCTTTCAGGAACGGTGAAACTGAAGCGTTCCGACGCGGCGAACCTCAAGCTCACGCCGCTGGATTTCAACGGATACCCGCCGGATCCACTCACTTCCGCCGCGACGATGCACCTGATGCCGGATGTGATTTACTACCTGATCAAATCCTGATTCGGCGTCGCTCAAAGCCTGCGAACGCGGCCCGAATGGCCGAATGTCTCACTTGGGGAAAATGTCGCACTTGTCACACCCCCAAAAAGCGCGAGGATGCATCGAACTTCGCGAGCGGATACCATATCCGCGCGGCTCTGCGAGAGGTGAATCCAAAGCGGTGATGCCTCCGCGGCCCCTGAACCCCGGATCGGGTCATGTCATCCGCAGGCGAGCGAAGCGTTCAAACTCGAACCACTCTTCCCCCTCAAGCCGCGGCGTCGGACGAGCCGCCGCCAAAAGAGATTGGGTCCGTGAAATTGGTCGAGATCATCGGGCGGGGAGCGAGCGGCGTGGTCTATCGTGGAACAGATCAGGTATTAGGGCGAGCCGTCGCGGTGAAGTTCCTCAAGCCGCTCGAAGAATCTGATACGAGGTGGAAAGACCGATTTTTGGACGAGGCGAGAGCCGGAGCGGCGGTACACCATCCCAACGTGGTCGAGATCTACCAGGCCGGTGTGGCGGAGGGAAGACCGTATCTGATTCTCCAGTACGTAAAAGGAGAGACGCTGGCGCACGTACTGCGGCGTCGAGGACCGCTTTCCATCTCTCTCGTCGCTGCCATTCTCGAAGAAACAGCTGCGGCGGTGGACGAGTTGCACGGCCACGGGATCATCCATCGGGATCTAAAGCCCAGCAACATTCTTGTGGATTCCGATGGCCACGTTCACGTCTCTGACCTCGGAGTGAGCCTGCGCCGGCCCGATGGGAAAATGGCGGATGCGGGCTTTGCGGGGACGCTGGCGTTCATGGCCCCCGAAGTGTTCGAGGGCAGAGCATCGCCGCGCAGCGATGTCTACGCGCTGGGCGTCACGCTTTTCGAATTGTTGACAGCCGAAGCACCGTTCGGCGGTGATCCGCAGGAACTTCGGGACCGTCATGCTCGCGAACCGCTCCCGACGAGATTGCTGATGGATCGGCAAGTGCCGATCGGTGTGATCGAAGTCATCGAGCGGGCGATGCACAAGCAGCCTGCATTTCGATACAAATCGGCCAACGACCTGCACCGTGCATTTACTGTGTCAGTGGGCCAGCCGGGCGACCTTGCCAAGGCGCGAATTGAGTTGGGCGTCCTGCTGTCGCGCAAATCCACTATGGCGGGACAGGGGGATCCCGGTCAGGCACCGGCTACCATCGGATCGAAATCAAGTACCATCTCCGAGCTGGCAGAATCGAAGCGCCAGCGGCGGCCGACTGACCAGCCACTGCCGCGGCGGCCACTATCGCCGGAAGATGTGCCGCTGCCCGGCACGGTCGAGGGGCATGTGTCCTGCATTCACTGCGGCTACAACCTCCGTGGACTCTGGCTAGAGGGAAAGTGCGCGGAATGTGGCAAAGCAATCCACGCCAGCCTCGAACCGTCGCGGACGATTTTTGCCGAACCTTCGTGGCTGCGAGCGTGTGTGCGGGGCCACACCCTGGTCATGATTTCAGTCCTGTTCTACGTGCTAATATTCGGCCCAAATCGTCATGTGGGGGGCGCGGGAACGAAGCTTGGCGATCTCTATTCGGAATTCAACGATGGTTGGTTCGGCCTGGTGAGTCTGTTCTGTCTCGCGCCACTGCTTTGGGGTATCTGGCCCATGACGCGCCGACGGACGACAGGACCAGTCTTGTGGGCCAGACGATGCCGCACAATGGCCGCGGTTCCGGTGGTATACGCGCTGTTTGTGACAACGGCCTCGATCGCGGGCTGGAGGATGGGGGGACAAATTGATCCGTGGGAACCGGCTTGGAATCCCGCCGAATTCCGCCCTGTGAAAACACATGCGCCTGGCGTTACCGAAGGGCTTATTGCGGCGGAAGTCGCGGCGCCGGTCTCCGTGCTGATTTGTATGGGCGCAATCGCGCGCTCGATTCCCGAACGTCAGCCGCAGAAGCGGCTGCGTCGCGCCGCCCTTGTTCTGATATCTGCGGCGGCCTTATTTTGTGGTTGGCGCGAATTCACCGTAAAGGGCTGGTTGATCGGCAGCCTGTCCGCGAATCATCTCGCCGACGTGAACAGACTTTCGGAGTATCTGGCTTTCGGGACATTGTTTTCGGGGTATGCCTTGTACCTGTGGACGGTGTCGGAATCGCGGGCGACCCTCATTCGCATTTTTGAAGAAAGGATTGCTTACAGGCCGCCTCCCATGGACCGATCGCGCTGGTTGAAGATCTTTATCGCTGTATTGGCCTTCCTTGTGGCGGCTTTCTGTGTCTTTGGATTCATCGCCAGCTTCGAGCCCGGTGATAATGGTATCTTCAAAATTCTCTACTCTGCTATCGGCGTCGCTTGCATCCTCTCGGGCGTCTGGCTTCTCCGAAAAAAGCGGTGATATAGGCACGTGTTTTGACATCATTTCAAATCAACACACCTGCCAGCGTCGTATTTTTTTTGCGTTCACAGCAGCGGCGCTTAGACAGAACTAAACGTGACGGACAGAACTAAACGTGACGCGAACGTGACGGGCAATGGCATTCGTGACGCGAACCATTCTTTTTTTCGCGAGCGTGCGGTACCCTCCCCTCATCCCTCGATTCGCGCGAAAAGCCTCGGCGGAATCGTCTATCACGTGCTCAACCAAATCCGAAGGGAAAGTGAGCAGTGCGGAAAGAATGGTTCGCGTCACGTTCGCGCCACCTTTAATTCGAGCCCACCTTTAATTCGAGTCCGCGGGAGGCCAGGTCGCTCTTCGAGAATCCGCGGCGGCGCTGGCGCTCTGCCGGCGGCGTGGGGTCCAACCTGCGCCGACACATTGCCGCCACAGCCGAATCCTCGCGACGAAAACCCGGAAAGCTCTCCTGATTCGCTGACGCCTTCCGCGCTCGAACGGACCCCACGCCGCCGCCAAAGCGCAGCGCCGCCACGGATTCTCGGCGCGCATTCGTCATCCTTGCCGATGAACGTTGGCCTGCGTGTGGTGCCCCGCATACTTCCTCGCCATCCGCAGCGCCGCCGCCAAGTTGCGCAGCTGCGATTGCGAGCACCAGGCCAAGGCACATCCGCCTGAGGGCGGGATGACCGTTTTTCACGCTGATCGCGCTCCGGCAGCAGCCCAGCGGCCTGAGCTGAGTCGGTCGAGAATTTTGTTGCAAGTTCCACTCTCCGCGCGCGAACATGCTGAGCGGAGACGATTGACGCGGAGCCAAACCATGACCACCCATCCATTTTCGCTGAGCGAGGGGGATGTGGAACTTTTGAGCGAGCTACTCGAAGACGAATCGATGCGGCTGCTGCGCGAGACGCGCCACACCGATGCCCGGGCAATGCGGGCGGAGTTGCAGGCACGGCTGAATGACGCCGACCATCTGCTTGGCCGGCTGCGGGCAATGCAGGCCAGTCCGCTTGCCCGGCCGTCGGTCGCCGCGCCGCCGCCGGCTTACCCGGGCCTGACGCCGGCGCTGCACGGAGAGTCATGCAGCGGCTCGACTGCCACTCCCCCGGCCCCGATGATCTGGGCGTCCGCCTGCGGCGCTGGGAAAACCGAATCCTCGCCACCTCCCTTGTCCTGATCTCGGCCTTGATCATCCATCCTGCTGATCAGTGACCCTCGATCTGCTGGGTTTCATACCTACCGGCGCCGAAATGCTCGACCACTTCCAAGACGGCGTCAACCAGCCATTCGGCCGGAACGTCTGTGCCGTCGTTGAACTGTAGTGCGAGCAGCACCTCGAATCGCCGCCACCTGCTGCTCATCGCTTGCCTTCCCCTTCACCTCGAATGCGGTACCCTGCTCGGCCAGCGCCTCCAGCGCCGCTTCCGGCGCGAGATGTTCGCCGCCCTTGAGCACCCGGCCGGAAAAACGGCCCAGGAGGAACGCGAGGGCCTTCCTCTCGGCCGTCTTGTCTTTAAAAGTGATCCGAATCATCGACTATATGTTACTCAAACTGAGCGGTTTTGATGCTCCGGGAAGATAGCAACGAGTTGTGATGCAGGGTTTCCATCTAAAGTGCCGCCGGTGCCCTCACCGGCGGAATCCGACGGCGCCTCGGCGCAGCGAAGACCGCCGGTGAGGGCACCGGCGGCACCAGAGAGCCCCGAGCGCAAGTATGAAAGCGTCGTGAGGTCGCGCCAAATACGCCGACGGGAACGGATGTCGCTCCGAGGAAATTTGCTGCATTCGCAAGCAGAATCGCTTACTCTTAAAAACCTTGCTACGAGTCATTCTCAAGGAGCCTCTCATGCACCGCGGATCGGTTTTCGTCGCCTTCGGGATCTGTACGCTGCTCGGGCTAACGTCGATTCAGGCGGCTTCGCCCGACGAGCAGGCGTTTCTGGACAAGCACATTGCCGACGTTGTCGTCGTCACGCCCAAGCGGCTGGACAACCCCGCGATCGCCAAAGCGTTTGCCGCGCCGATCTATGAGCTGAACGTCACCATCAACAGCGGAGACGGCGGCACCATGTCGACCAAACAGATCGCCGGCCGCGTCGACGAAAAACTCGCCGCCCTCTCCCGTCCCGGCAGCGACGGCGACTGCCCGATGATCCAGAAAATGGTCAATCCCTCCTTCGTCCTCAAGACCGACGACGACGCCAAAACGCTCCAGGCCGCCCTGGACCTGATCTTTCCCGCAGTGACCGACGACGACAAAAAGGCCGTCGCGTTCCATCACACCGGCAGCGACTGGTCCTTCGTCCGCGGGACATTCTTCAACAAGTTCCTCGGCTTTGTCTTCACCACTGACGCCCAGGGCAAAGTCACCGCCGTCAAGTTCTCGCTGAAGATGTCGTAAGCGGGGATAACCTCATCAGTCAAACTGAGCGGTTGGGCGGCTCGGTCGCATAGCCGCTCGTCGCCGCTTGCGGTTTCGCGAGGATTGCGCACCGGTCGCGAAACCGAAAGCGCGTGTGGCCGGTGTCCCGCCCTACAATCCCGTCACCAGTCCCCACCACAAGGAGAAGGCAATGAACACCAAAGGAAATACGATCCTCATCACCGGCGGCGGATCCGGCATCGGCCGCGGTCTGGCGGAGGCTTTTCACAAGGCGGGGAACCAGGTCATCGTCGCCGGCCGGCGGCGCCAGGCGCTGGACCAGGTGACGGCGGCGAATCCCGGCATCAGGGCCGTCGCCCTCGACATCGGCGACGCCGCGAGCATCCGCGACGTGGCGGCACAATTGTCCCGCGACTTTCCCGCGCTTAACGCCGTCATCAACAACGCCGGCATCATGAGCCCGGAAAATCTGCTCGAGCAGACCCCGGACGTGAGCGACGCCGAGGCCATTGTGACGACCAACCTGCTGGGCCCGATCCGCCTGACCGCGGCCCTGCTCCCGCAACTGCGCCGTCAGCCGCGATCGACGATCATGATGGTTTCGTCCGGGCTGGCGTTTTTGCCGCTGGCCTTCACACCGACCTACTGCGCCACCAAGGCCGCGATCCATTCCTACACCCTGTCGCTCCGCTGGCAACTGCGGGGGACCAGCACCCAGGTGATCGAGCTGATCCCGCCTTACGTGCAGACCGAGCTGCTGGGCGCCCAGCAGGCGGCCGATCCCCGCGCCATGCCGCTGGCGGATTACATTTTGGAGACCATGCAAATCCTGCGGACCCAGCCGGACGCGGCCGAGGTCTGCGTCGAGCGGGTCAACCCGCTGCGCTTTGCCGTCGAGAGCGGCAAATTCGACGCCGCTTTCACGGGCCTCAACGAAGCCATGCGGGCGCCGCACTAAATGACCGTGCGTGATTCCGCGCGTGTTTGACGTGGCACGGGTTTTCAACCCGTGGACGCATCAAGCCCTTCAACCGGCGCCGGTTTTGGTGTGGGAAAACCGACCTGCCTTGCCGAGGCTCTTTTTGCCCGGTAAGCAGGGAGTTGTTCGCGCTGTGAAACTTGGCTTTCCCGCACCAATGCCGTCTTTGTGTCTTTGTTCCCCCTTGTCCACGGCTTAAAAAGCCGTGCCACGAAAGGCGCGGAATCACTTGATCGCTTCAGCGACCCTGTCCATCGAAGCTCAAAACCCATGGCCGCTTAAGCGACCACGCCACTGCGCCTCACGCCGGGTGAAGCGCGATCTTGCCCAGAAAATGCTGCCCCAGCGCCTTGTGCGCCTCGGCGGCTTTATCGAGCGGATACGTCCGCGCCACGTGCACTTCAAACGGCGCCTGGTCGATCAGTTGATTGAGCTTGGCGATCGCCTGCGACGTCGGCATTCCGTCGTAACTTTTCATTTCGATTCCCGGCCGCGGCTTTGGCACGGGGTCGACGCCGTTGGGATACGCGACGCGGCCACCGCTTCGCACCGCCGCGAGTGCTTCGTCCGCCTTCTTGCCGCCGGCGGTGAGAAGCGCGCAATTCACACCGTCAGGCGCGAACTTGCGTGCGGCGACCATGACGTCCTCCTTGCGACCGTCCACCACCTTGTCCGCGCCCAGGCCCTTGACCATCGCCACGCCGTCCTCTCCTGACGCGATCGCCAGCACCCGCGCCCTCATGCGCTTGGCCAGTTGCACCGCCATGTGTCCGATCCCGCCGCTGGCGCCGAAAATCAGGATGGATTCGCCCGGCTGAAGGTGCAGCGTGTCGTCCAGCCCGACCAGCGCGGTCACCGCGTCGACCGGCATCACCCCCGCCTGCTCGACGGTCAGCGACCGCGGGATCGGCGACGCGTGGTCCGCCGGCACCGCGGCGTACTGCGCGTAAAACCCGCCCTTGGGATTCGCCAGCGCCACGGCATAAACCTGGTCCCCGGTTTTGAACCGGCTTACCTCGCTGCCCACGTCCACCACCTCGCCGGCCCCTTCCGAACCAAGCACATAGGGAAATCGGGGTTCCATTCCCATCATCTTGGCAAACCCGCCCTCGCCCTCAAATGGGTCCCATACACCGACCCCGGCGGTTTCCACGCGAATGAGGATTTCGCCGGCGCCGATCTGCGGAACTGGCACCCGGTGCGGCGTGATCGGCCCGCCAAACTGATCGATCGCCGCCGCCTGCATCGTGCCTTGAGCTGACTGAGTCATGACGACCTCCGTTCAAAAACAGTGATCCGGGTTACCTCCGCGAAATCGCCATGAGCCAATCTCGCGCGGCAACCCCAACAAACCACGATGCTATGCAGCTCTTTGGCGCCGGTGAAGGTGAGAAATTGGCTTTGTCGACTTCTTCGACCGCTTCTATTCGAACCGCAGGACGATATAATCGGAGAAAATATGACGCGGGTGTACGACGAGATTATTGATTTCATTGCCGGCGGATCAAGCCCAAGCGATGTGGCGGAATTCCAGCCCTCCGAAGAAGTCCGTGAGCGCGTCGCGGACCTGATCGACCGGCAGCGCACCTCCACCCTCTCACCAGCCGAGGCGGACGAGCTGGACCGTTATCTCGAGCTGGAACACATGATGCGCCTGGCTAAGGCCCGCGCACGCGGGCGGCTGGCGCCGTGAGTAGTTACGTTCCCGCCGCTCTGCGACGCTCCGTCGCCCGACGGGCCGGCGCATTATGCGAGTACTGCCTGATCCACGAGGACGACACCTTCCTGGGCTGCCAAGTCGAGCATGTCATCAGCGAGAAGCACGGCGGTGTCACGGCCGAGGCCAACCTCGCCTACGCCTGCGTGTTCTGCAACCGGTTCAAGGGCAGCGATCTGGGCTCCGTTCATCCAGCAAGCCAAGAACTTGTTCGATTCTTCAATCCGAGAACCGACCGTTGGTCACAGCACTTCCGGCTCGATGGAATTCAGATCGTCCCGCTTACCGATATCGGAGAAGTGACGGTGCGAATTCTGGAAATGAATCACCCCGACCGCCTTCTCGAGCGCGAGCAACTGCTGACCCTCGGCCGCTATCCATCCGCCGCGGCAGTCGTGCGCATGCAGACGACGTGAGCACCCCACATCGTGGGTGCTACACCAAGTGCGGCAGCGATCGCGGTGCCCGGACCGCTCGATCTGCTGCGCTGATTACGGAAACTTGATTGGCCGCAAGCTCACTCCGCGTGCTTCTGCCCCCATTCGTACAGCGCCTTGAGAATCGGACCGAGCGTCCGGCCTTTTTCGGTCAGGATGTATTCCGCCCGCGGCGGATGCTCCTCGTAGAACCGCCGGGCGATGATCCCGCGTTCCGTGAGGTCCTTGAGCCGGGCCGACAGCGTGTTGGGGCTGACGCCCGCCAGCGAGCGCTCGAAATCCTGAAACTTTCGGGCCCCCTCCTTGAACAGGTCGCGCAGGATCAGGAGGGTCCACCGCTCGCCGATCACATCCAGCGTGCGGGCCACCGGACACCGCAAGTCATATCTTGATTCCATCGTTCCGATCTTTCGCTCCTTCGCCTCAAAATACCGCCCCCGGTTTGACAATAGAAATCATAGTGACTATTTATATGAAAGTCACTTGCTGAAGGAGAGACCGATGGAACAAACAGATTCCGCGTTGAATCGAAAGGCAGCCCTCCTGTTCCTGCTGGCCGCCCTGATGGCGGCCGCCTGGATTGGCCTGAATTTATGGGCCCCAGACCTGTCGCTGGCGGGAATACCGCTCCGCCTCCTGCTGATCCTCGTTGCCAATGGAATCATCCTCTACGGACTGTGGCGCGGCCTGGCCCGTACTGCCTTTTCGCCGGCGCAGCGCGTCGCGGCGTGGCTCGCCGTCGCCCTCATCCTGACGCTCTGGATCGCCACAACCTGGACCCTTGCCGCCCAGGGCGTCTTCCGCCGCGGCATCACACGCAATGTCCCCGCCCTGCCCGTCGCGGTGCTTCTACCGGTGCTCATCGCGCCGGTCTTTCTGATCCGCTCCAGGGCCGTCGCTGCGCTGCTCGATGCCGTGCCGCCCTCGTGGCT
>DATHPP010000415.1:0-27625 GCA_035483795.1 Tepidisphaeraceae bacterium | reverse complement strand
AACCCCATCGTACCACCAGCGCAAAAAAAAGCCGCCCCGCGTGGGGCGGCTCGTTGCGGTGTTACTGGGCTGGTTCTTCTTCGCGTCGTGGCGCTCGGCTGCGGAGGATTTCCAGGACCTTCAGGGCTTCTTCGCGGCTTTGGGCGGCTTGGGCGGCGAGGCGGCCGCGTTCGAGGAAGCCATTGGCGTGGTCGGCGACGTTCCAGCCGGCACGGGCGGAGAAACGCTCGTTGGCGGCCAAAGCCTCGGCGGCCGAGGGACGCGGGCACCTGGGCGGGCCGGTAACTTTGCGCAGGCTGATCTCGTGGCATTCCTCCTCGGTCAGGTGGAGCGTGAACTCGTAGCGGCGCCACAGGTTCTCATCGCGCTCGGTGAAGAAATCACGATCGGCCAGCTCCTCGCCGAGCCGGTGATCCCAGGCGGCGACGCTGTCGACGTGATACAGGTGATTGACGTCGTTTTTTTGCTCCGCCCTGGCCAGGAGCCGTTCCTTGCGGAAGCTGGCAAGCCTGCGCTTGCGGCGGATGCGACCGGGATCGGTTTCGCCCGGCTTGGCGGGGGCGAGCACGCCCAGGGCGCGGACGAGCTGCATCGACGCCGGGAGGTTGCCGTTCTCGACGGCGCGGACGATCGTCCGCAGGGCGGGGGCCAAGGCGCCCAGGGCCTGGGACTGAGCGGAGTTGAGCTGCTCGTGCTTCCACAGGTTCAAGGCGGCGGCAAAGAGCGGGTCTTCGTTGCACCAGCGATACAACGTGCGGCGTTTGACGCCGGCGGCGACCGCCGCCTCAGGAATCGTGAGGCCCGCGATGATGTGTCGCATCGCCCTGACCTGGTCGGGCTTGAGCTCAGCGCAGAGGTCATCGTGACTCGCGGGCGGCGAGAGCGACAGCGCCGTCTGCGGGGCAGGTTCGCCCGTGGCTGTCGATGGGGGTTGCGGAGTGGCCTGCTCAGGGGATGTAACCGTTGACGCGGACGGCTGTAGCGCCGTGTCTGAGACGCAGTCGGCCGCCGGCGCGGGCGGGCTCTGTGCCGCCTCGGTCGCGAGCCCGACGGGCTCGGGCGGCGCCGAAGCATCGCAACTCGGCAGGGTCGACGGGTCGGAAACAGACGGCGTCACATCGGAGGGTGAGACATCTGACATAGCACTAGCTCCTGAAAGAGGGGAGATTGGTTAGGGCAATGTTCACATTGCCACACCCTTACTACTGCCGAACATAGCGCTTTATTGCATAAAAAACAAAAATTCTTGTCACTTAGCAAATAATTATAATTTGAGCAATATAATTTCAAATGGCACTTTTGGCACACCCTGTTTTTGTGCCAAATATGCCGAAAAGTGCCATTTGGTGGGGGTGTGCCCGGGTCGGCGGGGTTTGGTTGGGGTGAATCAGATTCCGCCGAGCAAGACCGCCAGCAATCCCTTTTGAAAATGCAGGCGATTCTCGGCTTCGGGGAAAATGAGCGATTGGCGGCCTTCCATGACGGCGTCGCTGATCTCCAGCCCGCGGTATGCCGGCAGGCAATGGAGGACGACCGCGTGTTTTGGCCCGGCGGCCAGAAGCTCGTCGTCCACCTGATAGCCGGCAAAGTGCTGCACCCGGCGAGCCTTGTCCGCTTCCTGGCCCATGCTGACCCAGGTGTCGGTCACGATCGCGTCGGCGTTGCCGACCGCTTCCTTCGGATCGGCGATCACCCGGAGGTCCATTTTTGGCGACTGCTGGCGGACCTGCGCCAGTTCTTCATCGGACAGCTCATAGCCGGAGGGCGCGGCGAGAATGAAGCTCATGCCCAGCTTCCCGCAGGCCATGGCCAGCGACCGCGCCACGTTGTTGCCGTCGCCGATGAATGCCATCGTGCGGCCTTCGAGGTTCCCGAAGTGCTCGTGAAGCGTCATCAGATCGGCCATCGCCTGGCAGGGGTGGCTGTAATCCGTCAGGCCGTTGATGACCGGTACCTTGGACCATTTCGCCAGATCCGTGACCTTCTGGTGCTCGAAGGTTCGGGCCATGATCCCGTCGCACATGCTGGCCAGGACGCGGGCGATGTCCTGGATCGGCTCGCGCGTGCCCAGACCGACTTCCTCCTGGCGCAGGAGCAGGCCGTTCCCGCCCAGGTGTGTCATCGCCACGGCAAAGCTCACCCGCGTCCGCAGCGACGGCTTTTCAAAGATCATCGCCAATGTTTTGCCGGCGAGAAGGGGATCGTTGTGGCCTGTCTCTCGGAACTGCTTCTTGAGTCGCAGCGAAACGTCGAGCAGGTGGTGCAGCTCGGAGGAAGTGCAGTCGGAGATGTCGATGAAATGGGTCATGCGGTTGCCCATGTGGCACAGCCGCCCTCGGCTTTGTTCCGCTGAAAGGCGGAAGAGTATCGGTGAAGGCGAAAGTTTCGACCTGCGGTCGAACACAGCCGAGGGCGGCTGTGCCACAAAATCACAGAACGATCTCCGTCCCGATTCCCGCTTCGGTGTAAATTTCCAGCAGCAGCGAATGCGGGATTTGGCCGTCGATAATGTGCGTTTTTGTTACGCCGGCCTTGAGCGCGGTGATGCAAGCCTCGACCTTCGGCAGCATTCCGCTGCTGATGACGCCTTTGCCGACCATGTCGTTAACCTGGGCAATGTTGAGGCCGCGGACCAGGCTTTCGGGGTCGTCCGGGTCGGAGCGAATGCCGTGGGTGTCGGAGACTACGACCAGCTTCTCGGCCTTCATGGCGGCGGCCACCGCGCCGGCGGCGGTGTCGGCGTTCACATTCAATCTCCCGCCCGCATCATCCCGCGCGATCGTCGCTATACAGGGGATCGAGTCGGCCTGCACCAGGAGCTGCAAAAGCCTCGCGTTTACGGATTTCACTTCCCCCACGTATCCGAGGTCGATCCGCCGGCCGTCAGGTCCGGCAAGATAGGTCTTTTCAGCAAAGAGAACGTTGCTGGAAAGGGAATGCAGCCCCATCGCCTCACACCCCTGTCCCTGGATGAAATTGACGATGAATTTGTTGACCTCATTGCACAGCACCTGCTCGGCCAGCGCCAGCGTCCGCTCGTCGGTGTAACGGCGGCCCTGAACCATCTGGGGGACAAGCCCCGCCGTCTCCATCCGCTGGTTGATTGCTTTTCCGCCTCCATGAACCAGGACCGGCTGCATGCCGACGTAATTCATGAAGACAATGTCGTTCAGCAGGGTCGAGAGCGTCAGCTCATCGTCCATGATTGATCCGCCGACCTTCACAACGACGACCTTATTATGGAAGCGTTGGATGTACGACAGTGCCTCGACCAGCGCCGAGGCCTTGGAAATAGCCGCGTCCATGACCATCTGAGTGGAATTGCTCCGGCAAGAGAAAAGGGAAAAGTGTAGGAATATACCGCGGGTGAGTCAAAACAGAGGGAGCGCCTGCGGCGTATGAGCAATGTTTGGACCAGGCTTGAGCGCCGCGTAGACGCGGCGGCTGAACGCGTGCTTGCTGGTATGGGTTGTGGGTTCTAGGATGAATCAACCAAACCGCCAGTCGCTTTCCAGGTTAATGAGGTCTGCATGATGTACCGCCTCGGTTGTTTTGTCGTTGCGCTGCTGGCAAGTCTGACGCCAGCGCCGGCGGAGGTACTGCAATCGACGCAGTCTCTGTTCGACCCCGCACGCCATATGCATGTCTCGGAAGTTCGCCCGGGAATGACCGGATACGGGCTGACCGTCTTCAAAGGCACGCAGATCGAGAAATTCGACGTCGAGGTGCTCTCGGTCCTGAAGAACTTCAATCCGAAATACGATGTCGTCCTGATCCGCTGCAAGGGTGATTACCTGAAGCACACCGGCAGCATCGCCGGGATGAGCGGCTCACCGATTTATCTGAAGGACGATCAGGGCCGCGACCGCATGATCGGCGCCTTTGCGTATGGCTGGCCGATGACCAAGGACCCGGTGGCGGGGGTTCAGCCGATCGAGTACATGCTCGATCTGCCGGTCGATCGCCATGCCATGATCACCGCAGGTCCGGGGGCCGTTAATCGCCCCGATCCATCAGACGCGCATGAAGGGTTGAGCTGGTCACTGCTGGACGCCGGCCTGCTGCCGTTTCGCAAATCGTGGCTCGCCGCACCCGCGGCTCGGCAGCCAGATGACTATGGGGCGGCTGGGCGACTGGCGTCCGATCCTCCCCAACTTCAGCCGCTGGTGACTCCGCTGATGGCCGGCGGCCTGTCGCCGGGTCTTCTCAAGCAGGTTTCTCCGCTGTTTGCAAAGTTTGGGTTGACTCCCCTGCAAGCCGGCGGCGGTGGATCGGCCGCGACCGATCAGCACATCGCGCTCGAACCCGGCTCGGTCCTGGCCGTGCCGCTTCTCACCGGCGACGTCGATCTGACGGCGATCGGAACCGTGACTGAGGTGATCGGCAGCCGCGTGTTTGGTTTCGGTCACCCGTTCAATAACGAGGGCGCCATCGCTCTTCCGATGGGCAGCGGCCAGATTAACGGCGTCATTCCGAATTTGCAGACGAGCTTCAAGCTCGGCGCGCTTGCCCTGGACGTCGGCTGCCTCACGACGGATGAGTCGGTTGGCGTTGCCGGCCGGGTCGGGATATCCGCACCGATGGTGCCAATTGATTTCCGCGTGAGCTACGCGAATGGCAGTCCGTCGCGCACGTATCATTTTCGAGCGGCATTGCATCCGAAGTTCACGCCGATGCTGGCCGGCGTCGCCCTGGCCGCCGCTGTCACCGGCCCTAGCGACCCCCCGCAGTTCAACACGTTGGATTACACACTTCGCCTGCAATTCTCCAATGGCCAGAATCTGGAGATCGGAGACACCGCCGTCAACGCCAACATCCAGGACTTGTTCGGCGAACTGGGCATTCCGATCATGGCCGCTTCCGACAATCCCTTCGAGCGGGTTCGCGTCGAGCGAATCAGCGGCGAGGTGAAGATCTCTCCGACGGCCCGTCAGGCCCAGATTCTGGATGTGAATCTTCCCCGCTCGCGATTTCGTCCCGGTGAGATCGTCAAGGCGTACGTCACCTACAAGCCGTTTCGCCAGGCCGAAGGGATCATGCCCGTCGAATTGCAACTGCCGCGGGACCTCCCGCAGGGTACGTATCAGCTCATCATTTCCGACGCGCAGCGCTGGTTTCAGGACGAACAGCAGGCCGAACCGTTCCGCTTCACGGCGGGCAACTTAAAAGAAGTGTTCGGCGTGCTCAGGGACGCAGCGTCGATCCGGCAAAATGCGATCTACCTGCGGCTGCTGCGCCAGCCGGATGGGGTTGCGGTCGGCCGGACGGCGCTTCCCCAGCTTCCGTCCTCCCGCCGGCAGATTCTGCTGGGTGCGGGCCGGAGCAATATCACCCCGTTTGTCAGCTCGACGATGAACATCGTGCCGACCGACATGGTGATGACCGGCTCGGCGGAGTTTGCAATTACAGTAGACCCCAAGGCGAAGGTGGAAGTCGCCGGCGCCAAGCCCGCTCCACCGGCCGCGGCGCCGTCGGTGCCGGCGGCCAAGCCCGAGCAACGCCGCAAGTCCGCCGCTGCCGACTCTGACGCTTCCGCTACCGACCAGCAGGTGAACGAGCATCAGGATCATTAATGACCAAGGCCCACTATCGAACGCGCCTTCCTTCCCCCTCTCCCTCGGGGAGAGGGCTGGGGTGAGGGGAAGGGGAAGGCGCCTTTCATTTGCCCTCACCTCAACCCTCTCCCCAAGGGAGGGGGCAAGAGGGCGGCCTGCAAATTTCAGAAGACGTATCCCGGAGCACTCATGAAGAGCATCATTTGTCTCGTAACTTGCCTGTTCACCGCCATCGCCTTGGGCGTGACGACCAGCACCTGGACGCAGACCAGCCAGGAGGATTTCAAGAAGGGGACGCTGGACAACGTCGTGGCGACGAACCTGGGTGTGCTGAAACTGTCGCGGGCGGTCAAGACGCTGCTGGAGCAGGATCCGCGGATCAGCTCCGTCAACGCGCTGGCCCAAGGCGCAGACGGGGCGATTTACGCCGGCACCGGGCCGCAGGGCGTCCTGCTTCAGATCAAGGACCAGAGCGTTTCAACCGTCGCGACCATCGACGACGCGACCAACCTGACGTCGCTGATCGTGGAAGACTCGGGTCGCTTGCTGGTCGGCACGGCGGGCGAAAAAGGGCGGGTACTGGCCATCGACAAGCCCGGCGCCAAGCCGCACGCTCTTTTCGAGTCGGATGGAATCCAGTACATCTGGGCGCTGTGCGAGGCTTCAGACGGAAACGTCTACGCCGCCACCGGCCCGACGGGAAAGCTCTTTGAGATTCATCCCGATGGATCTCACCGGCTGCTGCTGGAGAGTGGCGAAAACAACCTGCTCAGTCTCATCTGCGATGGCAAAGATACGCTGTACGTGGGCACCGATCCGCACGGGCTGGTCTACCGCGTCAACCGCAAGACGGGACGAAGCTTCATCCTCTACAACGCCCCGGAATCGGAAATTGGCGCGCTGGTTTTAGATCACAAGGGCAATCTTTACGCCGCCACGTCCGAGGCTCATGAAGACCGTTTCCCTCCGGCGGAGAATCCGAATGTCAACCAGCCGCACGGCAGGCCCGAAGGCGGGGAAACGGGCGTGCCGATCCCGTCGCAAAATCCCAGGAATCCCGAGCCGCCCAAGCTTCCCAACCCTAATCCCGGCGAGCCCAATCCAATTCCCAAGCACGTCGAGAAAACTGGATTAATTGACAGTCAAATTCGTGATCACGTGCTGTTTATTGATGACGAACCCGCGGCTTTGCCACCGCACCCTGGCCCTCCGCTTCCGGGCAAACCGCAGCCCGGTCAACCTCCCACCAATCCCGATCAGGGCGAGGCAGCGCCTCCGCCCAACCGCCAGCCGCCGGTTAATACGATCAACGCCGGCGAGCCGCGACCTCAGGGCAACGCCGTCTACAAGATCGATCCCGACGGCTTTGTTACCGAGATCTTCCGCCAACCCGTGCTCGTTCTGGCGATGGTCGAGCACCAGGGGACGCTGCTGATCGCCACCGGCAGCGAAGGCGAGATTTTCCAGGTCAATCCCGCTGCCGACGAAACCGTCGTTCTCGCCAAGGTCGATCCCAAACAGGTGACTTGCCTGCTTCCGGCCCGCGACGGCAACGTCTACATGGGCATGGCCAACGTCGGGAGCATCGCCATGATGAGCGCCGGCTTTGCCAGCAAAGGCGCCTACACCAGCGCGGTGCTGGATGCCACGCAGATCAGCCGGTTCGGCAAAATGCAGCTTCACGGATCGCTCCCGCCGGACACGAAGCTGCTGGTCTCGACGCGCAGCGGGAATGTGAAAGAGCCATCCGAGAAAGGCTGGTCGGCCTGGACCACCGATGTTCCGGCAGAAGAATTTCTGGCCATCACCTCGCCTTCGGCCCGCTTTCTCCAGTACCGGCTCACCTTCTCCAACGAACATGGCGTCGACACGTCGACCGTCGATGACGTCAGCGTCGCATATCAAATCCCCAATCTTCCGCCGCAGGTGAAATCGGTAAAGGTCGCCCCTGCGAGCCAGGGTAGCGACAACGGCGCCGCGCCCAATCCACCGAGCGGCGAGAACGAGCTGCGTCGGGTCCAGCCGACGCCGCGGCAATCGATCACCTGGGAAGCCAGCGATCCCAACAACGACGCCCTTCAGTACTCGCTCTATTTCCGCCGCACGCCCACCGGTCCGTGGATCCTGCTAAAGGACAAGCTCATCGATTCCCAATTTGAGTGGGACACGCGGTCGGTTGCCGACGGGCGATACGAAGTGAAAGTTGTAGCGTCGGACGCCAACGCCAACCCGCCGGGCCAGGGCAAGACCGCTAGCCGGGTTAGCGACCCCATCGTCGTCGACAACACGCCGCCAGTCATTGGCGACCTGAGGTGGACGCAGAAGGGCAGTTCGGTCCAGCTCGATTTCAAGATCGTGGATGAGACCAGCACCGTTGCCGCGTGCGATTACAGCGTCGATTCCAACCGGGACTGGCAGATGACCCTTCCGGTCGATAACATCTTCGACTCGCCCGAGGAGACGATGTCGTTCTCGATCCCGGGTTTGAAGCCCGGCCAACACCAGATTACGTTGCGGGCAACCGACGCCAAGGGCAATCAGTCCTTCCAGACGGTGTTTGTCACCGTCAAGGAGCCCCTGGCGAGCAAATGAATGGCAAGAGGAACAGGAATCGACGATGCATTATCCCCATAAGACCAGCAAGGTGAAGCGCGCCCGCAAGATCGGATTTCGCGCCCGCATGCGGACCAAGAAGGGCCGCCAGATGATCAATCGCAAGCGCCGAGTGGGCCGACGGGTGCAGGTCGTCTGAACATTTCCGCCCACCCCAAATTGCAAGCCCAAGCCGCGGGATGACATCCCGCGGCTTTGGCTACTGGTCTCGCTGGGCCAGGCCGAAGCCATCCAACTCGCCGCCGAGGCCGCGGGTTGATATCCGCTCTCGGAAATCTGATAAGAACGCAGCATGTGATAGACGTTGCACGTGATACGGGTTTTCAACCGTGCCGAGCGATCATCATGCGGAGATTACGCTTTCATCTATGAGCCGACACCAACCCACTCTCGACTGGATCGATTCCCAATCCGATCGCCTGCGCTCACTGGTGATCGAATGGGCCGACATCAACTCCGGCAGCCACAATCTCGACGGCCTGGCCAAGTTCGCTGCCGTCTTGAAGCGGCATTTCAGCACCGTGGGCGATGTCCACGAGATCGCACTCCCATCCGAGCAGGTAATCGACTCGCGCGGCCAGATCATCGTGTTACCGTTAGGAAAGGCACTCTCGATCCGGAAGCGCCCTGACGCGCCGTTGCGAGTCTTCCTCGGCATTCACATGGACACCGTGTATGGCGCCGACGATCCATTTCAAAAAGTCGCGCAAATCGATGCCAACATCCTCCGCGGCCCCGGCGTGGTCGACGCCAAGGGCGGCCTTGCCGTCATGCTCGTTGCCCTCGAAGCGCTCGAACGCAGCGACGTGGCAACGAGCATCGGCTGGGAAGTCTTCATCAACCCCGACGAAGAAATCGGCTCGCCCGGCTCATCCCCCTTTTTTGTGGAATGTGCCAAACGCAACCACCTCGGGCTGGTCTTCGAGCCGACCATGCCCGATGGGGCGATGGTGAGCGAGCGGAAGGGCTCGGGGAGTTTTTCCGTCGTGATCCATGGCCGCGCAGCGCACGCCGGCCGGGATTTTCAACTTGGCCGCAATGCGATTCTGGCCGCGTCCGATTACGTTGTCCGCGCCAACCGTTTGAACGGAACCATTCCCGACACGACGCTCAACGTCGGCCGCATCGATGGCGGCGGCCCCGTCAACATCGTCCCGGACCTGGCGATCGTCCGCCTGAATGTCCGCGTCGCCCGGCTCACTGACCAGCAAACCATCGAACGCGAGCTCTCACAACTGGCAACCGAAATCGCCAAGGCGCACGACGTGACGGTCGCGCTGCACGGCCATTTCGCCTCGCCGCCCAAGGTGCTCGACGACCGCACCCGCGCCTTGTGCGGCGACATCGAGCAGTGCGGCCGCGAGTTGGGCATCCCTGTCACCTGGAAACCGAGCGGCGGCGCCTCCGACGGCAACAAGCTCGCCGCCGCCGGCCTCCCCGTCATCGACACCTTCGGCCCCCGCGGAGGCGAGCTCCACAGCCCGCGCGAATTCCTGCTGCTCGACAGCCTCGCCGAGCGCGCCAAGCTCGCCGCACTGCTTCTCCTGAAGCTTGCCGGGGGTGAATTCGACTTTTGATTGGGCGGTAGGGGTTGCGCACAAGCTGCAGATGCCCAGCGAATACGAAGCTGTTGACCTCATGTCTCAAAATTGAGACAATCAGGCCAGTGCGGCCGGCGATTTTTCACCCCTGGCACTCGAGGTGATTCGTTCCTTCGCCAAGCTGGTGAGGGTGGCGCTCGGAGAAGCGATTCTCGATTTGCAGCACGGCGCGCAAATTGGAATGCCTCTCTCGCGTCCGATGACGGACGTAAAACCCGGCGTGCACGAGCTTCGCATCCGGGACGCCAGCGGGGCTTTCCGAGCGTTCTATTATCTTAAATCCTCGCGGGGAGTGCTGGTGTTCCACGCGTTTGAGAAGAAGTCGCAAAGGACGCCGGCAGGGGAGATCAGATTGGGACGGAAGCGTTTGGAGGAAATGTTGTATGAAAAGCGTTAAGCCGATCGTGGCCAGGGATCCCGTTGCGCTCGCGCGCGCCCTGGGGCTTTCAGAAGCGGACGCGGTCCAGATGTCGCTTCGTCGCCAGCTCAACGACAAGATCATTCAGGCGGTGAAGCGATCCGGGCTTAGTCATGCCGAGGTGGCCACGGCCGCGAAAATGTCGCGAACCCGCCTCACCGCAATCCTCAACCGCAACACTGCTCACGTCTCCACCGAGCTGATGCTGCGGATACTCGCGGCGTTGGGCTATCGTCCGAGAATCACTTTCGTCCGCGCCCGCCCGGCGGCTTGAGGGGACGCCGGTTATGCCAGTTATCCCGGCGCGGTGCCGCCGTACCCGGGCTTCCACGGCAGTGCTAGCAACGCGTCGATATCGCCGCGGGCGAGCTGCTGCCACAGACCCAACATCTGCCGCCGCCCCAGACCGCGCATGTGCATCGGCTCCCCCTCTTCGAGGTTCTCGAACGTGACCAAGCCCGATGCGAAGAGGCTAATGCACCATTCCGATTCATGCGTGAGGGACACGTCGGTGTGTTCCACATCATTGGGATCGATGGTGTCGAGCACCTCCGCCATCCGCTCGGGCGATGGGTCGCTCTCGTCAGCACCGAACTGTGTTGTCAGGTGGTACGCCATTTGGAGGAGCAGCAAAACTTCATCGGGCGCCACCGTTATGCCGCTTGGGCTGCAATCGGCACGCGCAGCAGGGAGATGATCTTGAACTCCGCCGGGAACCCATATTCCGCCAAGTCGGTGCCGACCAAAATACTTGTTCTGGTCAGCAGCACCATTTCGGGATGGCGAATCTCGTACGATTGCCCGCTGGGCAGCGTCAGCTTCACAGGTTGAAAAGGTTGGCGGCCCAGCATTTCACGAAAAATCTGCGCTGTCATATATCGCATTTTACCTGGCAAAGACGCAGTTGCCGAGCAGACGGGCGTTTTCTTGCGGCCGTCCCGGAATCCTGTCCGCGCCCTCTGCATAATGCGCGGTTCGATTCGTGTCTATGGCGCGTCCGGTAACGCGATCTTCCTCAAAAACTCCCCGATCCGGTCGATGCCTTTGTCGATCTGTTCCATGCTGGTGGCGAAGCTCAGCCTCACGTGGGTGTCGAAGCCGGAGTCGTTTCCGGGAACAACCGCGACGTGGTTGTGCTCCAGCAGGGCCGCCGAAAAGCTGATCGCGTCAGTGACGGTCGTGCCGCCGATCGATTTGCCGAAGTAGGCGCTGACGTTGGGGAAGCAGTAGAAGGCGCCGTTGGGGCGCGGGCAGGTGATTTTCGGCAGGGCGGTCAGGCGTTCGTGCATGTGGCGGCCGCGTTTTTCGAACTGGCGGCGCATCTGCTCGACGCTCTCGGCGCCGCGCGGGTCGGTAAGGGCGGTGGCGGCAGGGAGCTGCGTAAAGCTGGTGATGTGGCTGTTCATCTGCGACTGGAGCTTGTTGATGGCGTCGATGGCGGGCCTGGGGCCGCCGATGTAGCCGACGCGCCAGCCGGTCATGGCGAAGCTCTTGCTGTGGCAGTTGAAAGTCAGCGTGCGCTCGAGCAACGACGGGTGCAGGGCGGCGAAGCTGACGAATTTCAGCCCGTCGTAAACGAGCTTCTCGTAGATTTCGTCGCTGAAGACGACAATCTCGGGATGAGCGACGATCACATCAGCCAGGGCCTTGAGCTCGTCCGGCGTGTAGGCGACGCCGCTCGGGTTGCTGGGGGAGTTGATCAGGAAAACCTTCGTGCGCGGGCCGATGGCGCGCTCGAGCTGCTTTGGCGTGATCTTGAAGGAGTTGGATTCCTCGCCTTTGACGATCTTGGGCGTCCCGCCAGCCAGCTTGATCTGCTCCGGGTAAGAAACCCAGTAGGGCGAGGGAAGGATCACTTCGTCGCCGGGGTTGAGAGTGGCCATGAATGCCATGTAAAGGCAGTGCTTGCCGCCGGCCCCGGTGGTGATCTGCTCGGGTTTGTAGGGGAGACCATTGTCGCGGTTGAACTTGGCGGCGATGGCGGCTTTCAGCTCGGGGTAGCACGGGCTGGGCGTGTACTTGGTCTGGCCCTGGTCGAGCGCAGCCTTGGCGGCGTCCTTGATGAAGGCGGGCGTGTCAAAATCCGGTTCCCCGGCGCCGAAGCCGACGACGTCGACGCCGGCCTTTTTCATGGCGTTGGCCTTGGCGCTGACGGCCAGGGTGATCGACTCGGAAACCAGCTTCATCCGCTCGGACAGGGGGAACATCTTGGAAACTCCTTTTAAAGTTCAGATCGTGCCGGGATTCTACGCGTGAAACGTAAAACGTGAAACGTGATGGGAGGGCCGTGAGCATTGCACGCCTTCGTGCGAGGAGCAATTAAACCATAACGGGGGGCCTGAGCCTATCATGTCCACATTCAAGCGGTCCGCGTCCAAAGTCCGATAATCTCCAAGATGCTCGACCGGCTGATCGACGCGCTGGTGCAATCGGAAAACGAGGCGGCCGACGACCTGTTGCTTCAGGCGCTGCGTCTTGGCGTTCCCGGCGAGCAGAATGTCGCGCTCGATGCCCTGCTTAAACGCAAGACATCGCACGGGCTCAAAGGGGTCATTGCTGATTACGATGCGCTTACCGAGCCGCTCCAGGAGCGGATCATCCACCAGATCAAGCAGTTTCACCAGGCGCTGGGTGAATGCGGGCGGAGCAGCGAGGTCCGGCTGAGATTGGCGGCGATGAAGCTGATCGCCGTCGGACGCCAGGGAAAGCTGGCCTACGTCCTTTCGGAAAACCTTCACGATTCCGACGAGATCTTTTCCAAGGCCGCGTGCGAGGCCATCGTGGCGCTGGCACGCTGGGTGGCGACGGAGAGCAGGCGGTTGCAAAGGCAAGACAAGGAGACAGGGAGACAAGGAGACAAGGAGACCGAAGACCAGCCGCCGACGAACACCGACGATTCTATCTCCTTGTCTCCCGGTCTCCTTGTCTCCTTGTCTGACGCAGGAGAACAAGATGATGGCCAGCTCAGAATCTACGAGGAGTTGGTCACACAGCGGCCGGAAATCGAGTCGGCGGTGGCGCGGGCGATCAACCTGCATCGCGGGCGGCACAGCCAGGACCTGCTGCGGGCGGCGCTCCTGCTGGCGGATTGGGCGGGAAGCAAAACGCTGGCGATCCTCCAGACGGCGCGGCACGGCGGGCAAAGCGCGATGCTCCGCCGCCTCCAGCAACCGCCGGCCAGTGAACACGTCGAGGCATTTCTGCTGGCCGGGGCACGCGGCAGCCTGCGGGCGCATTTCGCTTCCGTGTTCTCCCGAATTGACGAAGCGCCGGTACTCGATGCGATGCTGCGCCGGACCTACTGGTTGAAAGATCAGCAGCTACAAACATCGATGCATCAGGTAAACCGCGGCATGTGGTGGGACCTGGGCGAGCTGGCCCGCGACCTGGAACGGCGCAATGCCGTCGAGGGGTCGCTGATCGGGCAGTGGCTTGCCGTCAGCGGAATTCACGACGTCGAGCAGGACGAGCGGCTGGCGCTGCTGCTGGATCACGCCAGCAAAGCCGCCGAGGCCGCCCCGCAGGCGTCGCTGGCGGCGCGACTGCGGCTTTTGCGGATCGCGATGCAGCGCAAACGCGGCGCATCCGTGCGGTTGATCCGCACGATGCTTTCCGATCCGGACGAGCGGATCGTGCGGATGGCGGCGCGGGAAATCGTGCGCCGCCGGCCGGCGGACTTTGAAAACTTGCTGCTCAAGCTGATGGCGGGCGCGCCGGCCTCGGTCCGCGCGGTAATCGGAAGGGCGATCGGGCAGGCTGGTTTCGAGAACTATTGGCAGCGTTTCGACAAGCTCGACAAGGCCACCCGCCAGCAGGCCGGAAAGGCCATGCTCAAGCTGCTGCCTGACGCCCAGCAGCGGTTGCAGCGCCGCGCCCTCTCCGGGCCGCCCGAGCAGCGCGTCAAGGCGATGCAGATCGCTCAGGAGCTCGGCATCGCCGAGGGGCTCCAGCACATCCTGGGACAACTTTGTGCCGATCCCAGCGCCCGCGTCCGCAGCAAGGCGACCTCGGTGCTCGGGCAAATCCCCGGCGCCAGCACTGGACCGCTGATCGATCGCCTGATGAACGATGCCGACGCGCGGGTCCGGGCCAACGCGATCGAGGTCCTGGAGAACCGGCCCGACCAGCAGGTGGTCCAGACGCTGGCCGAGCGGGCCCTGGCGGCCAATGGCCGCGAGCGGGGCAACGCGATCAAGGCGCTGTGCCGCATGAAGGTCGGCACGGCCAGCAAGCAACTGCTCACGATGCTTCGCGACGAGCGACCCGAGCATCGCATCTCCGCCCTGTGGGTCCTGCGACAGATCGGCTGGTGGCAACTGATCAACGAAGTCGGGCAACTGGCCAAAGCGGATGGGAACATGCGTGTCCGCCGTTACGCGCTGGGTGTGCTCAAGGCGGTGGCGGAGCTGGTGCGGGAACAGAAAAACGCGGCGGGATGAGGGATCGAAGATGAAGACAGAGCGGGTGAACATGAAGACAGAAGACAGGAGACGGGAGACAGAAGGAAGATCGCGGCCCGGGGTTCGCGTTGCATTTATTCTGTCTTCTGTCTTCTGTCTTCTGTCTTCACTCTCCTCGCCAACGTCCGCTGCCCCGACCCAGAACGACGTCTTCAAGAGCATCCAGGACAACGTCAGCCACCCGACGGACCTGAATTCGACGCCGGTCATCCTGCTGGTGCTCGGCGGGGCGCTGGTGATGGCGCTGCTGGTCTACTTCAGCCGTCGCGAGCAAAAAGTCGCTTCCGCTCCCACGACGCTGAATCATCCCGGCAAGCTCGCGCGGGAGGTGCTCAAGACCGTTCCGCTCAAGCCGGCGGAAATGAAACAGCTCAAGCTTCTGGCCGACTCGATCGAGTCTGACGCTGGCGAGCCCATCGACCCGCTCACGCTTCTCTTATGTCCTTCTTTGCTGGCCAAAGGAGTGAAAGCCAACCCGGCCCGCCTCGACCGCAAAGCCGTCGCCCAGGTGGTGCGTCGGCTGAGGATCGGGCAGTAGAGCACGGCGACCGGAGGAACCGCGGAGGCACTGAGGGCACGGAGAAATCAAGTCCGAAACTCGAATGACGAATGACGAATCAAATCCGAATGACCGAAATACAAATGACGAAACGAAATGCTTCGCGCGCAGGTGTTTCGAACTTCGGTCATTCGTTATTCGAATTTGATTCGTCATTCGTCATTCGAGTTTCGTCATTACCCTCCGGGTCAATGCCGCTTTCTTCGCCGCCGGCTTCACCGTGAGCCGGTGATCGACGGCAGTCGTGGATCCCGTGGTGTTGATAGCCGGCACGTGGTTCGTCGACGCATCGCTCTTCGATTGGGTCGCGCTGTTCGCCATCGTCGCCGGCGGCGCGGCGACCGCCATCGGCCCGGCCTGGCTTCCCAGCTTGGTGTTCAGCGTCGCCAGCAGCGTCTGGAGATCGGCACTGTTCACCTGTCCGTCGTAGTTGAAGTCGCCCTGGTCCCAGGAGCCGGCGCGATTGAGGCCGAAGAGCAGAATCTGAAGATCGGCGCTGTTCACCTGGCCATCCAGGTTGGCGTCGCCATCGAGAGTGTATTTCAGCTCGATGGTGTTGGGCGTGGTGTTCACGCCCTGGCCGTCGGCCCAGTCCGCGAAGCCCACGCCGGTCGTGCCGGCGGTGTTGTTCTGCGCGGCGGAAGATGTGATTACCCCGTCGATGCTGCTGGCCGGCGTGCCGTTCCAGGCGCCCTCTTGGTATCCGTTCTGAAAGTACTGGCGGATGGCGAAGATCGGATCATTCGATGGGCTGCCATAGTTCAGGTAGACGGTGCTGGTCCCGATGTCCAGCGCCCGCCCGGCCAGCGGGTCGGCGCCCTGAAGGCCATCGATGGTGAACGTGCCGTTCAGATGCAGCGTCGCCGGCAGGGGATTGCCGTTGGAGTAGTCGAGGGTGATGATGTCGTTGCCGCCGTTGCCGTTGATGGTCAGGCCGTTGGCGTCATTGATCGGGAGCAGCGACGAGGCGTCGCCATTGACCGACCAGTCGGTGTTGTGGTGGTCGGGGTCTTGGCTGAGCGTGATGCTGTCCGCCGCGGGCGTGCCGGTGACTGTGTCGGCGAAGGGAATCGAAGATAACTTGTAAATCTTATCGCTGGTGACGTAGACATTCCCAAGCGAATCCTCCGCGATTCCGTTGAAATTGTCGGCGCTGCCCTTCGTTGGAATTGCGCGTATGTTGAGTGAAACGTCCGTGAGTGTCGTGCCAGCCGGCGCCAATTCAAAGACCGTCACGCCGCTGAAGGAATGCGTTGTTCCGTACAAGTTGCCGGCGGAGTCGAGCATAAGTTCTCCCGACGGCAGCCCGATACTCGCGCTTGGGAAGGACACCAGGGTACTCACCGTTTGGTCCGGAGCGATCTGAATAACCGCGCCGAATCCCCATTGGCCGCCATTAGCCGCGGTCTCCGAACCTATTCGCTCCACCCGTCGCGGTTGTGCCGTACAGGTTCCCATTGGCATCAATCGCGATCTGCCCGTTGGGGTTCGCGCCGTCTGTGCCGTCGAACGACGCCAATACGGTCGGTGTACTGCTGCCCGCTGCGAGCTCGAAGATTGTACCATCGCCGAGAGTGCCACCGAGCACGGTCGTACCGAAAATGTTGCCATTGCGATCCATAACGATGCCACTTACCGGCTCCACTCCATTGGAGCCGTCGAAGGACGCGAGCGTGACAATAGTCGAGCTGCCCGCGGGCACCTCATAGATGGACCCGAGCCCCGAGGGACCACCGTTGAGGGTCGCCCCAAAAATATCGCCGTTCCCATCCATAGCGATCTGCCCGACGGGTCCATAGGCCCCGGTGAACGATGCCCGCGGCGTAATGGCGGAGCTACCCGGCGTGATCGCGTAGACCGAGCCAAAACCGTACTCACCGCCACCGTTGGCGACGCCGTAAATGGTTCCATCTTTGCCGGCGACCAGGCCCACGGTTGGCGTCCCCGCCACGTACGGTTGCAGTGTTGCGATGGTATTGACGGTCGAGCTGCCCGCCGGAAGCTCGAAGACCGCGCCGCTGAGGTTGTTTTGGTTGCCGGCGTATGTGCCGTAAATGTTGCCTGCGGTGTCGATGGCCAGCGGCGATGAAACACCACCAAAGGTGTTTGGCGGGAAAGACGCGAGGATCGTGACATTCGAGCCGCCGTGAGGCAGTTTCTCGATCGCCGGATTAGACGGCCCGGTGACACCAAATCCGGTCACGCCATAGAGGTTGCCTGCGGCGTCAACTGCTGACACGCTCAAAAAACCCGTGACAGGAACCGTGGCAAAACCCGAACCATCCTCGTTGATCTGGAAAATTGCGGTCCCCGCGGTTCCGTAGAGATGACCAGCGCCGTCGGAGACAACTCCCGAATCAAGCCTGCCAGTCGTTGAGTCAAACGTGAAAAGCGTCGTCAGCGTTGTGCTCCCGCTGGTGAGTTCGCAAATTGCCCCGTCCTGGTTGGGGCCAAGCTGATCGATCGCAAAATACAAGTCGCCGTTCCCATCGACCACCAGACTACCGATCGGCGGGCCGCCAAAATCTGCGCTCGGTCCCGCGGACGCAAGAATTTTGACGGTCGAGCTGCCCACAGCGATTTCGAAGACCGATTGCGCGGTTACGCCAAAGATGTTCCCAAGCCCGTCCATAGTCAGTAACACGCCGGGGGGGACGCCGCCCTGGTTGGGGACGGACGCCACTGTAGAGATCGTGCTGCTGCCGTGTGCAAAATGTTGCCCTCACCGTCCCTGACGATCGAACCGACGAAGACGGAGAAACCAAAATTGTTGTTGGATGCAAGCGTAGTGATCGTGGAGTTGCCGTGTTCCAGCTCAAACAGCGTGGTTCCGACCTCTCCCGGAGGCCTGACGGTCATGCCGAAAAGGTCGCCGTTAGCGTCGAGGACCAGATTCCCGGTTGCCTGCTGTCCGCCAGGGAACGATGCGAGGGTCGTGACGTTCCGGCTGCCATGTGCAATCTCGAAGATGGTGCCGAAGCCGTTGGCGCCGCCAAACGTGGTCGTGCCGAACACGTTCCCATTTGCGTCTACAGCGATTCCGCCGTCCGGATACGCCCCGGCGCCAATGCTTGCCGAGACAGCGGCCGCAGCCAGTAAAACTCTGGACTCAAGCCGCTCGGAAACAAATGAACGATCGGCCCGGCCATGGGATAGCCGGTTGCGGTCCGCGACTCGTCGCGCGGGGTTGGGGTGAGTTTCCCGTTTCATGGAGACACTCCTCTCGAAACACATCCCTTGCAGAACAGCGGATCGAGAGCCGGCGGCGGAATCGGAGATCGATGGATGATGGCAATTGGGCTTCGACGAAGCCTGCTGCCGGCCGGTGTTGCGCCGCTGAGGCGCCGAGGGACGCTGGACAAATTTCCCGGCGAACGCCGCCGGGGCGATCGGATGCTTGAATCAGTGGGGGCGGCCGGACTGCGGGCGATCGGCTTCCCGCGCCAGATCGAATCACCCCCGGCCCACCCGCTGGTCACGACAATTGTCCACTTCCGTTCGTACTACGATTCAATCCGTAACACGGGTGATGATACGCCCTGTCCAGTCGTGAGCAGAGAGCAAAAATAAAAGAGGGTCGATGCGGTTGGGGGGAAGTCGGTAATCAGCAATAAATATTAAAAACGCTCCATTTTGCTCCACTTTTGGAGTCAAATGGAGTGTTTGTCGGGTCCCGCGCGTAAACCGTGTGGTAGAGCGGACTTTGAGCCGGTCGGAAAGTGGCGCGATTTGGCGCGGCTTGGCGCGGTTTGGCGCGATTTTTTAGGGTGCGCCATGAGCCATCAGCCACGATGGCCGAGAGCCACGCGACCGGTCCGAGTTATCTAGGTTCCTTCCATGCCGGTTCGAGCTTGGCGGGGAAAGGGGGTTTGGCGACGGATGCGAGGTGTTTGTCGGCAGCGTCGCGGTGCTTTTTGGCGACGGCTTCTTCCTTCACGGCCTGGTTGTATACGGCGATGATGTGAGCCCGTTCCGCGTCGCCGAACAGACGCATGCTGTGCAATTCCTCCATGCCGATCTGGGTGTCGAGCCGGTGCTGTGTGGCGTGCTCGTAATCGGATTGGGCCTGTTCGTCGGATCCGACGGCGCTCTGGAAGGTCTGCCAGTTCTGCTCCGCCTTGCCGGCGTCGATCCACTGATCGCCCCACCGGCCCTTGCCGTCATTTCGTTGCTCCCTCAAGGCCTGATCGTTTTTCAGATAGTCGGCGAGGCTCTCCTTGAAATAGGAAAGCTTGCGGGCCTGTTCATTGGCGCGGAAAAGAGCCGTGCCGAAGACGTTTTGCAAGACGTCATCGGGCTTGGTGCCGGCGTCGAGCAGCCCGCGGATCAGTTTCACGGCGCGCATCGGGTTGTCGTCCATGATGGATGCGCATGCAAACGCAATGGTGATCTGTCGCGACGGATGAGCGGCCCTGGCGGAGAGATTGAACGCCGTCTCGGCGTCGCGGTCGGCCGCCTTGTACTGGTTCAACTCGTACCGGCAGATCGCCCGGCCCTCCAAAGCGTTGGCGTCTTTGGAATCGATCTTGAGCAGCTTATCGAATCCAGTTGCGGCGTCCGTGTAGTTCTTGTCCTCGAGCTGCTTCCAGGCGCCGTGAGACATGTAGCCGATTTCCAGGGCGCCGGGCTTGGTTGTGGGGGAAGGGTCGCCGGCCTGGACGGGTTGGGTGGCGGCGTGTTGCTCGGCCTCGCGTGCCTTTTGCCGTTCCCGAAGACGCTCCATTGCCTCGTCTGTCGAGAGCTGCGCCAGCACCGGCGCCGAGGTAATCAGAAGCATTCCAACAAGCAGCGCGATTCGCATGTGGCCTCCGATGCGACAATCGGGCACTACCCAATCCTCAGCCGCACCGTCATCATCCCTGTAACGCCTGTGTGCGGCAATCATTGCAGGATTGTCAACGCGGCAACGGTCCAGATATAATAGAAGATTGTGAGCATCGCCGCCGGTGGAACACTTCGGGTTCTCCAGATTTCCTTGATCGTCTGCCTGTCTCTGATTGCGACTTTGTCGCCGAGCTTTGGGACGGAAGAGATATCGCCATCAGCGCCGACCGCTCGAGTGGCATCGGGGTTTGCAAAACCGGTTTTTGTCGAACCACCGCGTGTGAGCCTGGAGTCCTCGATCAGGAATCCGATCGACCAGTTTGTTCTGGCCAAGTTGGAGACCGCGGGACTTTCCCCCGCGCCCGAAGCGCCGCGGGAGGCTCTGATTCGACGCGCGTATCTGGATCTGATCGGGCTGCCGCCCACGCCCGAGCAAGTGCAGGCGTTTGTTTCCGATCTCGATCCGCAGGCGTTCGAGAACGTGGTGGATCGGCTGCTGGCTTCGCCCCAATACGGGGAGCGCTGGGCGCGGCACTGGCTGGATTTGGTGCGGTACGCCGAGAGCGAGGGCTTCAAAGCGGATGAGACACGGCCATACGCGTGGCGCTATCGCGACTGGGTCATCCATTCGCTGAATCAGGACATGCCATACGACCGGTTCATCCGCCAGCAGCTCGCCGGGGATGAGATCTGGCCGGACGACCCGCAGGCGCACATTGCGACATATTTGTTGCGAAGCTATCCGGACGAGAGCAACGCCCGGGAACTGTTCCAGCGGCGACAGGAGATTCTCAACGACAACACCGATGTCGTCGGCGCCGTGTTCCTCGGCATGACCATGGGTTGTGCCCGGTGCCACGATCACAAGTTCGATCCGATTCCGCAGACGGATTACTACCGGCTTCAGGCGTTTCTGGCGGACATGCGGGCCGATGACAACATCGTCGTCGCATCGCTCGGGCAGATTCGCGAGCACGATGAAAAGCTGGCGGCGTGGAAAGAGAAGACCGGGGGAATCAGAGAGGAGATGGCCAAACTCGAGGCGCCAAAACGTAAGGCCATCATCAAGGACTATTTCAAGAAGTATCCGGCGGAAATCCAGGTTGCACTGCAAAAGCCGGAAGGTGAGCGCACGCCGATGGATTGGCTGCTCCACTACAAGGCCGAGCAGTACCTGGGGGCGGATTCGTATCAGTACATCGCGCCCGCCTCGGCATGCGTTGCCGGGATGTCGGCGGCGAATAAAGAGCGGTGGAACGAACTGCACAAACAGCTTCAGGAGTACGCGGACCTGAAGCCGAAGGATCTGCCTTTGGGCGCCGGAGTCGCCGACGCCGGCGCCGAAGCGCCGAAGACCTTCCTGCTCAAGCGAGGCGTATTCAATGCCCCCAAGGACGAGGTCGAGGCGGGGTTCCCTACTCGTCTCGATTCTCGCCCGCCGACGATTAAGCCTCCGGATGGGGGCAAATCGACGGGCCGCCGTACGGCGCTGGCGAACTGGCTGGCCAGTGCCGACAACCCGATGACCGCGAAGGTGATGGTGAATCGGGCTTGGCATTATCACTTTGGGCATGGCATTGTCCGCACCCCCAGCGACTTCGGCGTGCAGGGCGAGCCGGCGACGCATCCCGAGTTGCTCGACTGGCTGGCAAGCCGCTTCGTTCAGGACGGCTGGAGCCTCAAGAAGCTGCACCGACTGATCATGACTTCCAGCACGTATCGCCAGTCGGCGATGGTCAGTGAGACCGCCGCCAAGGCCGATCCGGATGACAAGCTGCTCTCGCGTTTCCCGCTCAAGCGGCTGGAAGCGGAGACGATTCGCGATTCTGCCCTGGCGATCGCAGGCTTGCTGAATCCGAAGATGGGCGGGCCGAGCATCTTCCCCGAAATTCCCAAAGGCATGACCGTTCGCGGGGGGTGGGATGTCACCAAAGACGAAGCCGAGCGTAACCGCCGCAGCGTCTACGTCTTCGTGCGGCGCAATACGCGCTATCCGATGTTCGAGGCGTTCGACATGCCCGATCCATACGCGACCTGCCCGCGGCGATATGTCTCCACCACATCGCTTCAGGCATTGATGCTGCTCAACAGTGAGCTGGCGCTCACCTGGGCGCAGCATTTTGCCGGACGAGTGCTCAGCCGGACGGGATCGGACCCGGCGTCGATTGTCGATGTGGCGTATCAGTTCGCCTATTGCCGGCATGCGCGGCCGGATGAAATTGAATTGGCAACCAAATTTCTCGACGAGCAGGAAGCGCGCATCGGCCAGCGCCAGAACGCGGCGCTGCCGGTCTATCCAGATGCGAAGCCGTCGGCGCTGCCGGCGGCCCGGGCCGCGGCGGTCGTCGATTTCTGCCACGTCCTCATGAACTCAAACGAATTCGTCTACAGCGACTGACCACAGAGGCGCCTATGAACCTTTCATCGCACGTTCGTCCCGCACCGACCCGGCGCGATTTTCTTCTCCAGGCCGGCGGCGGGTTCGGGGCGCTGGCGCTCAGTTACCTGCTGGGGCGCGACAGCATCGCATCCGGCGCGACGTTGGTGTCTCCAAACGTCTTTCCGCGCGCCAAAAGTGTGATCTGGCTCTTTATGGAGGGCGGCCCAAGCCACCTCGACCTGTTCGATCCCAAGCCGATGTTGACGAAAATGTCGGGCCAGCCGATGCCTCGGTCATTCGGACGTGTCATCACTGCGATGGGAACGGCGGGCAATACCCTGCTAGCGTCCAAACGAACCTTCAAACAACACGGCCAAAGCGGCCTCTGGATTTCCGACTGGCATCCCGAAGTGGCGAAGCATGCTGATGACCTGTGCATGATCCGTTCCTGCTGGGCGGACGGGCTGAACCACGTCGGCTCGGTGTGCGAGATGAACACCGGTTCGATTCTGGCGGGCCGGCCTTCGATGGGGGCGTGGATCAACTATGGCCTGGGATCGGTGAACGACAACCTGCCGGCGTTTGTCGTGCTGACCGACGCCGCCGAGGTAAACGGGGGACCAACCAACTGGAGCGCCGGTTTTCTGCCCGCGACCTATCAGGGCACGCATTTCCGCCGCGAGGGAACGCCGGTCTTTCATCTGACCCCGCCCAAGGGCGTTGATGACCGCGAGCAACGCGGCAAGCTCGATCTGCTTCACCAGCTCAACGCGGGTTTCGACGCTCATCATGCCGACGACAGCAATCTGACGGCCCGCATCAACTCGTACGAATTGGCGTACCGCATGCAGACGGCGGCGCCGGAGGCGGTGGACATCAGCCGGGAGTCCGAGGCAACAAAGAAGCTCTATGGCCTGGACGATCGCAAGACGATGATCACCGGCTCGAACTGCCTGCTCGCCCGCCGGCTGGTCGAACGCGGCGTGCGGTTCGTGCAGGTCTACAGCGGCAGCGGCAGTGGGTGGGACGCCCATGGCGATGTCGAGGACAACCACTCGAAGATGTGCCGCTCCTGCGACAAGCCGATCGCCGGATTGCTGGCCGACCTCAAATCACGCGGCCTGCTGGATGACACGCTGGTCGTCTGGGGCGGCGAATTCGGACGGACGCCTTTCAACGAAAACGGCAAGGGCCGCGACCACAACCCGTGGGGATTCACCATGTGGATGGCCGGCGGTGGGGCTCGCGGCGGCACCGCCGTCGGCTCCACCGACGAAATCGGCCTCCGCGCCCAGGACCGTCCCTGCCACGTCAGCGACGTCCATGCGACGATCCTTTATTTGATGGGATTGGACCACCTCAAGCTCACCTACCTTCACAACGGCCGCCACGAGCGCGCCACCGTGAATAGCGGCGAAGTCATCAGAGAAGTCATCGCGTGATGCTCGACCCGCCCTTCAGGTCCGGCAGCTCAGAACAGCCGTGACAAGCTCTTATCCATTTTTCGCGGCTGGCGTGTTCGTGTTCGGACTCCTGCTCTATTTGATGGTCCTGTGCATCATTCGCTCACGACGCGACCTTATCGGATTCCTGTCGGCGATGTTCGGACTGTTGCAGCGCTTTGGTTCACGCTGGGCGTTGCAATTGGGATAACGATCATGCTTGTCGGAGGATCGCCGGGCCTCGGGAAGATCGAAGGCGGCCACTATTTCGTGGGGGAACACGGCCGATACCGCGAGGTCACGCCTTTGACGTATAACGGTCTCGCTTTGGCAATCAGGCTGGCAGAGCGAGGGGGTACAGGCCTGGTCGCGATATCGCCGCTTTGGTTTGGGCTTATCTTCGTTGAGAAGTTCAGAAAGCGACACAGGCGCAGCGAGGAAGATCAACCGTTGGCACACACGTTCAATTGTTCGCTGATTGCGCCGGCTCGGCGGCGAAGTCATTGCCTGACATAGGGTCGCTAAATTGCCAAACGTCGAGCGCCCCGGTCCTTTCCCCCCACCTCCGGCGATGGGGAATAGTCATGGCACTTCGAGGTAGCTGCCCTGTACAGCGCCGAAGCCGCCGGGGAAGACGATGCCGGCAGGAATCCCAGTCGTGGCTGTTCCGATGACGAAGGGGCTGTTTCCGGATTCGGTGAAGGGGACGTCTTTGAGGGCGATGACCGAGCCGTCGACTTCGCCACCGGCGTTGCCGGAGAAGGTGAAGCTGTCGGCGACCAGCGAACCCCCGATCGTGCCGAAGTTGCCGCTCATGCTCACCGCGAATGACGGGGCCAGCAGGAACGCACCTGTGAGAGCGCGCTCGCCGGCGGGGAACTGGGCCGTCGCCGGAAGCGTGCTCATGCTGGTGGCCGAGACATTGCCGCTGAAATTCATCGTGTTGGAGCCGGTGGGATTGTTCGCCACGACGATCGCGCCCTGGATGGTGACGTTGCCGCTGAAGTTCACACGGTTGGGAGTCTCGATGTAGAGAACGCCCTGGATGGTGGTGTTACCGCTGAACGTCGGGTTGGTATTCGGCGGAATAATGGCATTGACGACAGTGATGTTGGCGCCGGAGCTGCTCGTGTAGGTATTGGTGGCGTAGGGAAGGTAGATGCTCGTGTCGACCGTGGGGAACACCGGCATGGTGATTCCCTTGTGCAGGTGGGCGGCGAAGTTGGGGTTGGACTGGGAGTAGCCGCCGATCTTGATGTTGCCAGACAGGCTGAGTGTCCCGGAGGCGTTGGTGTCAGAGAAATCGCCGGAGATGGAGACGTTTCCACTCATGGTGAGCGGCGTGCCGGTCCCGGTGGCGGAGAGAATGCTGCCCTGGGCGGCGCTGGAGGCGCCTTGGACGATGGCATTTCCGCTGAGCGAGATCGGCCCGTGTGCCGCGATCCCGTAGTTGAGGATCGAGCTGTTCCCCTGGGTCGGCGAATATTGCAACTGGATTCCACGGGCGATGGTCGAGCTACCGGCTCCGCCGTGCGTCGTCACCAGCAGCGTGCTCGTGCCGTTGATCTGCGTGATCGCGGCCTGAAACCGGGTGTGGAGATTCGAATCGAGCGTCATCCAACTGGTTTGCGACGGAATGTAGATCGCGCCGTTGCTGACGGTCACTGTATTGTTGCCCATGTTGGCGGAGCTGCTCAGCGCCGGAAGGGTGGCAAGCTGGGCGGCGGTGTTGGCCAGGATGTTCGAGGCGTTGCTGCCGCTGGGCAGCGTGATCGAGCCGAGCTGGTAGCGGATGAACTCCATCCCCGAATCGGCGGACATCCGTGCCAGGCCGAGCTTCTGTTCGTTGCCGGCGACTTGCGAAGCCATTTGCGTGGTGACAAGGAACCCGACGGCGAGCGTGCCAAACAAGACGAGGAACAGCATGGCGATCACCGCCGCCATTCCCCGGCGCGCCTGTCGTATCCGGCTGGAGCAGCCTTGAGCAACGATACGTTTCTTTACCGTCCGCATAACCGGGCCTCCAACTACGATCTAACAATGATCGAGCCGACGGCCAAATTCAGGGCGGGAGGACGGTGAAGATGTGACGTCCGCACGGATTGCGATGCCGGGGAATCCGTCACCCGTGGAACAAACATCCTCGACGGATTTGCTTTACAACTTGGCGGACTGGGCCGGCTCGGCGATTTGAGTGACAGTCTGCACGCGCACGCGGTTGATCCGCTGCGGCTCGGCGTCGAGGACGATGAATTTCACGCCGTCCCGCTCGATGACGGCGCCCTGCTCAGGGATTTGGCCGAACGTGGCCAGCACGTATCCACCCAGTGTCGAATAGCCTTCGTCTTCGGGAAGATGCAGGCCGGAGAGCCGGTTGAATTCACCGATCTCGATCCGGGCGTCGGCTTCAATGGTGTTTTGATCGATGCGGACAAATATGCTGGAATCCGGCTTTTCCTGCTCGTCGCTGATGTCGCCGACGAGCAGTTCGAGGATGTCTTCAAGCGTGACCAGGCCGGCGGTGCCGCCGTACTCGTCGAGCACGATGGCGATGTGCGCCTTGCGGCCGCGGAAATCGTGCAACAGGTCGCCCAGCGGGCGGGTTTCGGGGACGAAGAACGCCGGCCGCAGCAGCGGGCGAACGTCGAATTTTTCCGCCGGCTGCCCGCACTGGGCCAGCAGGTCGCGCGCGTAAAGGATGCCGACGATCTGGTCGAGCGTCTGCTCGAAAACGGGAATGCGCGAGTGGCCGCTCTCCTGAATGGTGCGGTTGACCTGATCGAACTGCACGTCGATCGGCAGCGCCACCATGTCGCCGCGGCTCGTCATGATCTGGGCGACCGCCGAATCGTGGAATTCGATGACCGACTCGATCATCTCGCGTTCCTGCTCGTCGACGACGCCGCGTTCCTCGCCCTCTTCGACGGCAGAGAGGATCTCCTCCTCAACCTGCTGCTCGATCTGCTCCGGCTGCGGCGCCTTGGAGATGCCGGCAGCGCTGCGGACGAACTCGTCGCTGAGGTGCATGATCCAGTTGACCGGCTTGGTGGCGGTGCGTACCCCCATCAGCATCCCCGCCGAGGCGCCGACGATTTTGTCGCCGGCATATTTGGTCAACGCCTGCGGAAGGGCAACGGAAATGACCAGCGTGATCGTTGCGGCGACGAAGAAGATCGTGAGGTCGCGGACCAGCATGTCGCGGATCAACTGCTGGCAGACCCAGACGGTAGCCAGGGCGATCAGCGTGTTGGCCAGCAGCCGCCACACTGCCGTGACAAAGACCAGGTCCGCCTGGTGTTCGACGATGGGATCGATAAGGTGAGCGCGATGATGGCGCTGGAGGTAATCGGTGAGGCGGGCACGCGAGAGTTCCCGCAGTGAATAAGTCAGGGTTGAGAAGATCAGCGAAGCTGCGGCCCCGACGCACATCGCCGCCAGCGCCCACGGCAGTGGCATCATCGTTCTCCGTTGCGGCGGTTGTCGCGGCGGTGGTTGTCGCGGCGGCCGGGCCGCGGCGCAAATACAGGGCCGATGCCGAGCCTGGTCAAAATCTGGTCTTCCCGGCGGTGCATCGTTACAAACCCCGCGGGGGTTCTATCGTCCAAGCCGCCCAGGTGCAATAAGCCGTGCAACGCGTAGAGCAGTATTTCCCGCTCGGGGCGGGTTCCCATTTTCCGGGCCTGCCGCCGGGCCTCGGGGACGCAAATGACCAGCTCGCCGCCCACCACACGGGCAAGCTCATCCTGCTCGATCGCGAAGCTCAGAACATCGGT
>DATHPP010000414.1:0-2546 GCA_035483795.1 Tepidisphaeraceae bacterium | reverse complement strand
CATTGGGCTGGATGGAGCTTTGATGCGAAACCACGAGCCGGGAGCCGTCTGGAGAAAATGACGACGGAGTGCCGGGGTAGGTGTTGAGGCCCGGCGGTACGTTGATCTTCGCACCAGTGCGCGTGGCGGTGTCGGCGAGGAAGGTGTCGCTTCGCCCGTCTGCGTTGATGACGTAGGTGAACTCTTTTCCGTCAGGCGAGAAATCGGCGGCATTGGCTTCCCACTTCGTGTCGGTAGCCCAGGTGAGCTGTTTCGTTGCCAGGTCGAGAAGAGCCACATTCGGGAATCCGCCGGGCCTGTCGGAACCGACGAGCAGGGTGTGGCCATCGGGCGAGACGGAGGATACGAACGTGCGGCGCTGGCCTTCGTGGGGCGTGAGATTCTCGCTGGTGCCGGTTGCGACGTCGATGCGATATACATCTGAATCGGTGAAGTTCGCATTGGCTCGCGAAGCGTAGATCGTTTTCCCGTCGGGACTCCAGAATGGGTTCGCCCAATTGTGATCCTTTGTTTTTTCCTGGCTCAGATTGTGTATGGCGCGTGTCTTCCAATCGAGAATCGCAATATCGGTGGCCGAGGCTGTTTTCGGCTTGTAATTCAGCGCGAGCCGGGATCCATCGGGAGACCACACAGGGGTGGTCTCGGAAATATCCGGAGTGAGAGTGAGATTGGTGATCTCGCCGCCTTCGCTGGGGATTGAGAAGAGATCGTAAATCTCACCTCCGCCCTTGTCCGATTCGAAGACAATCCACTTCCCGTCGGGCGACCATACCGGGTTGGTTTGCCGATCGTCGGACTGACTGAGCTGAATTGGCCAACTGCCGGCGGCGTTGACTTTCCAGAGGTTGTAGCGGCCGGTGATGTTCGTCGAGAAAGCGATCTCCTGGCCGTTGGGCGACCAGGATGGATTTGTGACTCCGCGGGTGTAGAAGAGGTCATCGATGGGCACCGGGGCGGCGCCCATCTCGGTCTGTGATGTGATGGATTTCGGGTCAGTGATTTCGCGTGTGTCGGGGGAATCTGAGGCGAAGGCGGCTAAAGCGATCCATACCGCGAGTATTAGTCGGCTCAATCTCATCGATACCCCCTAAAACGGTGACGGCTGGAATTTTGCGGCGCGATGCCGGACGGCGTGCTCTCAGAAGACGCTCCTCAGGTCCGGGCGCCGCTTAACCTTCGCATTTTGCGCAAAGGAATTCAAACAAGAGTTCGCGCATCGCGGGTTCTGGATCTAGCCGCGACGCTGCGAGTTCGCAAGGGGGCGAAAGGAGCGAAAGGATCGCGGGCTTGGGCTGCTTTTCATAGGAGGCCGTTTTGCTGTTGGAACGATCCCGATGATTGGGCGGTCGCCGGCCGGGCATGGGCGGCCGTCATGGCCCGAGAGCAGATGTTTCAGAAGCTCATCGATTTTACGGTGCTCGTCGCGGCTCAGTTCGACGTCTTCCTGGAAGGACAAATCTCTAGAGCGGCGCGTCTGTTTGGCGGCTTGAAAGGCGGCAACGGCTTCAAGCCTAATACGGTTAAGTTCTTCACACGGCTGATCTGTTGGCATGGGCGGCGGAATAATACGATAACCGAAATGTAGCGCAACGGTACGTTGGTACTAAGGAATCGGAGGGCTTCCCTGCACGAGTCGAGGTAAGAATCCAAGAATTGGATTGGACTTAAACCAGTTCGATTTGACATGGCTGCGTTCCGTTTCGGAGGAAATACGAAGGCACTTGGAGTCAAGATTGGCCGATTGAGAAGGTAATGCTGTTCTTTGGCACGGCGGAAGTCGCCTCAGGCACTTTACTTCCCGCCCGAGTTTCCCTACCATGGCGTGCTGAATTGCTCCTGGAGGCGATTCTGCGTGCCGGCCCTGACGGCGCGCGTTGAGCCCATGCCACGCTCTCCACGCATTGTTGTAATTGAACCGAGCGGCGTTCGCCGCGACGTGCCTTTGAACGCTTCTCCTTTCCGCATTGGCCGGCAGGCCGGCAACGAACTGACTCTTCGCGACAGCCGCATCAGCCGCCAGCAAGCTCAAATTCTTTCCCAAAATGGCGGTTGGATACTCGAAGACATGGGCAGTCGCCATGGCACATTTGTCAACGGCGAAAAAGTGCTGAAGCACGAACTGCAGCCGCGCGACAAAATCGATTTCGGCATGGCGGATTCCTACAAGCTTATCTATTTGGGTGAGGGCGCGACGATCGAGGAGTTAGTGGAGAAGGTCGAGGGGCCCGCGCCGTCCGCTCCCGGATCGCGCGAACTGCACCATTTGGGCGTGCTGCTGGATGTGGCACGCACGCTCGGCACTGGCTTATCGCTTGAGGATGTGCTGACAGCGGTAGTGGATGCGGCAATCCAAGTGACTCGGACAGAACGCGGCGTCCTGTTGCTGGCCAATCCCGGTGGCGAGCTGCAGATGGTTGTCGCGCGCGACGCGCAAAAGGGAACCTTGCGCCCGGATCTATTGAAAGTATCGCAAAGCGTGGTGAAGCGTGTGGTGAACACGCGCCGCGAAATGATCGTGAGCGATACCGGCGATGAAGCGGGCGGCG
>DATHPP010000413.1:0-2428 GCA_035483795.1 Tepidisphaeraceae bacterium | reverse complement strand
AGTTCGCGAACGCGTCCCCCAGCCCCGATTCGGTCGGGACTGTGGAGAAGGATACCGCCGGGACCTCTCAGCCCCCTGAGCGTCCCACCTTCTGGATCGGCGAGGCTGTCATAGATCCGTTGCCCGCCAGCATCGAGGTCTTCGCGTCTCGGCAACGGCAGCCGGCATCCAGATTGGGGGGTCAATATCGCTAGTGCACCGTCTCAAAAATGTGATTACACAACTTGAAAGAGAGGGAGCTAATACCTTCTTGTCTTCCCGGCGAAGGCCGGGGCCGATCCCAACCATAGGTACTGGCCTTCGCCGGTATGACGCGGTAGCAGCGTAGTCCTACGCCGGCAGGATCGGCCAGCGCGATGCTTTGCGGAGCCTCGCGAGAAGTAAAGCCAATTGAGCAACGCTGCACTAGGATACATCGTTTCCTTCGATCACGCCCGATACCGGTTGGCTCTTAACCGAAATTGCACGGCGGAGCCACCCCGCCACAAATGGGTAGGCTAGGGCGTTCGCCGAGTGGATCAGGCTGCACGACAATTGGGATTCCGGCTTATGCATGTAATTTGGTTCCAGCAATTCGCAGCACCACACCGCATTCCATTCCAGCAGAGCAAAAGCCCACACCGCACGACCCAAAGCTTTGAGATAAATGTTGTCACTGCAAAACCCCAACCGCTCCCGACGTTCCCTTGGCATGTAATCATAGCGCGCACGGTTTGCCGCGGGCTGTGCGGCTCATTGTCCAGAAACCTTCATTTCGCGACTATTGACGTGGAACCGACACCCAGTAAATGCGTTAACGTCACGCTAAAATTGGCGAATTCCCCCTCGATGTCGTGAGTAACCAACCAGTCGGGGCAACTCTTGCTCAACCGCCGGCAACAACCGCACCACCCTCGCGGTGATGATCGTGAGCGGATCACGAGCGCGCGCCAGGCAGCCGAGGCGCATCACGGGATGGGGCGGTCGGCCCTTCGGTGCCAAGCGCGGCAATGGCGGCAAGGAGCTTTCGGCGATGGCCAACCGAGGTCACACCGATGTTGATCAGGTCGCTCTTCACGCCGAAACCCGTCAAGCCATCAGCTTCGGACTTCATGCCATCGGCCGGGCAACCGCCGTGGAAACCACGCGTGCTGCCGATCTCATCGCCGGCACCGGTTAACCTGGAGCCCCGGACGACGCGTGAGGTTCCGCGGTCGCTACATGCGCGCATCCGAACCTGGGCGAAGTCGGAATGACGATTCCCCCAAGTCGCCGAGGTCTATGGGGTTGCCGTCGGCGTGATCGAGCGCATGCGCCGGCAAGCCTGACGGTGGATTCAGTCTGAAAGCGGGGACCGGCGCCGGCCCAACCCTCAGTTGATCACGTTATGTTTGTATGAACGAATCGACGACATAGCAGGTACGGAAGGATGTATCGGCGACCGCGAGCCGCGCGCCAGATCGACAGGGCGGCGAGCTGATAGACCGCAGCCAGCGCGCCAGTCCGCAAGCTCCTCCTCGTCGAGACGCTCGGGCACACGCGGGTGCCAATCGCCGGGTACCGGCCGGATCACCGCGCCGGGATCGAGCTGGCCACAATCGACGCGCATCGTGCAGCGGAAGCGGCGGCCGACGTCGAACGTCGATTCGATGATGGTGTTGCGGGCGAGGCGCGGCGGGATCGGTTAGGTGACCGTGCGGGGCGGGCGGCGGCGGGCCGTTCCGTTCCTCGTTGGGTCAGGTGGGTGCATAAGGGTCCCCGTCCAAGGTTGGCGCATCATGCAGCGATAACCATGGTAATCGGCTTTTCTGGGGAGCGAGCACTCGCGGTCGCTACGCCGAGCGCAAGCGCTGTCCGGTTCTCGCGTGTCCCCTTAACGTCGGCTTGTGGTCAACGGCGGATGTCGTCGCCAGGTTGATGGTACGCGCCGGTCTGCCCTCAGCTCCGGAAATCCCCTGTGTGCCCAGGCGGTTACGCTTGGTGCCATTAGCCGACGTCCGTCGAGGCTCAGCGGATCGGTTCAGTCGAACCCGAGTGCGGTTACGATTGGTTGGGGGACACCGGCCGGTCGGGGCCCTGACGGGGTCTGGTCGGTGGACTCCGTTCGGGGCTTCGGTAAAATCGGCAGGGGCCGTGCGGCCGGCGCCGACAGGAGGAGTCCATGAAGATCGGAAACAGGCTGCCGGTACTGGCGGCGGCGGTGTTGTTGGTCGGGATGTTGGTTTCACCTCGGGCGCAATCGCAGAGCGATGCCGCGGCGGTCCCGATCGGCGCAAAGGATATCGGCGGCGTCGTTTCCAGCCCGCACGGCCGCGAGGCAGGTGTCTGGGTCATCGCCGAGACCACCGAGCTACCAACGCAGTTCAGGCGGATTGTCGTGACCGACGATCAGGGCCGCTATCTGGTGCCGGACCTGCCGCAAGCCGATTACAGCGTCTGGGTGCGCGGC
>DATHPP010000412.1:0-8941 GCA_035483795.1 Tepidisphaeraceae bacterium | reverse complement strand
ATGTCGCTGCCGAACACTTCGTGACCCATGGATTTGAGCCCGTCGATGACGGCCCGGCCGCTGACGAGGCTCACTTCGCGCTCGGCGCTGGGACCGCCGTACAGGACTGTTACGCGCATCGGTGACCCCCCGAGTGTGAAGAATGAAATAGGTAAATGCGCGCTTCGCTACCGCTCTTCTCGCGGCACGGGTTTCCAACCCGTGGACGACAGAGTCGTTCAACCAGCGACGGTTTTGGTATGGGAACACCAGGTTTGCTTGCAGAAACCTTGCCAGGTGCGAAGCCGAAAGAGTTGTCCGCGCTATGGCACTTGGTGTTTCCACACCAAGGCCTTGCCGGGTCTTTTGTCCCCCACGTCCACGGGTTGGAAACCCGTGCCACGAGAATGCCAAGTCGATTCGTCATTTCGCATGCCCGGCTACGGCCAGATCTTCACTTCGCTCTCAAGATGAATCTCATTCTTCTCGTAGACCTTTTCGCGGATGATCTTGACGAGCTTGAGGACGTCGTCGGCCCGGCAGCCGGAGTGGGCGATGATGAAGTTGGCGTGCTTGGCGCTGACTTCGGCGCCGCCGACGCGCATGCCCTTGAGGCCGGCCTGGTCGATCAGGGCGCCGGCGCTGAGGCCGCGGGGGTTCTTGAAGATGCAGCCGGCGTTCTTGGTATTGAGAGGCTGGCTGTTCCGCTTGAACATCCAGATTTCCTTGGTCCGTTTCATGATCCGCTCGGGATCGTCCTCTTCCAATTCGAGCGTCGCGCCCAGGATAAACGGCGCCGAGATATTGGTTGTGCGATACTCGAAGACCAGATCGTCCTTGGTTCGCTCGAAGAGGGTGCCGGTCGAGTCCATGACCTGGACGCGGGTGACGCGGGAGCCGATGTCGCCGAACTTGCCGCCGCAGTTCATGCGGATGCCCCCGCCGATCGTTCCCGGAATGCCGGCGAGGCTTTCGATCCCGGCAAGTCCCTGGCGGACGGTCCGGAGGATCAGCTTCTGGATATCCACGCCGCTGCCGACTTCGACGATGTTGCTCTCGAATTTGACACGGCGCCAGTGTTCCTGATCGAGCTTGAAGACCGCGCCGCTGACGCCTTCATCAGTCACCAGCAGGTTGGCGCCCAGGCCGAGCACGTAAATGGGAATTTCATTCTCCGCGCATCGCTGGGCCGCTTCCTGAAGCTCTTCGACGCTTCGCGGCTGCACGAACCACCGCGCCGGCCCGCCGATCCGATACCAGGTCTTGGGCGCCAACGGCACATTTTCGGTCACGATTTCTTCGAGACCGGCAAAGGGGTTTGTCGTTCCGATTCGCATCGTCATCGTAGAAGACATGTTATGACCCTTGTTGCGCGAGGTCGCGGCCGATTTCCCAGACATTGCCGGCGCCCATGGTGACCAGCACGTCGCCGGAGCGCAGGTCCTGCTTCAGGGATTGGAGAATCTCCTCGAAGCTGGAAACGTGTACCGCCCGCTGGCCGTTGCGTTTGACGCGGGCGACCAGGTCCGAAGCGGTGATTTTCTGCCGCTCGATCTCGTTGTCGCGGACGAAGTAAATATCGGTGATGATCGTCTGATCGGCATCGGCAAAACTGGTGGCAAATTCGTCCAGCAGAAATCGCGTCCGGCTGTGCTGGTGGGGTTGGAAAACGCAGATCAGCCGCTTGGGCGAGTACTTTTCCCGCAGGGCGCGAAGTGTGGTGCGGATTTCGGTGGGGTGGTGGCCGTAATCGTCGACGATTGTGGCGTCGTTGCACCGCCCCATTTCCGACATCCGGCGGTCGACGCCCCGGAAATCCGCCAACGCCTCGGCGGCCCTGGCCGGATCGACCCCGCAAGCCGCACATGCCGCGACGGCCATCGTCGCGTCAAACAGATTGTGCTCGCCGGCCACCGACAACCGCAACTTGCCGACCGGCCGGCCACGAAAACGGACCTCGGCCCGGTAGCATCCCTTCTCGATCCCGCCGACTATCCCCGTCCAATCGGCATTCCCGCCCACCGAAACCGTCTGCACCGGCGTAATCAACCCCGCGATCGCCTTGCGGACGCGGGCATCATTTGCATTCGCCAGGATCAAGCCATCGGACGGAACCAGGCCCGCGAACTTGCGAAACGAATCGACGATCTCATCGATGTCCTTGTAGCAATCCAGGTGATCGGCTTCGATGTTGGTGATGACCGCAACCCGCGGCCGCAAGTTGTGGAAGCTGCGATCGAACTCGCACGCCTCGGCGACAAACGCCCGGCCTTTCCCCGACCGGCTTCCGCCGCCCAGTTGCGGAACTGTGCCCCCGACCACAAAGCTCGGGTCGGCTCCGCAGCGGAGCAGGGCATAGGCGGTCATTCCGGTCGTCGTGGATTTTCCGTGCGTCCCCGAGATCGCGACGCCCAGCCGTTCCTGCATCACCTGCCCGAGCATCTCGGCGTACTTGATCGCCTTGATCCCGTACCGCCCGGCGGCCTGGTATTCCGGATTGCTGTCCTTCACCGCGGCGCTGCGAACAACCAAATCGACATCGCGGCTGAGCAACTCGCCCATCTGCCCGCGGCTGATTTTGGCGCCGTGTTTGGCAAGCTCGATCGTTTGGGCGTTGGGTTTGGGCTCGGAGCCGGTGACAGTGGCGCCGCTGTCGATCAGCATGCGGGCCAGCCCGCTCATTCCGCAGCCGCCGATCCCGATGAAATGAACGCGTCTCCCGGTGAACCGGCTGGCCCACGCCGCCCCCTCGGAAACGCTGGCCGGCGAATCCGTTCGCAGCTCACTGACCGCATTTCCCATTGCCGGGGGCATCGTACTCCTCGAAAGACCGATTGCAATTGCTGGCGTCGCGCTGGCGATACAAGCAAAACGTGAACCGTAAAGCGTGATGAATTCCGCGTCTTCTCACGTTTCACGTTTTACGTTTTCACTCGCTTCGACATGCGAGGCAGTGTCCATCGACTCTCATCGGCTCGATGCAGCCATGTCTCGAATGAGTTGTGCGACATTCTCCGCCGCCTCGGATTTACCGAGCTTTTTGGCGGCCTCCGACATCGCCCGCCGTTTGTCGGCGTCATAGAGAAGAGGTTCGATCACGGCCTGTAATCTCTTCGCATTGCTTACCCGGTCCTTCTCATCGTCCACCAGGATCGCCGCGCCGGCGTCCACCAGCACCTGCGCATTGGCCCGCTGATGCATGTCCTTGTGGAACGGGTAGGGGAGCAGGATCGACGGCACGCCGCACGCAGTCAGCTCGGCGCAGCTGCTGGCGCCCGACCGGCTGATCGCCAGGTCCGCCACCGCCCAAATGTCCGCCATGGCCGGCGTGAAGTCGATCACCACCGCCTGCGCCGGCAACTCCCGATAACCCGCCCGCACGCTGGCGGCATGATCGCGTCCGGATAAATGCAGAATCTGCCACCCCCGCAGCGTGATCTGCCCCAGCATCGTCAGCACGGCCTCGTTCACCGTCTGCGCCCCCAGCGACGCCCCGGTGACGACCAGCGTGTGTGTGCGGGGATCGAGCCCCAGCCGCTGCGCCGCCTCCGTCCGCGGCGGCAGCGTCCGAATGTCCGAGCGGATCGGACATCCCGTCACCTTCAGCTTCCCCCGCAGCGAAGGATCCACGTAATCCGCCGTCTGATCGAACTGGCAACAAACCGCGTCCACTCGCTTGAACAGCATCTTGTTGGCCGCCCCCGGCACGACATCCGGGTTGATGAGGGCGGTGGGGATTTTCTTCCCCGCCGCCATCCGCACGGCCAGCCCCGCCGCGTACCCGCCCAGGCCCAGCACCGCCGCGGGCTTTCGCTCGCGGATGACCCGCCGATCCAGCTCCCACGTCTCCCGCAGCCCCATGGCAAACCGCAGCGTCCCGCCGATCGACTTCTTCCACGGAACCACCGGCTGCGGCACAAACTCAAATCCCGTCGGCTCCAGGATGACCCGGTCGATCTCCTTCCGGGTGCACAGGAACACCGGATGAAGCTCGGGCGCGATCCTCCGCAGCGCCTCGGCGACCGCGATCCCCGGATACAAATGCCCCCCCGTCCCGCCCCCGGCGAGCAATACCGTCGACCTGTCCATCGCCTCAGCCATCCGCGAATCACCTTATCGGCAGGCCGCACCATTGGATATGTCATCCATCCCGCGTACCGATAATTGTGCGGTCGGCGGTAGGCTGTAGGCGGTAGGCAGTAGGCGGAGGGAAGCTCCGATTTTCTCGGAAAACGTTCAGGTATGTTCAAAACGTCCCGCGCCCTTTGTCCCTTTATCGATTGCGTGAAAACAAATGTCGCACTTGTCACACCCAGAAAAGTGCGACATTCCGCGACATTCGCGACATTTGGGTCACCCCATTTCCACCGCCCGCCTTCTGCCTGCTGCTTTGTGGATGCTCCAAACACTCCAAAACGCTCCACTTTTGGAGCGAAATGGAGCGTTTGTCAAATTATTGCGGTACGCCGTGAAGAGGCGTCGTTGTCCTCCGAGAGCCGGATGCGGGAAATCCGCCCGTCCGGTTTGATGAGCAGGACGTGAGCCCGGCGGCTTGGGCAAAAAGCCATCTCCCCGCCGACCGTTCCCCAGACCGCCGGGCACGCTCCAGCAAGCGATCGGGCCGATGCGAACCCGTTTCGCCGCGACTCGAAGAACAGCGCTTTCGTGGATCGATGCCCGAAAATCGCTCCTCTTCGAGTCGCGGCGAAAGGAAGAAACGGACAACTGACAGCCCTCTGGCGACGGGCAATAAACCGGAGTGCACCCTTCCCGTTTAGCCGTGGCCGCGAGGCCATGCCTCCGGGCGCCGGTTCGGAGACACCGAGCGCCGAGCAGTCCAATTTCACCCTCATGCCCGAGGGTGTTGCCAAACTGAAGTCCGAAGTGGAAACCCTGATTGCCGACCGCGCCATCCTATGGCGTTTCCCCGACGCACTGGAACCGGCCAAAACGAACATCGTCGCGGTTCTGGACAAGATCGCCGTCGCGGCAATCATGTCGACGAGCAGGTCCGGGATATAATCCGCTGCATGAGCGCTGAACAAATATGGGCGATCGGCATCTACGGCGGCAAGTCTCCGCTCACGCTGGCTCCGCAACCGACGGTGAAGAATCCCGTTCTCAAACCCGAAGATGTGACGGATGTGAATGCATCTTTCGTCGCCGATCCGTTTATCGTGAACGACAACGGCACTTGGTATATGTTCTTTGAGATCGGCAGCAAGGAACAGGACAGAATCGGGCTAGCAACCAGCGGGGACGCCGTTCACTGGACGTACCGTCAGGTCGTGCTAAACGCCGACGTTCGCCTCTCGTATCCGCACGTTTTCCTGCACGAAGGTGATTACTACATGATCCCGGAGAGCCATAAGGCTCACGAGGTACGACTCTACCGTGCACGAGATTTTCCGCTGACGTGGGAAATCGACACCGTACTGCTTCGTGAGCCGTTCGTTGTCGACAGCTCGCCATTCCAGCACAATGGACGCTGGTGGATGTTCGCGAACTGCGGTCCTCCCGAGAACAACCAGACGCTGAACCTCTACTATGCATGCGATCTGAGAGGACCGTGGCAAGCGCATCCGCAGAATCCCTTGAACGAAAGCCTATCTGAAGCTCGCCCTGCCGGACGCGTGATACAGTTCGATCGGCAAATCGTGCGACTTGGGCAAGACTGCAAAATAATCTATGGACAAGCCGTTCGTGGCTTCGAAGTTCGGAAGTTGACTGAACGCGACTATCAAGAGCAACGGATCGACCCGCCGCTATTAGGTCCCAGCGGCGTCGGGTGGAATGCTGGCGGCATGCACCACTTGGATGCACACAAACTCGACGACGGGAATTGGATCGCAGCCGTGGACGGGTTCTAAGCGAATGGCCGCTCAATTATGGGAACGGTAAGCGTGACGCGGGCGTGCGGACCAAATGTGGACTACCGCGCGATCGTCTCCCGAAAGACTACTTGGATGTCGCGATACCAGTGTAAGCCGCCAGTTCCGAGATGTTCTCAATTTGATCCGGGGTGAACGTGAACTCAGTCGCAAAGACTTGGGCCTCCACCCGACGAGCTTGAGTGATCGCTCGCACCACATCAGCGCTCAGCCTGAACGTCAACAACTCAATGCAGTGCCCGCTCACGTAGTCGCCAATATTGGAATCATAATTCTTTATGGGAATCTCTGTTCGCTGCCCATCGATCATTAGAATCAATTCGAGGTGGTCGTGCACTTTGAGGTAGACCCATCCCTCATGAGTACATGTCAACATCAGGAGCACGTGGTCTGGCGTTTCAGTGAGCTTCTGTCCACTGAAGGCCACCCACAGGCGCATAAAGTGCCGACCAACCCCGGCATCGAGGTCGAGGGGCATCCGCGGGGTCCCAACGTCGGAAATGTCCCTGAACCGGTCGTACTCCTCGACGAGGTTTTGCTGCTTGTTCGTCTTTCTTGCCGTTGTGCCGGGGCCGTCTGCCCCTCCCCTCTTCGCCGCCGTCGTGCCAACGCCTTTATCTGCCTCTCCGTCCTTGGCCTCAGCCGCCGCCAATCGCGCGTTGGCCGACGCAAGCATTACTTCCGCCACATTCAGTCGCGTATCCTCCGACACGGCGTCATCCTGAAGTTTCTTCAGCGCGCTCTTCGCCGCAACGTAATCGTGGCTGGCATCCAACTTCTCCTGCGCCGTGCCGCTCTCTCGTGCCTTGATGAACTCGCGTTCCGTCTGGTCGGTGAGTTCCTTCGCCACCTTGTACTGCGGCGTCGCATGGAGTCGCTGGGAACAGTCCTGCAAAGCCTTTGCCCTGACTTCTTCGGCACTTCGTACGGCAGCCTGCAACTCGGCATAATCCGTGGGATTTCCGGGAGCCGCACCGGCCGTCAGGATCGCCAAGACGACAATCGCACACCGCATCTCGCACTCCTTGCCGTCGCATCCGTCAGGCCTACCGGCTTTGCGACTTGAAATGCTCCCCTTATCGCCAAAGAATTATCCGAAATCGCTCTCGGCGTCGCAAGTCCTTTGGGGCGCCATTGGGAAGGCGGCTCGTACCCGATACGCCGGCATTGCCCGTCTCCCGGAATTCCATCACGAAATCAGCCGCCTCTTCCGGATGCGCCAGCTTCGGCCGAGTGAATCTTCGCGCGGGGCGGGATGGGGGTGGCGCTTGTCTTTTCTTCTGCGCTCAGATGAACGCGGGTTCCCTCGGGCAGCACGAGCGGCTCGAGCGGCCGGAATGCGCCCTGACTGAAGATGGCATCGACATGGCGGACCATGAGTCAATTCTATCAGGCATCGGCGTGCGATGTTCTGCTTCTTTTTCAGCGTGACGCCCGGGCCGGCGAGGGAGCCGTCGTCGTTGAGGGTGAAGGTCTTGATGTCGCCGTCGGCGCGGCCCGGCGTGAGTGGCGATCGTTGGCGCTATGCGCTAAAATGCTAAGATTCCAACATGGCGATACGCGGCTACCGTGATAAAGGCACCCGCGATATCGCCCTGGGTGACGATTCGAAAGCGGCACGGCGCGCTCTGCCGGTAGCGCTTCACGACGTGGCACGCCGGCGGCTGGCGTTCCTGGCGGCGGCGGAGTCGCTGGGCGACCTGGGCTCGCGACCCGGACTGAACCTGCACCCGTTGCGGGGTGTTCGACGGGGACAGCATGCGATCCGGATCAACGACCAGTATCGTGTGTGCTTCGTCTGGCAAGCGGGGGACGCCGACGACGTGGAGATTACCGATTATCACTGACAGGAGCACGCATGCGCAGGTATAGCGGCGACTTTCCCATCGCGGTTCATCCCGGCGAAATCTTGCAGGAGATGCTGGACGAGCGGCGTATCTCGCAGGCCGAGCTGGCGCGGCACCTGAACACCGACGTGGCGCGCATCAATGAGATTTGTCGGCGCCGTCGCGGTATATCGGCTCAGATGGCGGTCGTGTTGGGCCGGGCCTTTGATACCTCGGCGGCGATGTGGCTTAACCTTCAGAAGAGCTGGGAACTGAGCCAGGTCGACCCCCGTACGGCGCGACACGTCCGGCCCATCCGTAAATCGGCGTGATGTGAGGGACGTCGGAGCAAATAGGAGCGCGGATCAATCCCGCTGGCGTTCTACTTTTTCTTCAGTGTCAGGCCCGGGCCGGCGAGGGAGCCGTCGTCGTTGAGGGTGAAGGTCTTGGTATCGCCGCCGGCGTTGACGCTGACGTTTTTGCCGTTGACGGTGTAGGTGGCGTCGAGGGTTGTGCCGCCGATCGTGACGGTCGCCTTGCCGTCGGATTTGAATTCGACGGCAAAGGCCCCGGCGTCATCCGCGTACTTTCCCGAGACGGATTTGCCGCACCCGGCGGCGCAAACCAGCGCGCAACCCAGGACGACAACCATGAGAATCCGACGGAACGGCGTACCGATCATGAGCATTCTCCAAGAAAGTTTTAACCACAGAGACCACAGAGTACACGGAGAAAAATGCGGGGAATAGAGGCGGCGCCCGCCTGGCCTTTGTTTCTTCTTCCTCTGTGCCTGTGGTTAAACCACTGGCACCGCTCAATCAACGGGGAATGACGGTATTGCCCTTGCCGGCCTGGCTCATGTCGTCGAACGACAGGCCGTCGGCGGTCATGGTCGCGCGAAGGAACTCGCTTCTGGCGATTTTGTCGATGGTCACCGTCCCCGACGGAGCCGGCTCGCACCGACGCCACCAGTTACAGCGGTAGTAGTTCCCGAAAACCCGCACGCACCGGACCCGTTCATCGGGCTTCTTCGACACCGACTCTTCGAGCAGCTTGGCGAGGTCCGGCTGTGTCGCACGGGGCGCCTCAACGCCGCCGGGCTTCTGGGTCTGAGTCACGAGTGATTCCTCCTGACGGCGAATCCCGCGAATCCACCGACGCGCTCCTGTGCGGTGCAAACCGTGGCGGATCCACAGCAGGCAGGAGCCGCCGGTGCCAGGCCTCCCTGGGTTCCATCCCCGCCGG
>DATHPP010000411.1:0-13674 GCA_035483795.1 Tepidisphaeraceae bacterium | reverse complement strand
AAAAGACAAGTCCGACAAGTCGAATAGCGACCCATCCAAATCGCTCCTGGCACAGATCCCCAAAGACCTCGCGCCGCCGCACTCGTAAAGACCGCGTGCAACTGTTTTGAGACGGGTGTCGTCGAGGGACGGGGCCGTCATGACCCGGCAGCGACGACCGATCACTACGGTGACGATCAGCCCGGCTTGGTCGCCAGAATCAGCGGCGATGGGCCGGGCGCGTCCAGCGTGCGGGCGCCGGTGAACCCGGCATCCGCCAACCAGGAGCGGATCTCCGGGAAGGTGAACGTGTCGCCCTGGTCGGTGTTCACCAGCATGTTGACGGCGAAGATCATCGCCATGGGCGGCCCGGTGCGGTCGTCGTTGGCCAGGAACTCGGCGATGGCGATCGTCCCGCGCGGCGCCAGGGCGGCGAAGGTTTTCCTGAGCAGTTCACGGCTGCGGGTCTCGCCTTCACTGTGAAGGATGTGGCCGAGCGTCGCGACGTGATGGCCGGCGCCGAAGGCGGCGTCGCGGAGGTCGCCCGCGACCAACGTGAACCGGTCGCCCAGGCCAAAGCGGTCAATGACCCGGCGGGTCGCCGGCAGGACACCGGGCCAATCCACTGCCGTCACCGTCACATGCGACGATTGCTGTGCCAGGGCGATCCCCCATACGCCGGACCCCGCCGCCAGGTCCAGCACGCGAACGTTCTTGGCCGCGGCCGACAGTTTCAGCGCCTCGCCCAGCGCCTTGGCCGCGCCGTAGCTCATCGGGAATATGTCCTCGACGAATTGCTGAAAGAATTCGGCTCCGGTGCTCTCCTGGTTCACCGTGGCCGGCGGCCTTCCGGTCCGCACGACCTCCCGGAGCTGCAACCATTTGGGCAAAAGCTGCGTGCTCATGTGCTTGAAAATCCCGCCCTGGAACGCGGGTTTGCTGCTGACCAGAAACGCCGCGCTCTCCGGCGTCAGGACGTAGCGGCGGCCTGCGTCGCGGGCCAGCAGTTCCATGGAAACCAAGACATTCAGGATCATCCGCAGCCCGCGCTCGGATGTCCCGGTCTGGGCCGCTAGCTCCCCGGCCGTCTTGGGCCCGCCATTCAGCACGTCGAACACACCGTGCGTCACCGCCGATTCGATGACCAGCGGCATGGCGTAGCCCCAGGCGAATTGCATCAGCCGCTCGGGAGTGACCTGCGATCCCTGCTCGCCCGACGGTGCATTCATCTCGCTCTCCTTGTAATGAGGGGCGGCATCTTGCCCGACGGGCCTCCTCGCCGCAACCCGCGATCGCGGAGTCCCGATTGGCTGAATAACCCAAATTGCCCAAAAACTCTCGCCCGCTCCGATTCCGCGTGTCGCCGGCGCTCGCGTCGCGGGCGCGGAAAATTCTTGCCATTTTCACACGGCTTATTTATGGAAGATCACGTCCAGTCGTTTTGGGATGGGTGTCGTTTGAGGGAAGCGGCAGATGAACCGGCGGCGCGCGTTTACGCTTGTCGAGCTGATGATGGTGATTGCGATCATCGCCGTTCTTGTCACGCTGCTTTTTTCCATCCTGCACAGCGCCTGGGAAAGTGCCCGTCGCACCAGTTGCATGTCAAATATGCGGCAGCTCCATTCCGCGTATCTTCAGTACTCGGCGGCCAACGACGGTATCCTTTTCCCCGTCGATAACCTTACTATGCAGGCGGGCTCGCCCAGGCTTAGCGAGGCATTCGACATGCCCGGACTCACGGTCTTCGCGGGTGATTCCCGCATCTTCCACTGTCCTTCCGATTTGGACCGGCCTGGCTACCGAACGTATTCGGTGAACGAATTCATGGGTGGCACATATGCGCTGTTCAACGTCCCATGGGGCCGCCACTTTGGCCCGTTTCACTATTTGCACGATGTGATCAACCCGCACTCGACGTTCCTGTGGATTGAGGAAACTCCATCACCTCTCAAGGATGGAGAAACTGGCGGCTTCGTCGTCTGGCCCTATCCCGCCCAAGTGATGGTCGATCAGCCCGCGGCACTTCATGATAAGGGAACTTGCATCACGTTTGTTGACGGCCATTGCGAGTTTTGGCAATGGCTGGATTCGCGAACTACGGCTCCGTTCACGCGGCAGCCTCCCGTTCCGATGAAAGACAATCCGGACATCGTCCGCCTCCAGCGAATCGAGGGAACTGACAGCGTTCCCGGTAATTGAGTGAATCAGTTGCTTCATGCTCACGATTTCAGAAGCGCTATGCGCGGTTGAGTAGCCGGCATTCGAGGGAGAGCAGGCCGCAAGCTATCATTCCGTGACGATGCTTCAGAGCCCTCAATTTCGGGTCGCGGGCGAATACCAGCCGCTGATGCGGATGCTGGGGCTGGATGCACAGACAGTGTTCGAGCACCCGGACATTCACTGCTGGCGGAAGCTTCCTGACCGCGAGAATTGCACGCTGGACGCCGACCTGCCGGGCGGCAAGCACGTGCGGCTGCACGTCAAGCGATATTCTTCCGCCGGTGCCGCGGTCCCCGAAGTGGAAGGGCACGAGTTGCTGGTGCAGGCGGGGATTGCCACCGCGCCGCTGGTGGGGTGGGGCGGGTGGGGTGGCCGGAGTTTCGTCATCTTCGACGACCTGACCGGCTACACGCCGGGGGACAAACTCGTCGGGCAAGGGACGCCCTTTGAAACGCTGCTCGAACCCACGGCGGAGCTCGCCGCCGTGCTGCACAAGGCCGGCCTGCATCATCGCGATTTGTACCTGTGCCATTTCATGGCCCGTGTGATCGATGGGCGCGACGAGGATCTGCTGGGCGAGGTTCGCCTGATCGACACGGCGCGGGTGAGGCGGCTGCCGGGCTTCCTGACCCGCCGGCGTTGGATCGTCAAGGACCTGTCGCAGTTCTGGTACAGCACGCTGAAGCTCCCGGTAACCGATGAGCAGCGCTGGCGATGGCTCGAACGCTACGCGCAAGCAACCGAAAGCGACGCCGGCTCGCTGCGACGCGCAATCGAGCGCAAGGTCCGCTCGATTTCCCGCCACGACGCCCGCCTGCACCGCATCCGCCCGGAACGGGACGTATCGATCCCATAGGGCAGCCGCCGGGGCTTGCCGAATTCCTCGGGCCCGGTTTATGTCGATCTTATCGAATTTATCTTGATTCGATAAACTTCCTAAATTCGAGACGACGTGGAAGCCGCGTCGACCGTGGCGATTGCCGCACTTGATGCCAGTTTTTTCCGGGTCCGGTTTGACCGTCTGACGCCGGCCGAGCGCCGTTATCTGCGGGCGATGGCCGAGTTGGGGGCCGGGCCCCACAGGTCTGGTGACATCGCCAAGATCCTGGATCGAGAAGTCACGGCGCTCGGCCCAATCCGCAACCAGTTGATCTCGAAAGGGATGATCTACAGCCCCAATCATGGCGATACCGCGTTTACCGTGCCGCTGTTCGATCAATTTATGCGCCGAACCATGCCTGCCAGCGACTTGCGTCAATAGCGAATCCATCTGATGGAATTCGGTGTCTCCGTGCCTCCGTGGTTCACCTCTTCGATGAGATCCTCAAATCGGCTTTGCCAGCAGCCTGTCGATCTCTGCGAAGGTGTCGCGCGCGGCGCGGCGCCAGTTGTACTGGTCGATGACCAGCTTCCGCCCGGCGGCGCCCTGGCGATGGAGGCGGTCGCGGTCGGTGGATAGGGACCGCAAGACATTTGCGAGGGCCTCGGGGTTGTCGCTCGGCACCAGAAGATCCGTCTGCCCGAGCTGCTGGAAGACTTCCCGGGCCTGCGGCTGCTCGGTGCTGACCACCGTCAGGCCGCTGGCCATGTAGTCGAAGATCTTCAACGGTGAGCTGTAATCGGCGGGGCCGGGATGATAGACGTTGAGGCCCACGTCCATCGCACTCAGCCAGGCGGGGAGCAGGAGATATTGCTCGGAGCCGTAGTAGTTGAGGTTCGGCGGGGCCTCGCGCATGCGCTGCATGCCGGGGCCGATGATGTGGAAGACGATCCTGTCGCCCTCGCCCGGGTTCCAGATCGACCACGCGGCGTCGCGCAGCAGATCGAAGTTGTGCCAGCCGAGGTTGGCCGAGCCGATCCAGACAACGTTGATCCGGTCGGGAGATTTCTGAACCCGTTTCACCGGGGCCACGTCGGGCCGGAACAGCTCGGGATCAGAACCGTTTGGCACGACGATCGTCCGGGCGATGCCCAGCTTCTCGTGAACGTATTTCTGGATCGCCCGCGAGACGCAGACCGCCAGATTCACGCCGGGGGCAAGCCGCTTCATCTCGGCGACAAAGGATTCGATCAGCGGCTCCGGGGCCTGCTGCACGCGGCCGTATTCGGGAACGGTATTGAATTCCCAGACGATCAGCGGGTCGCCGATCATCCTGCGGTAGGGCGGCAGGATCACCTTGGCCCCGATCGGCGGCTTCCATTCGATCCGGTAGTAGATCACATCCACCGTGCGAAAAAATCGGATGCGCTCCAGGCGCCCCTGGGGCACGGGCTTGGTCAGCGGGTGTTGATCGACGCCGTGCCAGAGGAAGATTTCATGACCGAGCGCCCCGGCGTTCTGAATGAACTGCCGCATGTGCGCCTGCCCGCCTTCGGCGCTGTGGTGCTCGTACCTGGCGTTGGCGTAGACAAGTCGCATGAGGCTCGAAAAGCGGATTGCTGTCGGCGGCTTATTTTTGTTCGGTCTTCAGCTTCGACTCCACGGTAATCGGCACGACCTGTGTGGGGGCGATAGGGGATTGCACGGTGGCGTTGCCGGTGAGGGTTTGGGTGGTGGTGGCGAGCCAGGGCCAGCCGGTGGATTCCTGGATCTGGATTTGGCCGTGCAGTTCGCCCTGAAGGTCGTAGGTCATTTTGGATTGCTGGCCCAGATCGATCGTGCTGCCGGGCGCAGTGGAAGCACGGCCGACCAGCTCGACGGTCGCCATGCCGTTGTCGCGGGACTTCAGCGTGTACGTGGTTTCGACCGTGAGCGGAAATCCGAGATTGAGCTGCGTCTTGTGATACCACGACTGACCGATCGCGACAGGCTCGGCGGGAAACGGGGCGAAAATCGAGGCCAGCGACGCCTTGACGTTCTGTTCGTCAAGGCGCTGCTTGAGGGCAAGCTCGGCGGCCGTACGGACGGGGCCTTCGGGAATGCTCAACTTTCCCAGAACGAGCTTCAGCAGCGCATCCAGCCCCGATACCTGAGTCACCGTGCCGGAAGGCGCGATCTTCATCGAGTAGCCCTGGCCCACAAGAGCGGCAAGGTTGCCGACGACGGAGGGAACGTACGTTCCGGGCTGCGTTGAGTCGTAATTCACTTCTCCGGCTTGTGATTTGGAATGGACGGCGACCGACTTGTAACGCACGGAGATGCTGGCCGTCCCCTGGTCATCGAGATCGTCTACGGTGAAGGTGTAACCGATGGTGATGCTCTGTGTGGTCTGCTGTCGGGTGTTCTGGATCGTCTGATCGATGGTCTGGTCGAGGTTGATGACCATGTCGTGGACATCGCCCTTGCTGAAACGAAGCCGCAGGTCCAGCTTGTCCTGGGCGCAGGCGAAGGGGGCGAGCAAAGCAAGCGCCAGAAAGGGGGCGGTGAACTTCATCAATGTCTGGCCGCGTCCTGGGCGGCGTTGAGTTGTGTGATCGCCTGGCGCGAGGCTGGGTCTTTGAGCATGGCGTCGTCGATCAGTTGATTCAATTTATCGCGGGCCTTCAGATCGTCCTGGCTCATTCTGGCAAGCTCCGGATGGCCCGGCGGCAGGGTGAGGCGGGCCTGCTTGAGCTGCTCGTCGGCAGCATCGGCGTCCGATTTGGCGTTCTGATAAGCCGGATCGGTTTCGAGAGACTTGATGACGGCGGCGCGGGCGGCGTCGTAATTCATCCGCGCCTGGTGCAGCGCCGCGAGGACCTGTTGTTGCTGGAGCGCCTGCGCGTTCGTCTGCGGGACGGTCTTCGCGGTGTTGACAGCTTGCACGGCGCCGGCGGCGCCAGGCGGGCGATTCTGAGGGGTTTTGCTTTGGCTTGTGGTGGCAGGCGCGGACGCTTTTGCTGCCGGCGGCGTCGATCCTGGCGCCGGTAGTGCGGGCGGTGCCGGCGTGGCGTGCCGAAAATGGGCCAGACCAAGTGCGGTCGCGCAGACCACGACTGCGGCAAGCGGGATCTCCGTTCCCGTTCGTTTGGACGCCGACGCCAGGAGCAGGCTGAGAATCGCCAGCAGCGACGCCGCGGCACTGATCGCCTCGACAAATTTCAGCTCAAATGGACCGACCGGGACCTTCGGCAACCCTGTGAAATCGAACCACGCCAGCGCCAGCGCAGGCAGCCCCGTGAACAGCGCGATGCTGCCCAGGAAGCTGTTGCGACGACGGGATTCGACTGCTGGCATTTGTTGTTTCTTGTGACACGGGTTTTTAACCCGTGCGTTCGGTCTTCAAAATGGAACGACTTCCTTCATTCGAGCGCCGCTTGCACGGGTTGAAAACGTTGAAAACCCCTGTCACAGGGGAAGCTAAAACCCGACCGAGCGGACGTACGCGATGCTCTCGGGGATCTGCTGGAGCGAACGGCTCGATTCGTCTTCAATGTAATAGTGCTTGATGCCGATCTTGACGGATTCCTTCAGGATCGCAGGCAGGTCGAGCTGGCCCGTGCCGAAGGCGACGTCGTTTTCGACATTCTCCGATCCCGTGCTCTTGGGGACTTTCACGCCCTTGCGCATGTCCTTGAGGTGCATCTGGACGAAGCGGTCGGGATATTTTTCCATGAGCTTCACCGGATCGGCGCCGCCGTGATAGGCCCAGAAGATGTCCAGCTCATAGTTGACCAGCTCGGGGTCGGTTTCCTTGACGAGGATGTCGAAAACGGTGCCGTCGCCGGCCTTCGTGAATTCGTAGCCGTGCGGGTGATAGGTGAAGTGAAGGCCGGCGTCCTTGCACTTGCGGCCCCATTCATTGAAGGTCTTGGCGACGGTATGGGCATTCTGCTCGGTGAAGCGGCCAGTGTGGGGAATCCAGGGAAGCGTGACGTACTCGGCGCCGATCGTTTTGGTGTCCTTGATGACTTTCTCGATGTTCATGCCGAAATCGGTCCACTGGAAATGGGCGCCGCTGGCATGCAAGCCAGCCTTGTCGAGCTCCTGGCGGAATTGCTCGGCGCTGAGGCCATAGAAGCCGGCGGCTTCGACATCGGTGATGCCCATCTCATGAATGAGCTTGAGGGTGCCGGGCACGTCCTTGGGGATCTGGTTGCGCAGGCTGTAGAGCTGGAGGCCGACGTCGATTTTGTGCTGCTGAGCCTCCTGGCCGAAGGACCAGACAGCGGCGATGAGGACTAATGCGAATGGAATGAGCCTGCCCATGAACCGCCTCCTGGATCAAGAAAATCTTGACCGCACCGACGATTATACAAATCCGAGGGAAGGCGTCACGTGAAGATGCCCCTCTCGGCAATCGGCTGCCGCGCGCTGGCGTCTGTTGATTGCCGATTAGCGTCAGGCGGATAGAATCCGGGCGTTGGTCGTTTCAACCGGGAGTTGCGATGGTCGTGGCGAAGGAGCCGAAGATGGGGCGTTTTGCGGTGGAAGTGGAGCTGACCAACTACAAGGACCTGATCCATTCGGAAGCCGGGCACCTGCCCCGTCAGCAGGTCCGCCGCGTGCGGATTCGCGGCGTCGTGGACAGCGGAGCGACCCGGCTGGTCATTCCCGCCCGCGTCGCCAAGGAGCTTGGCCTTGAAGCCACCGGCAGCGCCACCGTGCACTATGCCGACCGGCGCACTGCCAAACGCGACATGGTCGAAAACGTTTACCTGGCCTACGGCGACCGTCACGGCGTATTCACCGCGATCGTCGAACCCAAACGAGACTCGGTCTTGATCGGCGCGATTGTGATGGAAGACCTCGACCTGATCGTAGACTGCGCCAATGAGCGCCTCGTCCCGCGCGATCCGAAGCGGATCGTCTCAGAGATCGAGTGACGTTATCGCGCCTCGGCGCCCGGTGCGCGGGCTGCCGATTTGGGAATCTGAAGCCACACGTCCACCCGCGGCGTCTCCCAGTTGTAGGGCTTGTCGAGGATGTCCATGGTTCCGTCGCCGTTCAGGTCGGCGATGCGGGCCTCGTGAAATCCGATACCTTTGGAGAATTCGGTCTTGCGGAAGTTTCCGTGGCCGTCGCCGAAGAAAATCCAGGCGGTGGCGTTGGGGTTGTCGGGATCGGAGCGTTTCTCGGTCCACTTGGCCATCTCGGCGGCGAAGATGTCGAGGTTGCCGTCGCCGTCGATGTCGGCGATCTGGAGGCTGTGCCCGTGGATGACGTCGCGGTCGACCAGATCGTGGCCGACCCATTCGGAGGTGTTGGTCGGATCGCCCTTGCACTCGTACCAACGGAGCGGCCCGACGCCGTCGCCGGAGTTGATGACGATCTGCGGGTATCTGGAGCCTTTGATGAGGTGAGCCGCCGCGATGCGTCCGCCGAAATCGGCGATTTTGATCGGCTTGAACCGATCGTTCCCCATGTATTTGAACCAGTAATTTCCGGCCAGGATGTCCAGTCTGCCGTCCCCATCCACGTCGATGGCGGCGACGCCCTCGGCGTACTTGCCCGGCCCTTCGCCGGCCCGGCCGGAGTAGACTTCCTTCACCGGCCACTCGGACGCCTGGCGCGGATTGGCGGGAATCTCGGCGATCAGCAGCTTCTTCGCCCCCTGGTTCCAGAAGACCAGTTGCGGCCTGCCGGTGCCCTTGAAATCGCCGAAGACCTGATCGTGGTGCTGATGCGCGCCGGTTTTCTTGATGGTGTGCCGCTTCCAGGGGACGTTCGGATCGTAATGCCCGCCCGGGTTCTCCCACCACCAGAGCTCCGACCCCTGCCAGTCAGCGCCGAAGACCAGATCGGGATAGCCGTCGCCATCGATGTCATACGCTGCGCCGCCGGCTTCGACGGTCAGGAAGCTGTTGTCGATGACGTAGCGGTCCCACCCTTTGGCGGTGCGACGATACCAGACCAGGGCCGGCGCGGTCTTGCGGAAACTGAGGACAAAGTCGTTGTGGCCGCTGTTATCCAGATCGGCGACCAGCGCGCCGGTCTGCTCGGTGGAGGGTCCGGGCAGGGGAAGATCGCCGGTCGTTGAGGAAAGGTGTGTCCAGCGGAGGCCCGAGCGGTCCTCGGTTTTTCCCTGAGCGAATGCCGGGGCGGCCAGGGCCAGGGACATGAGAAGAATCGAAATCGGCCGCGTCATGGTTCGTCCTCCTGCCTGCAATTCCAGCCGGAGCGGGTATGGCCAGATTCTGTGGCCCGGAGAGCACTTGTGGTGCAGGCTTTCGAGCCTGCACAGTGCAGCCTGGAAAGGCTGCACCACAATCGGCGCCTGTGCCGGCCACAAAATCTGGCCACAGCCCGGACGGGAACGATATCGGCCAGGCGAAGATTTTCCCATGCGGCTCGCGCATAATCTTCGGTGCCATCGGTTGCGCGAGGCAGGCGGACAAGCATGCGAAAAGCGACGCGGATTCTTTTCATCGGCAACAGCTTCACCGGCAGAAATGGCCTGGCGAAGATGCTCGCCGAGATGGCGGCATCCGCCAGGCCGCCGCGAGCAGTGGAGACGGAGCTGGTGCTGGCCAACGGGATGGCGCTCAAGACGCATTGGCAGCGGGGCGCGGCGCTCGAGGCGATTCGTGGGGCGCAATGGGATTTTGTGGTGTTGCAGGAACAGAGCACGCTGCCGCTCAAGAACCGCGCCAAGATGCACGAATACATCACGCTCTTCGACCGTGAGATTCGCGAGCACCGCGCCAAGCCGGTGCTCTACATGACCTGGGCGCGGCAAAATGCCTGGCAGCGGCAGGATGAGCTGTCGGATGCCTACGCGAGCATCGGGCGGAAGCTCGGCGCGATCGTCGTCCCGGTCGGCGTCGCGTGGCAGAAGGCGTTGGAGGAGTCGCCGGGAATCGTGCTGCACGATCGGGACGGCAGCCATCCCAATCCAGCCGGGACGTATCTGGCGGCGTGCGTCTTTTACGCGACGCTGTTTGACGCCAGTCCGGTGGGGCTTGCGGTCGAACCGGCGCTGCTCGCCAAACATGGCGCGGAAACGATCGAGCTGCTGGGACAAGTCGCCTTTCGGACGGTGCGGGAATATTCAGCTTCCGTAGGTGTTGATCGCGAGGATCAACCCGCCGGCTAACGACAGGCCCGCCAGAACCAGCGCAAAAATGAGCGAGAAGATCACGTGCTTGCGAAAGATCACCGCCAGGTAGAGGCACAGCGCCGCCACCGTCGGCACGACAAATCTTATCAGTTCAGAACTCTCGGTCGGATAGAGCACATACAGCGCCCGCATGTGCCCGATCGCGATCAGGACGATCAGCAGTAGCTTCACCAGCAGACGCAGAGGATGAATGGGGAGGCCGAACATCGCTCATATGATATCCGGGAATCGTGGCGATCAGAATCACGTCCTCGCCGCCCAGATGACCCACGCGACGACGATGATCAGCAGCCCGCACGCCAGGGCAAGCAATGACCAGCCGGAGATTCGGTAGACCCGCTGCCCGCAATTGGAACAATACGCGGCAGAGGTGCTGAATCGCGTACCGCAGGCTTGGCAGCGTCGCTGTCCCATGCCCCTATTCTACTTATGAGCGGCGGGGGGTGTGGCGAAAGTTGTACTCAGGCCACGTTGGGAAGGACCTCGCGACGCCGGGCCAGGAAGCCCTCGGCGCTGGCGCGGGGTGCGAAGTAGGCCGTCAGTTTGACGCGATCGCAGATCAGGACGTGCTCGGCAACCTGCTGCTCGCTGCCGACATTCACATCGTAAAGCCCGGCCAGCGAGCTGATTTCGCGATGAAACAACTGCCATGCGCCCGTGGAAATCCCGAACGAGCGCTCATCGGTCCACATCACATCCTCGGCCCGGGGTTCGTACCGGAAGGTAACAAACCGGCATTGGCCGAAATACCCGAGCTGGCGGTCGATCTGGGATGGGAGGCAGTCGACGATCTCGACGAAATCGTCGGGAATATCGGACGAAGCTCCGCCGATCCTTGCGGCGGTGGACATCGCTGATGGTCTGATCGCGAATCTCAAGACTTTCCCCTTTGTCGTGCTGCTGTCAGCCCGCACTTGTCTGCCTTCGGCAATAAACCTGCCTGACTTCTGTTCATTGAGTGTGCCAATACCCGGCCGATGCCTATCCGTTGACCGTGCGTCGCCGACTTAACCGGTGACAACGGGGCTGACGCAAAAGGCGGGCCGCGGCTTGGGATAGGGTGATTACCGACGCCCAGTCGCCCCGGATACCGTTGCTTCAATCAGAACCGCAGACCGACCGGCAGGGATGTGAACGGAATACTCACCTTCGTGCTCGCCCAGATCCTGGCCTGACCAATAATCTTTCAATTGGGCACGGGCCGGGAGGCGGATCGCGTTCTCCGCCGGGCCGTCGGACCAGTTGAAGACCGAATAGATCACCCGGTCCGGCAGGGCGGTAACGCCGACCTGAAGCGATTCATCGCTGAACTTCGCGGATTGAGCCAGCGGCGGCAGCAGCTTGCTCAAAATGGCCAGCCGCTTTGGGGTGATTCGGGTCAGGTCGTCGCCGTCGAGAATCAGGCCGCCCGCGGCGAAGATCGCCGTGGCGTGAAAGAGGTACTGCGCATCGGTGAGCGGCTCGGCCTGGCGCCGCCGGGTCGAGGCGCCGGGTGGGCGATCGACCAGCAGGACGCAGTCCGGGTCGTTCCACCAGAGCCGTCCGTTCTGCCAGGCGCGGAGGAGGTTTTGCCGGGCGGTGCTGGCGAACGTGCCCCACGAGCGGTTGATGTCGCCGGAGCTTCTGGATCCGTGTATCAGCCCCAGCGATGGCCACAGCGGATGGTTACAGCCCAATAGGAACGCATCCGCGCCGGCGCCGCGCAGGATCGCCTGCATCCCCCGGCGATAAGCTTCGACGCGGGTGGCGGCAGGGTCGAAGTGCCTGCCGCCGTGGATCGCACCCCAGTAGTTGGCGTCGAGTTTGAAATAGGTGCAGCCCCATTCGTTTCGCAGGGTGTGGAACAGCGATTCCAGGTGCTGCTGCGCCTGCGGATGAGTTCCGTCGAGGCAGTACCACGGCCCCTGCCGCCAGCCGCCGAAGCCGATGCGGTCGGAGCGCAGCGGTTTGCCCGCGTCGTCCTTGACGAACCAGTCGGGGTGCTGCCCGAAGAGATGCGAGTTTTCCGAAGCGATAAACGGCGCCACCCAGATGGCCGGCTCGAACCCGCGATCGTTGATCTGGCGCAGGACCCCGCGGACATCGCCGCCGAATGCTTTGCCGGTTTCGAGCCAGTCGCCCATGATCGGCTGGTAGCCATCGTCGATCTGGATGTATCTGAGCTGGGAAAGATTCCTGGCGATCCAGTCGAGGTTGGCGGTGATGGCGGCGACGTTGATCCGCGGCCCATACCAGTACCACGAGCACCATCCCGTTGGCGGCGGATCGTGCCGCAGCCTCGGATGATGCGCCTCGATTCGCCCGGCCAGCTCCGCGAGCAGCGTCTCACGATGGTCGCCGGCGGTCACGAGCAATTCTTCCAGCTCCCACGACTCCCCCGGCGCCAGCGCCAGCCCCTCGGTGTCGATCGAAACGCGCAAGCGCTTGGCATCGAAGCCAAATCGTCCGATGAACCTGCGGCACGACGTGAACCCCAACACCGTGCGACCCCCCGCGCCGCGCAGCATCAATATCCCATACACCGTCCGCAGGTTTTCCGGCTCCGGCAGGCGATAGTGCTTCCGCTCGGCATACCCCAGGTCGACCGGCTCGGCCAGCGTCCCGCCGGTCTGCGAGAGCATGGTGAATCCCTCCGCGTAGACCTGCGTCGCGGCGTCCAGGCCGTGCTCGATGTCGAACACGACCACTTCTTCGACATGGATTGGTGCGGTGGAGAGGTTGGTCAATTTGAGCCGGACGAGATTTCCGTCCCATTGGCGATCCAGCCGGGCGACATCGGCGCCGGCTTCGCGTCCCCCGGTCAGCATGATCCGCCAGCGACCTTGCCGCAGCGCGTCCAGGAAAGGCGCTGCCTCGATGGCCGCATCAGCCGATGTAACCGGCAACTGCGCCGCCATCACAGCACAGGAAGCCGCGATAAATTCCCGTCGATTCATGGTCCGCTCGCGTTAGATGACCGCAGAGGGCGCGGAGGGACGCGGAGGGTTCCAGCTTGTTGACCATCCGCTTCAGGGCGTCTCTGAAGTGAAGTGATAATAACGTTGAAGTTGATCAGAAGCCCTTCCACATCCCCAATCCTCCGCGATCCTCTGCGCCCTCCGCGGTTTGCTCTCTTCAGGCGCCGAGCAGCGAGAATCCGGGGCTTCACCGCAGAGGGCGCGGAGGGACGCGGAGGGTTCGGGCTTGTTGACCATCCGCTTCAGTGTGTTTCTGAGGTGAAGTAATATAACGTTGAAGCCATAAGGCCATTCGAGAATTACGTCCGGGGTGGCATGGGGTCAGTCAGATTTGATCGGTTTGAAGTTCGACAGCTGATTCTCCGATCTTTCGGCGGTTGTATGACGGCCGATGACGCCGTAGTGCACTTTGCCGGTGGAGTCGCGTTCGGCCTGGACGATGAGGACGATTTCCGGGAGCTGGCCGGGGCAGGTGAGGGTTGCGGTGATGGGCAAGGGGCGGTCGTCGGGTTTGGCGCCGGAGTCGTTGAGGCAGAAAA
>DATHPP010000410.1:0-3068 GCA_035483795.1 Tepidisphaeraceae bacterium | reverse complement strand
ACTTGACCCGCCGATACAGCCCGCCAAGCATGTTCGTCACTCGGCCACTCGCTCACACGACAGGAGACTCACATGCGATACCGGCTTTTAGGGGACAGCGGGCTGCGGGTTTCGGAGGCGGCGCTGGGGACGATGACGTTCGGCGAGGACTGGGGCTGGGGCACGGCCAAGGACGAGAGCCGCAAGGTGTACGACGCCTTCCGCGAGGCCGGCGGCAACTTCATCGACACCGCCAATATGTACACCAACGGTACGAGCGAATCGTTCCTGGGCGAATTCATGGACGGTCATCGTCAGAGCATGGTGCTGGCGACAAAATATACGCTGGCCGGGCCGGGCAAAGATCCCAACGCCGGGGGCAACCAGCGCAAGAACATGTTCCAGGCGATTGAAGCGAGCCTCAAGCGGCTTCGGACCGACTACATCGACCTTTACTGGGTCCATATCTGGGACCAGATCACGCCGGTTGAGGAGGTGATGCGTGGGCTGGACGACCTCGTCCGGCAGGGCAAAGTGCTCTACGTGGGCGTGTCCGACGCGCCGGCGTGGTGGATCGCCCAGGCGAACACGCTGGCTCAGCTTCGCGGGTGGTCGCCGTTCGTCGGATTGCAGATCGAATACAGCCTGATCGAGCGGACCGTGGAACGGGAATTGATCCCGATGGCCAAGGCGCTGAATGTGGGGGTGACGGCGTGGTCGCCGCTGGCCAACGGGCTGCTGACCGGAAAATATCACGGCGAGCGTGCGGCCGAAGGAGCACGCTTGAACAGCGAAATGATGAAGCAGCTAATGCCCCAGCAGCAGCGCACCGATCGAATCGTTTCGGCGCTGAAATCCGTTTCCGAGCAGCTCGGCCACAGCATGGCGCAAGTCGCCCTGGCATGGCTGCGCCACCGGCCGGTTCCCGTCATTCCCATCATCGGCGCCCGCAAGCTCCCTCAGCTTCAGGACAATCTTGGCAGTTTGGAGCTGCAACTCTCCACTGACCAGGTGAAGGCTTTGGATGACGCCAGCGCGATCGAGCTGGGCTTTCCCTATGACTTTTACGCCAGGGACATGGTGAGGACGTTCAGATACGGCGGAATGCGGGAGCAGATTCTGGCCTGAGGCGTCAACGGACATTGGAATCCCCCTGTCCAGACGGTTGGATCCAGCGTGACACGGGTTTTTAACCCGTACGGGCGGCAGAATCCGGGCAGCCGCGCGATGCAGCGGTTGTTCGCTTGGCACACCGCCAGCACGGCTTGAAAAGCCGTGTCACGGGAAAGCAGGATCGAACCGCTCATCTTCCGCGACGGCCAAACCCCGCCATCGGATGCTTGGGCCGACGATGCGCCTGTGGCTTGCCGGTCGGCGACGGATCCGGGTTTGTATGCCGGGCTGGCTTGTGCACAGGACGCGGGTGTGACCAGGCGGAGCGGGGCGCCGGGCGTTGTGGATGGCGCGAAGGCTCGCGGCTCGATTTCACCGCGGTCGGTCTTGTGCGTTCGTACTTGGGGTGATCGTTTTTCACCGGGATCGGCCGGCGGATCAGCCGTTCGATCGCCTTGAGGTTTGTCACTTCCTCCGGATCGCAGAAGGCGACCGCGGCGCCGGTGGCGCCGGCGCGGGCGGTGCGGCCGATGCGATGCACGTATGTCTCGGGCTCGTGAGTCAGGTCGTAATTGACCACGTGCGTGATGCCGTCGACGTCGATGCCGCGGGCGGCGATGTCGGTCGCCACCAGGACCGGCGTCTTGTTGGCGCGGAAGTTCGCCAGCGCCCGCTGGCGGGCGTTCTGGGTCTTGTTCCCGTGGATCGCTTCGCAGCGGATGCCGTAGCCGTGCAGGTGGCGCACGACGCGGTCGGCGCCGTGCTTGGTGCGCGTGAAGACGATGGCGCGGGCCATCGGCAATTCGTGGAACAGGTGCGCAAGCAAGGCCGGCTTGTTATGGCGGTCGACGAAGTAAACGGACTGATCGATCGCCTCGACCGGCGAAGAATTCCGCTCAATCTGAACCTCCGCGGGCTGGCGAAGCAGGCTGCCCGCCAGCGTGCGGATCTCCGGGGGCATCGTCGCCGAGAACATCAGCGTCTGCCGCTGGCCCGGGACGTGCGCGACGATCCTGCGGATGTCGTGAATGAAGCCCATGTCGAGCATCCGGTCGGCCTCGTCGAGCACAAGCGTTTCGACGGTTCGCAGGTCGGCGTGGCGCTGTTGCATCAGGTCAAGCAGGCGGCCCGGTGTGGCGATGAGCACGTCGACGCCGCGGCGCAGGGCGTCGATCTGCGGGCGTTCGCCGACGCCGCCAAAGATGACACTGGTGCGGACGTCGAGGTGACGGCCGTATTCGATGAATGCGTCATTGGTTTGCGTCGCCAGCTCGCGGGTGGGACAGAGGACCAGCGCCCGCAAGCGGCGTGGGCCGCCGGGGCGGGACGCCCGGGAAAGCCGGTGCAGGATCGGCAGCGCGAACGCCGCGGTCTTGCCCGTTCCGGTCTGGGCGCAGCCCATCACGTCGCGGCCGGCAAGCACAAGCGGGATCGCCTGCGCCTGGATCGGCGTGGTGGTGGGATAGGAAATGGCGCGCAGAATGGGTTCGGCGAGCCGTAAATCGGCAAAATGCATGAAAAGCCCTTCAAAAGGTGCAATTGCGCACCTTCAAAAAGGCCCCCGGCGGACGCCGGGAAACGGCCAGTGGTGGTGCGCTACAACGCTGGACTCGCTCGATTTTCAATCAGGAAAGTGCCGTAAGGCGTGCTTCGTGACAGAGCGGAGACAGGCAGTTGTCGTTCAATCAGTATATCGGTACGCCGGGAAATGTCCATGAGATCGGGAAAAATGTTCACCGGGCCACAGGCGGGACAGGGGGCGGGACCGAACGGCACTGTAAAACCTGAAGACGTGAAACGTGACGAGATCGCGGCCAAACGAGACATTCGGTGCGGCGACCGGTATAGACATGCACGATGTTTTCACTGGGCATCACGGACCATCTCGAAGGCCCCGCGGACCGGCCGTCGGTCGAGATCTACCGCGAAGTCGAGGAGCTGGTCCTCCTGGCCGATTCACTTGGGGTCGAATACTT
>DATHPP010000409.1:0-14705 GCA_035483795.1 Tepidisphaeraceae bacterium | reverse complement strand
CCGGAAAACGCCGGGACGGATTCTTCTCATAATCCGGCGGCGTGTAGACGAAGCACCGCCGCATCGCGTTGGTGCTATTTGAGAAATAGAGGTCCTGTCGTAACTGCCCGTGCGGGACATCCTTTAGCGCATAGAACTCTTTGTCATGGGCAGGCACTTCCACCGCGCTGCCCCAGCGTCCCGCTCCGAAGAAGAACAGCGTGCCCGGATCGGGAACATCCGCGCCGTCGATGTTGATACTGTAGTAATGGAACCCCTCATCCAGCGGCCGCGTGGTGATGATCCAGGCGCCGTCCTCGCCCTTCACCACCGTCGTCTCTCCGCTGAAACTCGAGCGCACGCTCTGCGCCTGCGGCGCCACAATTCGAAACCGCGCCCGCCCCTCCGAATTGACCTGCGGATACTGCCTCCCGGCCTGGTTCAACGCCGACGGCTTGAAGTCCTCCACCGGCTGCGTCGATTGCGCCAGAGTCTGAACACCAGCCAGCAGGATCAGCAGAACGATGGTTGAAAGCGCGATCTTCATGATCGCCGGAGCATACCGCCCGGCTGATCACGCGACATAGCAAAATCCGGGAAGAGAGCCGCGCGTCTTTCGTCTGAGCTCCTACGAGGCGAGCGACATCCTCCGCGGCCTCCGCGGTTTGCTCCTTCGAGCCGTGATACGGGCGGGCCAGCTTCCTTCGGATTAGTCGTCGGCTTCACCGCGGAGCAGGGCGCGGAGGGACGCGGAGGGTTCCAGCTTGTTGACCATCCGCTCGAGGCCGTCTTTGCGGTGAAGCACGTTGAAGTTGATCAGGAGCCTTATCAGGTTGATGTCCCTGATCCGCAATCCTCCGCGATCCTCCGCGGCCGCCGCGGTTTGCTCTTTCTGTGGCGCACCCCCGAGCTGATCCCCCGGCGACTCCCAAAGCCCGACCGCCGTGGCCCCTGGACCTGCGAAGCTCGAGTCCGCCGAGCGGCTGTGGATCCTCAGCGAGAGGCTCATTGAAAGGCCGGATCCAACCGTAACGTTGCAGCGTCGTGATGAGCAAGCGGAACACATCATGACTATACTTCCTGCATGACATACCGAGGGAAAATGGACCGCGGCGTGGTCGTTCTTGAGGGTGACAAGCCCGCTGACGGTACTGTCGTTGATGTCATCCCCGCCGCGAACTCGAATGTGCCGATTGCTCGTCATCCGGCGCTTGGCATCTGGAAAGATCGCGACGATCTCCCCGACGACTCCGTCGAAGCCTCGAAGATCCTCCGCGAACGTCTGATGCGTCGTTCTGATGAACCGGTGAAGTGATGGCCGGCATCATCGACAGCTCCGTCCTGATCGACTGCCTGCGTGGCCGCACCGACGCGGTTGCATTCCTGGCCTCGCAATCCTCCGGCGGCCGCGCCCGCACGCATTTGCTGGTCGCCGCCGAGCTGCTCGCCGGCGCGCGTGACAAGAAGGAGCTCAATTTGATTGATTCGTTCGTGGGTACGTTTGACCTCGTCGTTCCCACGGAAGCGGATGGCCTGGCGGCGCTGGATCTCTACCGCCAGTTTCATCTCTCACACGGCGTTGATTGGCCCGACTGTCAGATCGCCGCCACCGCCCTGCGGCTCGCGGTCGAGGTCTTCACGCAAAACGTCAAGCATTTCACCGCCTTTCCCGGCGTCCGCGTGGTGCGGGCGTACTGAGAGCCTCAAAACTACCGCTTCAACCACCGTAGCGTCGTGATGAGCAAGCGGATCTCGCTGCTGAAATGAACAGGATGGAACGGATGACCCAGCGGAAATCGCCGCTCGACAGCAACCCGACCCGCGATCTACTGCCGGATGAAGACGGTCGAGCAGGGCGCCGGCCCCACCGTCCGGCCCGCGACCACCACCGGCCCGGCGGCGCCTGGTGCCGAAGACCGGGACATCGCCGAGCCGACCCCCGGCGACTCCCAACCCCGACCACCGCGGGCCCCCTGGGCCTGCGACCCCGAGTCCGCCGAGCGGCTATGGGTCATGGGCGAGAGGCTCAGTGAAGGCCGGATCCAAGCGTAGCCGGCTACAGCATTTGCGGGCATTTGCCTGACATGATGGATAAATGAGCATGAAGGCGTGATTCGCGACTGACACCTGCTAGCTAGAAGCCAAACCGGTATCGTGCACGGCGCAAAAGCCATTGAATGCCGCGGCGGCGGGCGCGCGCCTCCTCTGCTGCTTCATGGCGGCCAGTGAATGTCACCGACGTTCGATCACCAATGGCTTCCAATCGCCGGTATGGGCACGTGGGTTCACACTCGGGTGGATCGACGTCGAGTTTGCTTGGGACGAAGTGATAGAGTTGGGATCCAGCATTCGTTAGGCCGAAGGGGGCAACCATCATTGTGAGAAACTGAAGAACCTCCAAACCTGTCGCGAGAACACTGAACGCGAAGACGTTCTCATTCCGCCGCAGGGGATGATCAGGTGGAAGCCCCGCAATGTAACCGGGGTTGTCGAGATAGCCGTCCCGTTCCGTCGAGACGAATCCCGGACCGTATTGGCCCAAACATTCCATGCACCGGCGCGAAGGGGCCGCAACGTGGGCACGGATTTCAGCAGATCTGAGGCCGGAATTGTCCTTCAACGTGCGGATGGCGACGCCCCCGTCCACTACGGGAATCAGGTGACCGTAGGCAATTGAGTTAAGAACGCATCGCGGCCACGGTCGATCAACGCAACAAAACAAGACGTCACAGTCGAGTGCCGCGCGGTAGCCATCCTCTTCGACGACGCTGAATTCAAACGGCTCGACGGAAAACGGTGAAGCCGTCGCGCTCCGGCGGATGGCGGATGCTAACACGCGCACCTTCGCGCGCTCAATGTCTCGCCGAGTTGCGTGAAGCAGGCGGTCTAAGTTGATGAGCTCGACCGCGTCAAAATCCAGAAGCCGAATCGAAGCTATGCCCATTCTGGCGAGTGACTCGGCAACTATACTCCCGACGCTTCCTGTTCCGACGACGCCCACCCGTAGGCGCGCGAGATCCGCCTGTTTGGCCGGACCCCATGCGGAGATTGTGCGTGTGAGTTCCGGGCGGAGCGTTGGTCGTGCAAGAAGGCTGTCGTTGTAGGTGACGGCAAGGCCGTTGCCAACAACGCGGACGGATTCGCACCAGGACCGTGAGTATTGGCGTGGTGCTTTGCGGTGCCAAAAACGACCGCTCCACGCGCCGTCGGCGCCAATCGTCATCCCCAAGAGCGGCAACTCAGTTGCGCCACTTGTGGCGGGGGCGATGCGCTGTTCGGCCTTGACGTCGTCGTCACTCATTCCCTGCCAGCCCGGACCAAGATGGCTGTGGAAGAAAGCAAGTCCAGCACCCGCCGCGTGGGCCTGTGCTACGGCACGCTCGAAGTACTGTGGCGCGAAACTGACGTTTCCATGCACTACCCGGTCATCAGGCTGCGGTAGAATCAGCGACTGAATCAAGCCGGTGAATCGGTCGCGGCCTTGGCTCGGATACCAGAGAGCGAAACACAGATCCTCTTGGCGGTCGCTCCGGACCAAATGCAACTGCGCCGCGGCGTGAACCGTCGATGAGAGTGCGGCAGAGTAATTCATTGGGTGTCAAACAGTTTTCGAATGTATGCCATGTAGACTCGAACCGAGCGGTCCGTGTTCTTCCAGTCCTGGAATGGTCGGCTCCAGTATTGCCAGTCTGAACCGAAGGGTTCACTTGGATGAACGCCCCCGACAGGATGGGGAACGTCATTTTGCGGATGAAGCGCGAGGAGCGGGGGTAACAGATGCGGCCCGCTGGGCGGGTTGAAGGGAAAATCGTCCGGAACGACAAATCCGAGTTGGATTTGCCGTCCTGAGAACTTGCCGACCTCAACCTCGTAAGGAAACGCAACGCGGTTTCCGCCGGGTTGGCTCGGCTTGAAACGGAGTGCCGTGAGTTGATCGACGAAGTCCTGACGACTCATCAGAATCTCTTATGAGACGGGTGTTGGACAGCGGGCGACGCTGACGAATCGCATTTCGTCGTGGAGGCGAACCTCATCGTTAGGCTGGTCCTCGAAGCTCTTACGCTCGTGGGGGCCCAGCAACTCGACCAGATAGTTGGTCTGGGGGTTGATCTTGGCATGTTCGAGGATTTGATTTGCTGTAAGCTCCTTTTCCGTAGTCGCTTGCGGCTCACCGTCAACAGTGTACTCAATGTCGTGTTGCATGGTTTGCTCCATTTCTGGCGACCAGGATGGGGTGGAACAACTTGTTCAACTTACGAAACCATCCCGATGGAAGATAGTATGATCGAGAACCATCGCCGGCAAGTTGCCGAGTACATTTTCTTGAACAAATCTCGAGTTCGGTTCTATACGCAGAACCGGAAGGAAGTTACAGTCTTTTCAAGGACGTGATGGATGGGACTTGCCGAGAACATCAGGAGATTGCGACAGCAAAAGCAACTTTCACAACCCGCCTTGGCTGACAAAGCAGGCGTTTCGAAAGGGTATGTCTATCTGCTTGAGTCGAAGGAATTGACAAATCCCTCACTCGACATCTTATTGAAAATTGCTAACGCACTTGATTCGACGATTGCCGAGCTGATTGATGAACCCCGTGTCGCAATGACGAATGCGGAACCGGATATCCCGGAGTCACTTTTGCAATTCATCCGCCAACGGCGCAAAGCGGGACACCCACTACGTGAAGATGACATCTTAAGTCTGGCGAGAATGCAATTTCGGGGGAAACGCCCGGATTCCGTGGGAGATTGGGCATACCTGTATGAGTTTCTTGAGAGAACTTTTGACCGGAAGAACTCATGATCAGAACGGCACCGCGGCAATTGTGGCGGCACAAGTCAGTACGTGCTCTAATGAAGCGCGCCGGGATTGATGACCCGGTGGACATTATTCGCGAAGACGCTAAGAAACTGGTTGCCACGGCAAAGAGCGCTGGATGGAACGGCCCACCATTCAAACCGTTGGAACTGGCGTCGTTCTTGGGGATCCGGTCGAAACCGGCGGCAAATTTGTTTTCTGCCGAAGCACAGCTACGTCCGATGCCGGGGCGCCAATTACTCTTAGAGTTTAACCCCGAGCGGGCGGAAGTTCGTCAGAACTACTCGATTTGCCACGAGATCGGACACACGCTGTTCGACGACTGCTACGAGATCGTCCATTGTCGGCGCTCGAAACTGAAAGGTTTTGATCCCGAAGACGAAGTGGAATTCCTTTGCCAAATCGCAGCGGCAGAATTGTTGATGCCCGAAGCTGAGTACCGGGCTGATTTGTTCCGGTTGCCTTTGTCGCTGTCCTCGGTTCGATTTCTCGTTGACCGCTACCAGGCATCACGGGAGGCCGTCCTCCGCCGCATGGTTGATTTGTCGGACCGTCCTTGTGCGGCAGTCTTCTTTTCTGAAAGACTTTCACCGAAAGAACAGCTCATCGTCAACGATTCGGGCAAGCCCAATGTCGCCCTAATCCCGAAGATGCGCATCCTGTATCGAGTCCCGAGCGCCGACTTTCCCATTTTTCTGCCGATTCATAAGTCAGTCCCGGACCACTCATGCGTTCGTCGTGCAACTGTAATCGACGCAGTGACCAGTCAAAGGGAGACGTGGGAACTTGAGGGCTTTGGTGATTGGGTAGTTGAAGCAATGACCTTGCCAATCAGGGCGGAATCCGATGAGGATGTCCCATCGGTCGCCGCTCTGATCATCCCCTGATAGCCATCAGACGCGCGACTCAGGGGGCAAGCGGCGGAAGTAGTATTCGCGACACGATTCGGGGATGTCATGAATGAAGACGCGCCAGGGACATGCCGCTCGGCGCTTGCGATTAAGAGCGATCGTCGGGCCAAGATAAGGTCAATATGAGTGGCGGTTACATTGCAAACAATCTGCGTCAGGGGTACAGAGCTGAATACTTGGCTCGCTACATTCTTTCCGAATTTGGTCCATGTGTTCGTATTGACCAAGAGAACGATTATGGGATTGATTTGCTTGGTACATTGATGAAAAAAGTCGGCACTGGCGGAGTTGTTTCTTCGGCATATACTGTACAAGTGAAGTCCGGCTCCGAAAAATTTGGCTACGGCGCACACGCGATGGAGTGGCTCCGCTCCTTCAATTTGCCGGTTTTGATGTGCCGCGCGAGCCGCGCTACAAACGATGTGAAGCTCTACTCAACCTGGATGATCCATCATCTGATATTACAAGATAAATCAGCGGACATCGATTCAGTAGAGTTTATCGAGGAATATGGCGACGGCGATAAATTGAAAGTTCCCGTCGTCGAGAATCGTGTTGGTTTGATCTGGCTTGGAAAGCCTATCATTCAAATGAGCGTTCCTGAATTATCCAATGAGGCACTCGTCTCCGAAGTGGTTGACGTTCTGTCAGAATGGGTAGAATTAGATGCGGCAAACTATTTTCGCCGCAACGCTAATCTGCCGGTCATCTACGGCTACGTCCAATGGGAGACAAATAAATCAATGAAAACGAGTGCGCGGACATTTTACAAGCCCTACTACTTTAGCGATCAGCGCACGGTGCAGGCAGTCAACCTCATCCAAGAATGCGCGACCGTCATTGCCCTGAACAAAGGCAGGGGCGATCCCTTGGTTAAGGACCTGGGCACACTGATCAAAACACACGGCGTGGACGTGCACGACTTCACAAAGCAGGCGCTCGGAATCGTCTAGAGACGACAGGCTCGGCTCGGAAGCAGCCGGATGCTCACCGAGGCCCGCGCATCAAAAACCCGCTCGATTGCAGGTTTGGAAGGAAGCCGACGGAATGGAGCGCGACGACATGGCTCTCCGATGGAATGTTTGTGACGCGGCGATCACGGCGGCAGCGCGGGAGATCGCTGCGCTGCGTGCGAGGGGCGAGACGACGCGGTCGTCGTCCCGCCTGCGGGAATTGGAGGAACTGTCCGAGGTAGCGAAGCAGGAACTCGAAGAACTCCAACGCGAGGCTGGATGGACCTCTGATTGGCGATGAGGCGACTTCGCGCCACACATTGAAAAAGCTGCGCGATTGCCGAAGTAGCAACCGGCCGATGGTGACGATCATCGTCCAACTCGACGCGGCGAAGCTCGATAATCCCGACCTGGACATCCGGTACGTCCTTCCCGATCTTCTCTTATCCCGAGCCGGCGGCCTGCTGTCGGACGGCGGGTATGACTACGCTGAAGATGGGCCGGGCACGACGAATCAATGCTGAATGCTGATTGCTGAATGCTGAGTGCTGATTGCTGAATGAGGGAACAGAAGCCAGAGCGGCATGGGCGGCGGCACTTGTGGTGAGGCGGAAAGGCCGTGGCAATATTTAGACAAATGGCTACGAAGCAATTTTCTGTTAAACACAGTGCCATTTTAGGCCATTTTTGGCCACTCGCCAAGCCGGGTGCGGAGTCGCGGATGGTTTCGGCGTGATGTTCACGCAGGCATACGATGAATGGCGCGTTTTGGCGCGATTTGGCGCGGTTTTTCAGGGGTGCGCCGCGCCACGCCACGGGGCGTCCGGAGGACGGGATCCGGGTCGCGATCGCTCTTCAGTAGACACCTTCGACGACCGTGGTCGCGAAGCCGCTGTAGGGCTGGACGTTGCCGGCGCCGTCCCAGGGGTACGGCTCGCAGGGGGGCCGGCGGATCGCCTGGTCGCGCTCGAGGAAGCGGGGGATGAAGGTTTCCTTCGTCAGCGTCGTGAGCATGACGCGGCCGATCTTGCCGTACTCGACTTTTTTGTCGGCGTTATCGAAGTCGACGATCTCGACCGCCGCCCGCGGCTGGGGGGCGTGATAGATGATCTCGTAGTTGTCGGCGGGGTCGAAGGGCTTGTGGGCGGCGAGGCCCATGAGCGTGTTGCCGTACGTGGGGCGGAAGTCGATGCCGGGGCAGAGTTCCTCGCGGACGAAGCGGTGGAACTGCGGCGTGAACTCGGTGCCGCCGCCGAAGATGCCGGTGATGCCGTAGCGGACCAGGTCGATCTTCTCGCACAGGTTCTCGAGCAGCTTGGGCGTCGTGAAAATGCACTTGATGTTGTCGTGGCTACGGAGGATGGTGAGGGCCTGATCGATGCAGTGTTGTTTGTAGAGGTTGGCTTCCTGCATTTCGCCGCGTTTGAGGCACTTGATGACCCAGCGGGGATCGAGGTCGACGCAGAAGGCGATGCCGCCGCGGTATTGGGCCAGGTGTTCGACGGCGAGCCGGAGGCGGCGCGGGCCGGAGGGGCCGAGCATCAGCCAGTCGGCGCCTTTGGGGAAAGAGGCATCGGGGAGGGTCTGGCTGAATTGCTCGTAGTCGGTTCGGAAATCGTTGACCTGGAGGCGGCTCTTGGGGACGCCGGTGCTGCCGCCGGTCTCGAAGACGTAGATGGGCTTGCCCGCGAGGCCGCGCGGGAGCCACCGGCGGATTGGGCCGCCGCGGAGCCACTCGTCTTCAAAGTGGCCGATCTTTTTCAGATCGGCGAAGTTGTGGACTTCTTTTCTGGGATCGAAACCAAGCTTTTTGGCATAGTCGAGCCAGAAGGGGCAGCCGGTCTCGGGGTTGAAGTGCCAGTCGATGATCTCGCGCACCTGCGCGTCGAGCTGCTCGGCGGCCTGCCGGGCGCGGGATTCAAGGGAAGCGTTCATAGTCATTTGCAGTAAGTGGTGAACCACGGAGGCACGGAGGACACGGAGAAAAACAAACAGAAAGATTTCGTCCGCAGATTTCGCTGATTACGCAGATTTGAATTCGAGATCTGGTTTCCAAATCTGCGTAATCTGCGAAATCTGTGGATGTTGATGTCTTTGGCTTTCCTTCCTCCGTGACCTCGGTGCCTCCGTGGTTCCAACTGAGTTTATTGATCGGCTTTCGGCGCGGATTGGGCACCGGTTTTGATCGCATACAGGGTATCGCGGTCGGTGACGTAGAGGATGCCGTTGACGAAGATGGGGGAGCAGTAGCTGGCGCTGCCGAGGTTGAGGTGGTCGTCCTCGGGGGAGAGCCTTTTCATCTCCTTGGAGTCGGCGAAGATTCGGACGTCGCCGTCCTCGTCGGCCAGAAATACCTTCCCGTCGGCCCACATGGCGGAGCCCCAGACCGCCGATTCCATGTCGTAGGTCCAGTAGACCTGCCCGGTCTTGGCGTCCAGGCAATGCAGGAAGCCGGAGAAGTCCGGGACGAAACACAGGCCGGCGGGGGTGACCAGGCAAGTCGAGATCGTGCGATTCATGTGTTCCGAGCGATCGATCTTGCCGTCGTGATTGAGGTCGTAGGCCTCGTATTCCCAGATGATACCGGAGTTGGGATTGGGCTTGCCTTTGCGGGCTTCGCCGCGGATGTCGACGGGGCCGTTGCCGACGATCCCGGCAGGCCGGGATTCGTCGACTTCCAGTTCCTTGGAGATGTCGCCCTCTTTGGTGATATCGACGCAGTAGAGGTGGCCGAGGCCCTCGCCGTGCTCGGGGTCCTGGCCGTTGGCGATGTACATGAGCTTCCTATCGGGGTTGTCCTTGTCGACGACGATGCAGGGCGTCGCGATCACTTCGTTGCGCGTCTGGGGATAGACGGCGTTCTTGGGGTTCATGTCGAACTTCCAGACGATCTCGCCGGTGCGGGCGTCGAACCCGTAGACCCACGAATCGCCCAGCGGGGCGATAACCAGCGGACGGCCTTTCACTTCGACGATGGCGACGCTGGACCACTGTCCATGCAGGACATTGACGCCGGGGTGGTTGTCGGTCCAGATGACTTTGCCGTTGTTCTTGTTAAAGCAGACGATGGAGGGGGCGAGCGGGGCGACGACGTGCTTGTGGGTGTCGTCGACGCCGTTGGCGGTGATGGCGTAGACGTAGTCGCCATAGCCGCAGATCGCCGATGCCGTCATGTTGTGCGGGAAGACCCCGAGCTTGTTGATCATGTCAAAGCTCCAGATCTCCTTGGGGGGCTGCCCCGGCGTGACGGCGCCGGGCGAGAGGTCGATGCAGACGACCTCGCAGCGGTTGGTGCAGTACCAGAGGCGTCCAGGCTCAGTGTAAACGGTCGAGCACTCCCCCTCGCCGGGCCAGTCGTTGACGCGGCCGGTGGGCAGCTTGGCGCTGTAGCGCTGGAAGATGAATTTCCCGGTGTTGGCGTCGAAGGCCATCATGACGCCGCCGTCGGCGGTGACGTTGGGATCGCGCTTGCCTTCGTTGTTGGTGCCGATGAAGACCATGCCGTTGGAAACGATCGGGTTCCCATAGCTCTTGGAGCCCAGCGACGCGCTCCAGAGGATGTTCTTGCCGGTCTTGACGTTCCAATCGGTCGGCGGGTCCTTCTCGGGACTGATCATGTTGCGCAGGGGCGTGCGGCCCCACATGGGCCAGTCGTCGGCGCGGGCGGCGCGATTGCCCGCCAGGGCGACAATTCCGAAGAAGGCTGTGGCGACGGCGCCACGACGACAGAGATTAATGACTCGCATTGGTGTTCTCGCTTACGGCTTGAGGGTGATTCGGGGTGACCAGGATGTTGTCGTAATAGATTTCCAGATCGTTGGAGAAGCCCCACAGGCCGGCGGCGCCGTGGGTATTGGGGGTCGGGTCTTCCAGGTCGATCGTCCAATCAGCGGGTTCGGGTTCGCCCTTGCGCCAGACCTTGCCTTTGATGACGGCCTTGTTCGGCTCCTGCTGGACCATGATCTTCTGGGTGTACCAGACGCCGGCCTTCCAGGGGAAGGGGATGGCCTTGTGGGTCGCTAGTCCGGGGACCAGCTCGTTGCGCGGGATGGCGGCGCCCCAGCCATACAGGTTGAGCGTCTGGTCGCTGCCTTTGAGCTCGAGGCAGTAGCGCTGATCGATGACGCCCATATCCGGCATCTTGTGAACTTCCTGGCCGTTGTCGTTGAAGACCTGCTCGGTGGCCTTCACGTCCGCCTGCATGGTGTAGTTAGTCATGTCCTGCGTGCCCAGGTAAGTGCGGGCGCGGGCGAACAGGGGGATGTCGGTGAGCTTCACCAGGACCTTGTTACCGGGATCATCGGGATCGGGCCGGACGGCGAACTTCATGCCGGCGCCGATCCAGGTGAGCGGGGGCTTGCCGACCAAGGCCTTCTCGAAATCGGTTTTCCAGGGGAGCGGCGGGAAGACGCGGACGCGGGCGAAACCCTGGAGCTTGCCGATGTGAGCGAAGACGGCGCCGCCTTCGAGGACGTGCGAGGGATCGTCGGCGGCGGTGAAGACGCCGGCATTGTCGACCGTGCCCTGGAGGTTTCCGGCCTTGGTCGGCCCGGCGGGCGGGGGCGGTGGGGGCGCTGCCTCGGGCTTAGCCACTTCGGATTTTCCACCCTGAGCGGCAACTGCGGAATTGGTCCGCATCAGCTCCTTGGGCCGGGGCGGCGGGGCGGGCAGCGTCACCTGGCCTCCTTCCCATTTCTCGACCTTCGCTTCGCTCAGCGGACGGCCCAGCGCGTCAAACGTGCGGGCGGCGAAATTGGCCTGGCCGCCGGGATGCAGGACCACGTCCGCGGGCACGACCTGCACGACTGCGGGCTGGCTGTCGGCCGGGACGGCTTCTTCATTGGGGGCGGGTGGAACGGCCGCTTCCTGCTTCGCGAATTCTTTGGGACCAATGCAATAAAGCGTGGTCGCCGTGGCCAGGAAGATGTGGCCATCGGAAATTGCCGGCGAGCCGAAGATCACGTACTCGCGGCCCGGCTTGTCCATGAAGTCATTCTTGCTGAGAATCTGCACGCTGTCTTCACCGGGTTTCACAATCGAAAACAACCCGTTTGCCTCGGCGATGTAGAGCTTTCCGTCGGCAAATACGGGAGAGGCTTTTCCGATCCGGCCCAAGCCTTTGCGGAACTTCTGCTTGCCCGTTTTGGCGTCGAAGGCGTAGAGCTGGGCGTTATCAGTGAAGGCATACAACGTGCCGTTCGCGAGCGTAACAGTCGGGAACCCGTCTTCGACGCCTTCCTTCTTCCAGACGATTTGCGGCTCGCCATTGGTGACCTTGGATCCATCAAGGCAAGCAACGCCGCCAAGCTTGTTGGAGTCGTAGTTGTCCAGGTCCCAGGTGCCGTAGACGAGGTCGCCGTCGATGAGGCACGAGGAGTTCATCCCGTGCTTGTTGGCCTTGTAGGTCCAGACTTTTTTGCCGGTGCGGGCCTGGAAGGCGTGGATGCCGCCATCACCGCCCGGGAAAATCACCAGCTTCTGGCCGCCGATGACGCCGATGACCGGCGTGTTGTACGGCGCGTCGACGGGGATACCGCCGGTGCCGGCGGTCCAAACGAGTTCTCCGGTCTTCTTGTCGAAGGCAAAGATGCGGTGCTGCGAGCCGGCGTTGTCGCCCCATCCGAAGCTGACGCCGGTGATGTAGAGCAGATCTCCATCGATCGCGGGTGAAGACGTTCGTCCACCGAACGTCGAGATCAAACCAAATTCCTCGGTCATCTGGTGGTTCCAGATGAGCTTCCCGGTTTTGGCATCGCAGCAGACCAGAGTTGCCTGCGTTCCCATGGCATAGACGCGGCCCGTTTCCGGATCGCCGACGGGGCTGGACCAGCCGAGCCGATGGAAGGGCGCATCGGTCTGGAACATGTTCTGGAGGTGCTGCCAGACGATCTTGCCGGTCTTTTCGTCGACGCAGGTGAGGGCTTCCTGGGTCTTGGGGCCGGGATCGACGGTGGCGGTCGAACCTTCCCCGGCGGGCACTTCGCCGACGCGGGTGAAGCTGTAGACGTAGCCGCCCATGACGATCGGGCACGACATGCCGCCAACCGGCGCCGACCAGGCGAGGTTTTCGCCGTCCGGGGACCACTTGCCCGGCAGATTGGTCTCGCGCGAAACCCCATTCTGCTCCGGCCCGCGCCACTGATACCAGTCATTCGCGAGCACCGGCCCGGCCGAGCACAGCCCCGCCAGCGCCCACACAAACGTTTCCATTTTCATAATCGTTCTCCCGCAAATTCAGGAGGAGGTTGAACCACGGAGGCACGGAGGAAATGCAGGATCGTCCACAGAATTGCGCAGATTACGCAGATTGGATTCTCCTTAAATGGACGTACGACTGCGCTGATTGTGACACGGCTTTTTAAGCCGTGCTGACGACGTTCGGAGTGAATAACCGCGAAATCCGCGGTCCCCTTCCGGTTTGCGCCGCTCGCACGGGTTGAAAACCCGTGTCACGTTGAACCGATACTCGCCCAAGTCGTATACCGCCATTTAATCTGCGCAGCCTGCGAAAATCTGTCGATCACTTCTGCATTGATGTTTTTCTCTGTGTTCTCTGTGCCTCCGTGGTTAATCGTTTTTTCTGACTCGGACAAATCGTTTGGCTTTCATCTCGAACCGGGGCAAGGTGCCCGGCGCTACCGCTTCAACTTCGGCGCGGAACGAAAGCGACGCCTGTAGTGTACGGCTGACCCGGTCGCAAAGTCCGCGCGGGTCTGCGCAGTCGGCCGGCGGCTCGATTTCGAGCCGGACTTCGGTCAGGGCGCCATTTTCCACGATGTTGACCCGGAACTCGGCAATCTCCGGAAACCGGCGGAGGACCGCTTCGACCGCGGTGGGGAACACGTTGTTTCCCCGGACGATGAACATTTCGTCGACCCGGCCAAGGATACCGCCCTCCAGTCGCGCGAAGCAACGTCCGCATGCGCACCGGCCGCGTGTCAGGCGGACCTGGTCGCCGGTGCGGTAGCGGATCAGCGGGCTGCCGACGCGGCCGAGGTTCGTGACCACCAACTCGCCCACCTGTCCGTCCGGGACCGCACGGCCGCTCAGCGGGTCGATCACCTCGGCAATGTACTCCGTCTCGATTACATGCACACCCAACGGATTGGGCTCGCACTCGAAGGACATGGGGCCCAGCTCGGTCATGCCGGTGTGGTCGAAAAGCCGCGCCCCCCAGGCGGATTCGATGGCCCGGCGGGTCTCGGGGATGCTGCCGCCGGGCTCTCCCGCCACAATCAGCGCGCGGACCGACGAGCCGGGCAGATCGATCCCCTCGTCGCGGGCCACTTCGGCCATGCGAAGGGCGTAAGTGGGTGTGCAAAGAACGACCGTCACCTGGTTTTCCTGGATCATCCGCAGCCTCGCCGGCGTGCTCAACCCGCCCGCCGGGATCGACAGGAATCCCTGCGTGACCGACCCCTCGAACGCGCCCCAGAACCCGAGGAATGGGCCGAAGGAGAAGGCGAACAGGAGCCGGTCGCTGGTGGTGATGGCGGCCGCGGAGAAAATCGTCTTCCAGCACTCGGCCACCCACGCCCAACTCTCTGGCGTGTCGAGCCAGCGCATGGGCCGGCCGCCGGTGCCGGAAGTCTGGCAGTAGCGGGAGTATTTCTCCAGCGGGTAGGTCAGGTTGGATCCGTAGGGCGGATGGGCCGCCTGGTCGGCTTCGAGTTCCTGACGCGTGGTAAACGGAAGCTCTTGGAGCGACGGATGCTCGGGCAGATCGGAAAGCTTGCGGCGGTAAAACGGATTATTCGCCCGCACCTGAGCCAGCAGCTCGGCCAGCTTACGGCGCTGCAACGCGAGCAGGTCGCTCGCCTCGGAACTGCGGTCAATCGGGGCTGGGCAAAGGGTCGGGCTACTCACTGGCACAGTTTACTACGCGCTGGCCGCGACCGCGTTAACAATGCGGGAAAGCCGGGCGGTTTTGGGGTATTGGAGCGGGGGCGGGGTTGGGTAACATCGATCGATATGCCAGATGCCGATCAAACCGTCTTGAGATGCCCCAAATGCGCCGCCGAGATGGAGAAGGTGCATTTCGATC
>DATHPP010000408.1:0-5879 GCA_035483795.1 Tepidisphaeraceae bacterium | reverse complement strand
GGCGCTGCACGACACGGCGTTCACGGTTTCGATCGATTTCAATGGTCGCGGCGCGACCACTGGCATCTCCGCTTACGACCGGGCCCAAACCATCAAGGCGGCCGTGGATCCAACCAGTCGTCCGCAAGACTTCGCGCGGCCGGGCCATGTATTCCCTCTTCGTGCCCGCCCGGGCGGCGTTCTGGAGCGCCGCGGACAGACGGAGGCGGCGGTTGACCTGGCGCGAATGGCCGGACTACAGCCCGCCGGCGTGATCTGCGAAATCGTCAACGACGATGGCACCATGGCACGCGTGCCCGACCTCGTTCGATTCTGCAAGAAACACGCCCTCATGATGATCACCGTCGCCGACCTCGCGCGATACCGGTTGGCATCGGACGGTGTCCAGTTGGTCGCTCGACGCTCTGTGCGATGTGCGTAAGAGTTCCAGGAAGCGCGCAACATGCTTTGCACCCATTCCATCCAGCGGGCCGCCCGGTTCTATCCGCAGGGCACGGCACTGGCCTCGGGTCCCATTCGCCGGACCTTTCGCGAGCTTCACGACCGCATTGCCGGCATCGCCGCGGCGCTCAGCGAACATGGTTTTGGCGTCGGGGACCGTTTGGCGATTCTGCTCCCAAACGAGCCTGAATACATCGAGTTGGTGTATGCGTGCAGTTGGCTGGGCGTGATCGCCGTTCCATTGAACACCCGGCTGTCACAAGTCGAAATCGATCGCATTCTTGTCGATGCAAGCCCGAGGGGCCTGTTCCGGCACTCGTCGCTCCCGCAACCCGCCGTCAAGCTCCCGTGGCAACGCGTTCTCGACCAGGAACCGTTGAATGTTGCAAGCCAAACCGGTCCGGACGCCATTTACGATCCGGAAGCGGTCATGGCCCTCGTCTACACCAGCGGCACGACCGGCCGTCCAAAAGGCGTTGTCCTGACCCACGCCAATGTGCTGGCGAATATCCACTTCCTCAACTACTGGATGCCCTACAAGGAAGGCGGGGTCTATCTCCACGCGGCGCCGATGTTTCACATCGTGGATTTTCCGCTTTTGTTCGCGGCGTCCGCGTTCGGTACCTGCCAGGTCACGATTCCACGATTCAGCCCGCAGGATTTCTGCCAGACGGTCGAACGAGAGCGTGTCACCCACACGGTCCTGGTCCCGACGATGATCAACTTGCTGACCCAATTCCCGGAACTCACCAAGTTCGACCTTACGAGTCTGGAGCGAATTGCCTACGGGGGATCACCCATCGCGCCTGAGCTCATCCACGGGGTCAGGAAGGTTCTTCCCCATGTCAAGCTGGTTCAGGGGTACGGCTCAAGCGAGACGGGCTTTCTTACAGGTTTGCTCGACCACGAACATACGGAAAACAGGCTTCTCTCTTGTGGCCGACCGTGTCCGGGGATTGACGTCCGCGTTGCCGACGAGGCGGGGAGGGAATTGGCGCAAGGAGAGCACGGCGAATTGGTCGCCAGGGGAGCGAATGTCATGCGAGGCTACTGGAATGATTCGGATGAAACGAACCGTGCGTTCCGAAACGGCATGTTTCGTACCGGCGACATCGGCTACCAGGATTCAGACGGCTATTTCTACATCCTGGATCGCTTGAAGGACATGATCGTTACCGGAGGTGAAAACGTGTACTCCGGGGAGGTCGAAGCAGTCGTGTACCGCCATCCGGCAGTTCGCGAAGCCGCCGTCTTCGGAATCCCTGATCCGAAGTGGGGCGAACTCGTGATGGCTTGCGTCGTGTTGAAGCCCGGGCAAATGCTGGGCGCGGCCGATTTGATCGCCTATTGCCGGCCGTCTCTTGCCAACTACAAGATTCCACGCCGCGTCGAGTTCTCGGACGCCGACTTACCCAAGAGCGGCTCGGGCAAGATTCTCAAGCGGATTCTTCGCGAGCGCTTCTGGGCCCATCAGGAGCGCGCCGTGAGTTGAGAACGAATCACGGCATATGACCTCTTGTGGGAGCGCCACCGTGCACAGCGTCTGAGGGGTGGATCGCCTTCGGCATCGCGCTTCAAGGAGACACCCATGCTTCGAACATTCGTGAGCGGCAAAATCCACCGGCTGCGGGTGAGCGCGCTCAATCCCATGTATAACGGTTCCTGCCTCATATGCCCCGACCTGCTCGCGGCCGCCGGGATCCAGCCTTTCGAGAAAGTCGAGATCTACTCCCTGACGAGCGTCGCGCGCATCGCGACTTACGTGTTTCCCGGGGCGGCGAGAGGCGAGTTCGCCCTGAACGGTGGAGCGGCGCTCCATTTCCGAATCGGCGATCAAGTGGCCGTTGTTGCATATCGTCGCGAGGAACACTTCAGCGGCGCTGAATGTGTGATCGTCGATCCGTCAAACAACTCGATTGCGCAAACGCTTCGCTATGAGCAGCCCGCCGCCTCCTTTGCATGACGCGAAGTGCTCAAATTCGAGCCATCTGATAGGTGGTTGTTCCCTCACGCGCTGCCCCATGCACGCGGGCTCGCCATCAACGCCCGGGCGTGGCTCGGCAAAGCGTGGCGCGGCGATTGCTTTGCTATTACTGGAGCGTGACTGGCACGCCGAGTATAAACCGGAGGGCACAATGAAGGCTGAATACAAATGGATCATCGTCCTCGTCGCCTATGACGACCCGAGAATTGAAGCGCGGGTGATCAAGGAGCGACTCACGATGGAGGAAGATGAGCAGCTCGCGGCGCTGCTCCGCGGTGGAGAACTGGCGGCGGTCTTGGACTTGGACAACGAGTCGACCGCTGAGGCCAGTCGAATGGAAGTCGAAAAGTCCTGCCTCCGCTGACGCCAGTTCTTTCGAGCGTCCAAGCGCTTCCAAGCGGGTGATATGCATGAGTATCTCCATGCCATCGGGCGCGAAGTCAGATGCAGCACCGACAGTGACGGTGGGTTCGAGCGCCCCCCCTGCACCGCCTCCCGAGGTTCAAGAGTTAGTCGCTCTGCGGCAGCGACGCCACCCGTGGGTCGTGCTGACTTCGGTCGTTCTAATCGTCGTCATCGTTGCCGCCGGCACATCGTTCCTCGTTACGGGCGGCCGCCTTCAGTCAACAAACGATGCCTACGTCGAAGGCCGAGTTGTCCAAATCAGCCCGAAGGTGTCCGGGCAGGTAATTTTACTGAGGGTTGACGACAACGACGCCGTAAAGGCAGGCGACGTGCTGCTTCAGATCGATCCTGTTGACTACCAGGCGAAGGTCGATCAGGCGGTCGCAGCGGTGAGGGCGGCAGAAAGTGCGGTGGATCAGGCGAAAGCCGCCGTGTTGCGCGCCGAGGCGAACGTCGGGGAAGCGCAGGCATCCGCGCGAGCGGCGGCGAGCGAAGCGACACGCCGCTCCAGCGACTATCGCCGATACGCGGCGATGGGTACCGACGGCGTGTCCGCACAGCAGCTCGAGAACGCCAAACAGGCTTCCGAAGCCGCCAACGACGAGAAGGACGCAGCGGAGAAGAAATCGGCCGCCGCCGCCGCGGAGCTGAACGTCGCGAGGACGAACGTCGCAAGTACCCAGGCCCAAGTTGCGGCCGCCGAAGCGCAACTACGTTTCGCCCAGCTTCAACTCCAGTACACGAAGGTCTACGCTCCCGAGTCGGGGAACGTCACCAGGAAAAACGTGGAAAGCGGCGCATTTGTCGCCACGGGCCAGCCACTCATGGCGATCGTGCCAAGCGAACGTTGGGTCATCGCGAACTTCAAGGAAGTTCAACTTGACCGAATGCGGGTCGGCCAGGCGGTCCAGGTCACGGTCGACTCCTTTCCCGACATGCCATTGCGAGGGCACGTGCAGAGCCTGCAAGCGGGGACGGGGTCGCGCTTCCAGCTTCTCCCGCCGGAGAACGCGACGGGCAACTGGGTGAAAGTGGTTCAACGGCTGCCGGTGAAGATCGTCTTTGAACCCAACCAGCCGGGCGTCGAGCGACTGGCGCAGGGGATGTCCGTGGAGGTGACCGTCGATACGCGGAATCGATCCGGCGTCGTGGCGGAGGCGAGATGAGCCCGACGTCTCCAGGTCGAGCATGCAGGGTTGTGGCCGCCGTCGCGTCGGCCTTGCTGATCTCGTCCGGCTGCGAGGTCGGTCCGAACTATAAGGCGCCTCGCGTCGGGGTCCCTCACTCATTCTCCAACGCGACAACTCGAACCACTACCGGCTCGAGCGCGTTGCCGACGACAACGCCGTCGGTCATCGACGCGGATCACGCGCCGTGGATCGATTGGTGGACCAAGTTCGACGATCCCGAGCTCAGCTCGCTCGTCACCCGAGCCTTGGCGGCGAATCACGAGCTGGCGGCGGCACGGGCCCGGGTCAGGGCGGCGCGGGCAGAGGAACAGCTCGCAAAGGCCGGGCTCTATCCAACGATCGACCTGTCCGCGGCGGCGCTGAAGACCCGCGGGAGCGCCGCCGGCTTTGGCTTCCCCTTTGGGCTCCCCGGCGAGGAAAACAACCTCTTTCACATCGGGTTCGACGCAACGTATGAAGTGGATCTGTTCGGAGGCATCCGGCGATCGATCGAAGCCGCCGGCGCTGTCGCGGAGGCGACGGTTGACGAACGCCGCGCCGTGCAGGTAACGCTGCTTGGCGAAGTCGCCCGCAACTACATCGGCCTGCGCGCGCTGCAAAGGCGGCTCGACGTCGCACGAGCTAATCTCGCCGACCAGCGGCAGACGCTCGATGTCGTGCAACGACGCTTCAAGAACGGGCTGGCCCCGAACTTCGACCTTGTCCGTGCCAGCGCCCAGGTCGCCGGAACGGAATCCAGCATTCCGCCGCTCGAGGCGGGTATCTGGCAGACAATGTACGGGCTGGCTGTGCTGCTTGGCGAGCAGCCCAACGCACTGGAGGGCGAACTGACCGCAGCCGCCCCCATTCCGCCCCTCCCGCCAAGGGTGCCGGTCGGAATGCCCTCCGAGCTGCTCCGGCGCCGGCCCGACGTGATGGGCGCGGAGCGACTGCTCGCAGCGGAGACGGCGGAACAAGGCGTCGCCACCGCCCAATTCTTTCCCCACCTGGTCCTGGGCGGGATCGCCGGTGTCGAGAGCCGCCACACATCCGATCTGTTCAGCCAGCACCCACCCAGCTCCGGCTTCTACGCCGCCGGTCCGTTCGCGAGTTGGACGATCTTTGACGGCGGCAAACGTCTTGCGAACCTGGATCTCTCCAAAGCCCGCGTCGCCGCCGCCCTGGCGGCCTACGAAGGCGTCGTCCTGGCAGCGCTGCGGGATGTCGAAAGCACTCTCACGGCATACTCACACGACCAGACGCGCCGCGAATCCCTTGCTGTCCTCACGGCTCAGAATCAGGAGGCGGTGCGTATCGCGAAGAGGGAATACCAGAACGGGTTGATCGACTTGCTCGATGTGCTCGAAGTGCAGCGAAACCTCTACGCTTCGCAAGACGCCTTGGCGCAATCCGACCAGACCGTCGCCTCCGATCTGGTCGCACTCTACAAGGCATTGGGCGGCGGCTGGGAAAGCGACAGCGATCCGCAGTCCGCACAGGCACAGTAATGTTGTCCACTACACAACCGAGCCCCGTTCTCACTTACTCGCCCGCCCTGGATCGGTTGGTCAAGGTTCTGATCGTTGTCGTGGTGACCCTTGTTACGTCCATGGAGTTTCTCACCAGCTACGCCGTCGGCGTCGCGCTCCCCGATATTCAAGGCGATCTATCTGCCTCCTTTGATGAGGGAAGTTGGATCATCACGACCTACACCACTTGCTTTCTTGTCGGCCTGGTTCTGAGCAACTGGCTCTCGGCCAGAATCGGTTACAGGCGTTACCTGACGGCCGCCGTCGCCATTTTTATGGCGTCATCGATCGGCTGCGGCCTCAGCCACACGCTGACGGAAATGCTGATTTTCCGCGGGGTGATGGGATTTG
>DATHPP010000407.1:0-2763 GCA_035483795.1 Tepidisphaeraceae bacterium | reverse complement strand
GGCGCTGCAGCCGACTCTGAAGGGCGCCCGGAATTATGAAGCGATTTTCTCCGAGGGCCGGATCGAGTTTCGTCGCCTCGACGACGATATAGACACGCACGTGGAGATCAGCGTCTCGCCGGAAGATGACATCGAACTCCGCCGCATCAGCCTCACCAATCGCGGGCGAAAACGACGGACCATCGAACTAACGAGTTTTGCCGAGGTGGTCCTTGCTCCGCCCGGTGCCGATGCAGCGCATCCGGCGTTCAGCAACTTGTTCGTCCAGACCCAGCTCGTCCGTTCGCGGCAGGCGATTCTCTGTACGCGCCGGCCCCGCTCCGCGGCAGAGCGGCCGCCCTGGATGATGCACCTGATGACCGTGCATGGAACGGCCATCGGGGCCACTTCGTATGAGACGGCTCGCGCCGAGTTTATCGGCCGCGGCCGCTCGATTGTCGATCCGGCAGCGATGCACCGCGCAACCCTTGGCGACAGCGAAGGGGCGGTGATCGATCCGGTTGTCTCCGTCCGCAACACCCTGGTCATTGAACCCGATGAGACGGTGCGCGTGCATCTGGTTACCGGTGCTTCCGAAACGCGCGAGGGAGCACTGGGGCTGATCGAAAAGTACCACGATCGGCATCTGGCCGATCGCGTCTTCGAGCTGGCTTGGACGCACAGCCAGGTTGTCCTGCGTCAACTGGATGCCGCGGAAACGGAAGCACAACTCTACGGCAGGCTCGCCAGCAGCATCCTCTACGACAATCCACTGCTGCGCGCCGCCCCCAGCGTCATCACCCGCAATCGCCGAGGCCAATCGGGATTGTGGGGCTACGGGATTTCCGGCGATCTCCCGATTGTGCTGCTGCGGATCGGCGATCAATCCCAGATGAATCTCGTGCGGCAACTGCTTCAGGCGCACTCTTACTGGCGGCTCAAAGGGCTGGCCACGGACCTGGTGATCTGGAACGAGGACCAGTCCGGATACCGCCAGGCCTTGCAGGAGCAGATCACCGGCATGATCGCCTCCGGACCCGAAGCAGGCCTGGTGGACAAGCCCGGAGGTATCTTCGTCCGCCGCATCGAGCAGATGTCCGAAGAGGACAAGGTGTTGATGGAGACCGTCGCCAGGGTCATTCTGAGCGACTCCGGGGGCACGCTGGCCGAACAGATCAACCGGCGCGGCCGCTCCGAGGTCGCGGTGCCGCGATTGATCCCAGCGCGGGCGGTTCGCGCGGAGCGCCCTGTCGCAGTCCAGGTGGCCCGGAGCGACCTGGTTGCGTTCAATGGGATCGGGGGGTTTACCCGCGACGGCCGGGAGTACGTCATTACAACGACGGCCCAGTCCCCCACCCCGGCGCCCTGGGTCAACGTCCTGGCCAATCCGTGGTTTGGCACCATCGTCAGCGAGAGCGGCGGGGCCTACACCTGGTGCGAAAATGCTCACTCCTTCCGGCTGACTCCCTGGTACAACGATCCGGTTGGCGACAGCAGCGGCGAAGCTTTCTACCTCCGCGATGAAGAGAGCGGTCGATTCTGGTCGCCCTCGCCCCTTCCGGCGCGAGGACCGATGCCTTACACCACTCGCCACGGGTTCGGTTACAGCATTTTCGAGTACACCGAAGACGGCATCTCCTCGGAGATGTGCACGTACGTTGCCACCGACGCTCCGGTAAAGTTCATCGTCCTCAAGTTGCGGAACACCTCGGGACAGTCGCGGCGGATGTCGGTCACCGGGAGCTTCGAATTGGTTCTGGGTGACCGCCGATCGGCGAACTTGCCGCACGTGGTCACGGAAGTCGACCCCAAAACAGGGGCGCTGCTGGCGCGCAACGCATACAACAGCGAATTCGGCGAACGCGTGGTCTTCCTCGACTCCAGCGAAGCTCTGCGCACCGTCAGCGGCGACCGCGGCGAAGTCCTCGGCCGCAACGGAACTCCAGCCAGCCCCGCTTGCATGACGCGGGCGCGGCTCTCCGGCCGCGTCGGCGCCGCCCTCGACCCTGCCGCTTCCATGCAGATCGTCTTAAACCTGGCCGACACAGAGGAGCGCGAAGTCGTGTTCACCCTCGGCTGTGGCCGCGATCTGGCCGATGCACGCGCCCTGGTGAATCGCTTCCGCGGGACGGGACCCGCCCGCGGCGCGCTGGAACGGGTTTGGGACTACTGGAACCGGACGCTGGGGGCGGTGAACGTGCAGACGCCCGACGCGTCCCTGAACTTCCTGGCCAACGGATGGCTGCTCTATCAAGTGCTCGCCTGCCGCGTCTGGGCACGCAGCGGATTCTATCAGTCCGGCGGGGCGTTCGGATTTCGCGATCAGCTCCAGGACGTGATGTCGCTGGTGCATGCCGAGCCGCGGGTCCTCCGAGAGCAGCTCCTGCGTTCTGCGGCGCATCAGTTTCGCGAGGGTGACGTGCAACACTGGTGGCATCCCCCGCTCGGCCGCGGGGTGCGGACGCGCATTTCCGACGATTACCTTTGGCTGCCCTATGCGGCCTGCCGGTACGTCGAGGCCTTGGGAGACACCGGCGTGCTTGACGAGAAGGTCCCCTTTATTGAGGGGCGCCCGGTCCAGTCGGATGAAGACAGCTATTACGACATGCCGGCTCGCTCCGAGGAATCAGCGACGCTCTACGAGCATTGCGTGCGGTCGATCAAGAACGGCCTCCGCTTCGGGGAGCACGGCCTGCCGCTGATGGGTTGTGGCGATTGGAATGATGGGATGAACCTGGTGGGAGAGCGCGGCAAGGGCGAAAGCATCTGGCTGGCCTTCTTCCT
>DATHPP010000406.1:0-14071 GCA_035483795.1 Tepidisphaeraceae bacterium | reverse complement strand
GAAGAGGGGTTGAAGACGCCGAAGCGGTCGCGGCTGAACGTCCGCCGCCAAAAATAGGCCGCTGCGACGCCCGCGGAAGAAACGACTCGATTACAAGCGATTTTGGAACATTGTACAGCGCGTGAAAATGAGCCAAAGTGAGCCATTTATCGTAATATTGCCAAAGCATTACCCAAACCGCCGTCCCAGCCCCTCCCCGTCTTTGCCCAGACCGCCGGGAGGTGTCGTGTGTTTCGTGGTTTTGCCTGAGGGGCGTTTTCCGAGTTCCCCTGCCGACAGAGCGGTCTATTGCTCGTCAGATTAAAGAAGAGTGTGGCCCGTTTCGCCGCGACTCGAAGAGGAGCGCTTCTTCTTTCTGTATCCGTGCAGGAAAGCGCTGTTATTCGAGTCGCGGCGAAACGGACGACTGACGGTTCTTTTGCGCGTGGCAATAGCTGTCACGTTGATTTAGGAACGGCAACCGATCGCCTCGCCGCGGCGAACCCGCTCGCGCCAATTGGAATTAATGGCCGTCAAACAGCTCCACGGTCGCAAAGGGCTCAGACGACCACGGGCGAAAGCGGTTGAGGGTAAATTTCGTCTTCTGTCCCGGCTGAACGTCTACAAGCACGTAGTTGTATTCCTCCTTGGGGTCCTGTCCCTTCCAATAGAGATCCGTCGGGTAGCCCTCGGGCACTTTGAATTGGGTGCGGCCGGGAAGGATTGGATCCTGCTCAGCGCCCCCGCCGCCCAGCACCAGATACTTCACACCGTCCACTTCGTAAAGCTCCGTCGTGTGGACGTGCCCGTTGAATACAACGATGTCCAGGTCTTTGGCATACGGGGCAATATACTTGTGGGGATTCTGGGCCTCGGGGATGGGACCAAAGCCGGCGCGGCAGAAGGCCGGGGCGTGGAAGGCGATGAAGACCTTGCGGGTGCCCGCGGCCTTGGCCTCCTCCAGCCACTGCTTCAACTCTTTCATCTGTGCCTCGAACGCCGGCCGGGTGCCCTCCCACGCCGTCGGCGCGCGATAGTCGTATTTGCCCGTCCACAGGAAGATGAAGCGGGCACCGTTGTAATCGAACTTATAGATGAGCCGCTTGTCGGAAACCCCGAACTGTTTCAAATAGGGAAAGGCACCCAATAGTCCCTGAACGTCGGAGTCGTTCCACACTTCGTGGTTGCCGATGGCGGGATACACGCGCCCGGGCAGCCCTGCGGCCCGCATCTGATCGTCCGGGGCCGGCAGTTGCTTCAGCACGTCTTCGTAAACGAGCTTCCAGTACGGGTTCTCGGAAGGCGTATTGCCCTGCTTACCCCACCAGACCATGTCGCCGGTATTGAGAATGATGCTGGCCCGCCCGCTCTGGACATTCCTCACGATCTCGCGGGCGACCCACTCCCCGCCGTGCAGACGGAACATCGTTCGGCGGACGCCGGGCAGCAGCTTCACGTCTTCGACGGATGCCTCCGTGACCCAGCCTTTGTCCACCGTCATCGTCATGACTTCGCTGCGGGTTGCGAACGGCATGATGATCTGCACCAGCTCGCCGGTGGCCGGATCGTAGGTGAGTTTGACGTCCTTGCGGACAACTTCTTCCGCGGTCTTCTCCGGCATGACCAACTCGAACAATTCGACCATCAGCTTGATTGCTTCGTCCTTCTGCTCCAACTTGGGCGGGAGGTACATCATCGAACGTGAGTCGCCGTAGGCTTCAAACGAAAACCTGGATTGAGCCGGGGCTCGCTGCGCGGTGGCGGGTTGGAGTTGAAAAGCAAACGCGGCAGCAAATGCGATCAGGATCGAATGCGCTCTCATCATGCACTTCCTTCCTGCCCAGGAACACGCGGGCGGCCAGCAGCGGCAGCCCGCCGCGATTTCCGAAAGGGAACCTTCGCCGACGGACGCCGTCGGCAATTTTGCGCAACATAACGAGGTTTGGAGTTTTGACGAAGGTTTTTTGTAGTGGTCAAGTTAGACGTTGCTCCATTTCGAGCAGCCCGACCAATTCTTTCAGTGACTACATGTGATCCCGCCAACCCTGGGCGAACATCTCGAAGATCACCGGTAGCGCCGTCCCCATGGTCGCGCTGGTCGCCGCGGCCACACTGGTCGCGGCGTTGGCGCCGGGTGTAGCGGCCGCGGCCGGTGTGGTGGGTTGGGGTGGGGTTTGGAGGCTGCAAAGGTGAGAGGCTGCAAAGATGACATCCACGTGACGCAAACCATTCTCAAGGACGCCGTCTTAAAGGTGATCCGCGCCATCGCCAGGGTCGTAGCCGCTTGGCAACACCGCCGTCCAGCTACGCCAGCCATTTGCGGGCTGGATTGAAGACTCGCGCCACGGTGGGGCTGGCCGCTGAAGGGGTTTTCGTCGACAGTTCGACCGCACGTCCAAACCCGCGGCACTTGGAGAAACAAAGTGATTAAAACGTTTCGCAAACCCCTGCGCCGGGAGGTAAGATGGCAAACGTGAACGTTGAGAGCCCGCAAACGCCGCTCGTTCACATTCGCCTTGCAGTGCCGGACGATGTGCCGGCGATCGTCGTGATCGAACACCTCAGCTTCGTCCATGCCGGCGAGCGGTTCGGCCGACGCCGCATCAAATACCTCATCCACAACCCCCGCGCGGTGGTGCTGGTCGCCGAGCAGGATGAAAAGGTGTTGGCCTGGACCGCCGGCTTTGCGTGGATGCGCGGGAAGGAGCCCTGGGGACGCGTTTACGCCCTGGCCGTCGATCCCGTCGCCCGCGGGCAAAGGCTCGGCGAGCAACTGCTCAATCAGATGATTCGCACGCTCCGCGCACAGGGCGCCCGGCCGATCTTCCTGGAAGTCAATCCCGACAATCACATCGCCGTCCGTCTTTACGAGCGAAACAGGTTTGCCGCCTGCCGCGCGCTGCCCAATTATTACGGCCCGGACCGCCCGGCAGCGCGGATGGTGCAATCACTTTGAGTATCACGCCACCATCGCCCGCTGCATGGCCTTGATGAGCTCGCCGTCGTTTTCGTCGATGTATGGGGTCAAATCCAGGTCGGCGGGGACTTTGGTGACCTTGTCGGAATCGGCGCGTTTGATCCACTGCTGCATGAAGCGGTCGTAGTCGCGCCACTCGATGCCGGCGGCCCGCACCGCCGCCTCCTCGGCCCGCAGCGCGATCTGGTGGGCGTGCTGATAGTGCAGGCTCCAGCAATCGATCAGGGCCTTTTCGGTCGTCTCGTGCAGGATCAGGAAGCGATCGACATCGTGGCGGTGGCCGCGATGGTCGGTAAAGCTCTTTTCCAGGTGCCGGTCGATATAAATCTTCGTGCGCTTCACGTTGTACCCGGCCAGGTAGGGGATGTCGTGATCGCGATCGAGGTGAATCCGCGTGAGGATCGCTTCGACGGCCTTGCACAGCATCTCAGAGCTGACCAGCGTGTCGTTGGTGTATTTGTGATGGGCGCTCATGGCGCAAATCATCATCCCCGGACGCCTCGCGGTCAAAGATTTTTGCTGCGGGCGAAGCTGACGCGCAGGGCAATCGCAAACTCAATTGGGAGGGCGAGGCCACTGCCGAGCCGAGGCTTCCGACGCGGAAAATTGCGGCTCGGCAGGAGCCTCGCCCTGCCGAAATGGCCCGCCCGCGAGTTTGCGATTGCCCTGACCTGACGCGCCTGACGCAACGAGCGTAAGGCATCTGCTATACTTCCGCACCCACGAGTCGGTGAATGGCATCGCAATCGCGGCAAAAAACTCGCAAGCCACGGGGCGGAACTGGCAAGCTGCAATACGCAACGCCGCAACCTCCCGTTGGACCCCGCGTCTCAACGAGCCGTCTGGTCTGGACGCTCGTGCTGCTGAACATTGGAGCGGGCCTCTGGTGGCTGAGCGGCAACGATATTCCGTTGCTGCGGTGCAACATCGTGCTGGCGACGGTTGCGATTACGATCGTCCCGGGTTTCAGTCGAAAGCTGACTTCGGCGCTGGAGCGAATGCGCCAACTGTCGCCGCCGGCCCGGTGGAAGCTGGCGCTGGGGCTCGGGGCTATCGCGTCGATTTATCTCGCCGCAACCGCCTTCATTCAGGGCCGGGACCTGTTTCCCAAGATGGAGGATGAATGCAGCTACGTGCTGGGGGCGCAGATGCTGGCGCACGGCCGGCTGTGGATGCAGGCGCATCCGCTGCAGGATTTTTTCGAGACGTTCTGGGTGATCGTCAAGCCGGTTTACTGCTCGTGCTATTTTCTGGGCACGGCGCTGCTGTTTGCCCCGATGTTCTGGCTGCACACGCCCTACTGGCTGCTGCCGGTCGTCGTCTCCGGCGGCATCGTCGCGATGCTGGCGCGAATCGTCGCGGAACTGGTGGACGGCACGGCCGCCATCCTTTCCGCGATCTGGATGATTTCGCTGGGCATGTTCCGCGGCCTCTCGACCATGGTGATTTCGCACCCGGCCATGCTGCTGTTTGGATTATTGATGCTCTGGACATGGCTGCGCTGGCAGCAGAGCCGCCGGGTTGGCTGGGCGCTGCTAATCGGAGCCTTCGCGGGCTGGGCCGCGACCACCCGCCCCGCCGATGCGCTGGCTTACGCGATCCCGATCGGGGTAGCCGTTCTGCTGGGCCTTCGCGACCAGCCGCTAACGCGGTGGCTCCAGACGGGCCTGGCGATCCTCGCCGGCGCCGCCCCCTTTCTAATGCTCCAGATTGTCTTTAATCTCGGCGTTACCGGTCACGCCCTGGAAACGCCCTACACGCACCTGCTCAAGGCGGAACAGCCGGGCGTCGCTTTCGGATTTCCTGCTTTCAATCCGTCCGCCAAAGCCAATTCGGCGCTGCCGCAGAAGCAAGCTTATTACGAATGGTGCAAGCCGTTCCTCAAGGACCATCACCCTTTCGAGTCAGTGGCTCGCCTGTTCCTGCCGCGTGGGGCCGGCGGGGGAAATGACGATCCCCGCCTGCTCATCGTCGCTAACGCCGATCTGCCCAGCCGCGCGCTTCTGCTGCTCTTTCCGCTCGGACTGATGGCGCTGTCGGATCGCAAGCGGATCGTCGTGGCCGCGACGCTGCCGGTCTTTTTTTTCGTTTATCTGTTTCACGCGTTTTTCTTCGAGCATTATTCGCTGGTGATCGTGCCCGCCGTGGTGCTGGTGATCCTTCTGGGATATCGCGCGCTGGCCGACCTCTGGCCGGCGGCGGGCATCGCCGTCGCGGTCGCGATTCTCATGCTTTCACTCACGTCGCTGTGGGAAGTGAAACAGATTTTCCCGCAGCCGCAAAACCAGCCCCCGCAGGATGGCATGCTCGAATCGGCGCCGATCGGCGTGATCGACCGCGAGCTGATCCCCAGCAAGATCAGGCCCCCCGCCGTCGTGCTCTTCAAGCCGATGACCGATTTCTTCGAGGACCCGGTCTATAACCTCGGCCCGGGATCGGTCGACGATCAGCTGATCATCCGCGCCAGGGACCTGGGTCCGCGCGACATCGAGATCGTCCGCTATTACGCCCAGCATCAACCCGAGCGCATGTTCTATCTATGCGACCCTGACAATCTGGGAATCTCCCGACTCGGCACGGCCAGGGAACTGCTCGCCCAGTTCGATCGTGCTCTGCAGAAGTGATCGTCACGTAATCGATTGGAGTTTGACCAGGAAGAGCAGATCGTTGTTGGGCGGCACGCTCCCATCGCCCGAACCGTTGGGGCCATAACCCAGGGCGGCGGGAATCAGCAGCGCCCGAATCTCTCCCACTTTCATGCCCGCGACGCCCTCGTCGAAACCCGTGATCACTTGCTCGGGCGATGCCTGCACCACAAATGTGAGATTCGGCGGAGCGCCGGCGCCGTGGCTGGGCGAGGTCGCGTAATCGAATACCTCGCCGTTGCTCTGAAGATAGCCGGTATAAAGGACCGTGGCGGTCTGGCCCGCATGGACGGCCGCCTTGCCGTGCCCCGCCTGCACTACGCCCGTGCCAAGCCCGTCAGCCCGCTTCTTGATCTTGGGGAACAAAATGCTCACAAAAACCGTCTTTGACGTGCTGCCGAACAGTGAGTTGCTGCTGGTGTACAGGGCAGTCAGGGCATGGTTGCCGGGAAACAGGTCGAGATTTCCCACCTCCAGCGAATAAGACGCTCGGCCCGAAGGGCTCAGTGTCAGAGTGAGCGGTAGGGTCTGCCCATTATCGATGATCTCGACGGCACCGGCCGGCATGGTTTTGCGGCCGGCCGACTTGACCGTGATCGTCACCCGCAACAGTTGCCCGACCTTCACCACCCGCTTTGACGTGTGAATGGTCGTGGTGGTGGATTGTGCCGTGAGCGCTCTCTCAGCGACCAAGCTGTGAACCGTTGGCGCCGAATCCAGCGCATGCATCGCTACCAGCGTCCCGGGACTGGCAGAAAGAAGCGACCTGCTTTCCAGCGCCTCCACTGCTGCGAAAGCCGACCGACGAGGCAAAGTTTTGTCCATAACGCGGTTGCCCGATTCCGAAAGTCGCCCGATGAACTGCCGGCGGTAGCCAAGGAGCAATAGCCTGGGAGCAGTCGTCGTCGCGTCAAGCGACGCGATCGACGCCTTGACCCGCCCATGATTGGACGCCGGCGCAACCCGTCAGGTTCTGCGGCGCTTCTGTTTTACTCGAGCCGTTGCGCCCTTAGTTCTGCTGGCCGGCGGCGGCGTTTTCGGTGCTCGTTCCCAGCTGCGTCTCACTGGCCTGCGCCAGCCAGCGCGCGGGGTTGGCATCGACACGGAAGGCAATCACCGTCCACGTGTCGGTCGCCCGGTAGCAGAGCATCTCGATCCGCAACGGCGAGGGATTGTAGTGGGCAAGGTAGCAGATGTAATGGAGGCTGGGTCCGAGCGATCTCTGGGCGATCTCGGTGTGCCCGAGGCACTTGCCGCCGTACTGGGCCTGAAAATCGTCGGCGGTGTGTCCGATCTGGTCCCAGGTTCCCAGGTCGGGCGACAGCCCGTGCACCGCTTCCGACGGCCGCGTCCCTTCCCACTGTGCCCAGAAGTGATCGACCACAGCCTGATATCCCTCAGCCTTTGGCCCTTCCTGCACGGCCCGGCCCCATCGGGCCGTCAGCCCCACTGCCAACACGACGACCAGCGCCACGATGCCGAGATAAAGCTTCCGCATAGGAGAGCTCCTTGAGTTGTATGTGCGATCTGTTCCGACCGTATAGTACCGCCAGCCCGGTCCGCGTTAGACGAATTCCTCGCGGCGCGTTCGAATACCCGGCCTCGGGGAAGCGATACTTATCTCGATATTACCAAGTGATTCGCCTTCCCCGGTCATTGGGAGACGCTGGCGGGCGGATTGCCCCCGGTTGCTCGCGACGCCGTTTTCCGGTACGGCGGCCTCCACGGCCAGGGTAAGACGTGGCACCGCTCCGCCCATGCTTCCCATTGCCGCGCCATCGTGGCGAGGCGCTGCGGCTGGGCGGACGCCAAATCATGCATCTCCGTTCGGTCGCGGACGATGTCGTACAGCTCCCAGCGGCCGGCGGGTGCTTTGGCTACGAGCTTGTAATCCCCCTGCCGCATCGCCCGGTTGCCTTCATGCTCCCAATAAATCGCGCGATCGGGCAGCGGATTGCCGGTGAACGTCGGCCACAGGCTTGTGCCCTCGAGTGCGTAAAGCGGATGTCCGTTGAATTCCCTGGGGTAGCGCGCGCCCGCAAGGTCGATGCAGGTGGCCATCAGGTCGATCAAATGCCCCGGCGACTTTTCCAGTTCGCCCCTGCGCCTGATGCCCGCGGGCCAGTGCGCGATGAGCGGCGTGGCGATGCCGCCCTCGTGTACGAAATGCTTGTACTCGCGAAACGGAGTATTGCTTACGTTCGCCCAGGCCTTCCCGTACGCGATGTAGGTGCCGGCAGGGCCAGGGAGAACCTTGCGGCCGTCCAGCACCGGCCAGCCGTCGCGGGTCTGCTTCGGGCGCATTGCGGTTTGAATGAATGTCGCGGGGAGAGCCGGCAGCGTCGGATGATCGGCCCGAGCCAATTCCTCTTTCGAATCGCGCCCGAGCGGCTCGTAATTTCCCCCGTTGTCCTGGAGATAGAGAATCAGCGTGTCGTTCAGCAGCTTATCATCGCGCAGGGTTTGGACGATGCGGCCGATGTTCTGGTCCATGCGGTCGAGCATTGCCGCGTAGACTTCCATGCCCCGCGCTTCCCATTGCCGATCGGGCACCCGGTCCCACCGGCCAAACTGCGGGCTGAGGTCCCACGATGGATCGATTAAACCCATCTGCTTTTCCCGGGCAAAGCGCGCCTGCCGGACCGGCTCATATCCCTCGTCGTATTTTCCTTTGTACTTCTCGATGTCCTGTGGCAGCGCCTGCATCGGCCAATGGGCGGCGGTGAATGCCACGTAGAGGAAAAATGGCCGCTTCGCGTCGCGCTCGCGGATAAACCGGCAGGCCTGGTCGCCAATCGCGTCCGTGTAGTAATAAGGCTGGCCGGCCGGCGGCTGATATTCCGTGTCCGCAAACGGGCTGATGGCCACGTCGCCCCGGCACAACATCCCCGGATCGAAGAAGCTGCCGGCTCCGATGATCGTGCCGTAATACCGGTCGAATCCGCGATGCAGCGGCCAATTACTCTTGTTCGCGGCGTCGGGCTTGATCTCCTGCGTGACGTGCCACTTCCCCACCGCGTATGCCCCATACCCGGCAGACTTGAGCACTTGCGCAATCGTCAGACAATGCTCGTTGAGATCCCGGGCGTACCCTTCACCCAGCAGCGGGCTGCCGCCATCGGTCATATGCCCTACGCCCGCCTGGTGCGGGTACAGCCCGGTAAGCAGCGACGCCCGGCTCGGACAGCACCGGCTCGTGTTGTAGAACTGCGTGAACCGCAACCCGTCCGCCGCCAGCGCATCGAGATTGGGCGTGCGAATCTCGCCCCCGTAACACCCGATATCGCTGAACCCGACATCGTCCGCCAGGATGATCACGATGTTCGGCCGCGGCGACTGCCCGAACGCCCGCATGCCAAAGACCAGCAGGATCGCCACAATCAGCAATTTCATTCGCCGCATGCCAAGCATAATACGATCAGGCGACTGCGGACGACATACGCGAGCTCTTAGACACGGACTAAATCGTGTCGCGTAATCACGCGCCGAATTGCTCGAACGTGACACGGGATTTTAACCCGTGCTGACGACGCAAAACGGCAGAAAACGCGTGATTGCCGCATATCCTCTCAGCACGCCGTCAGCACGGCTTAAAAAGCCGTGTCACTGGAAGCGCCGAATCGTGCACCGCCATTTAGCCGCAACGCTTCCCATGCAATGGCTGTTCATTCACATTACGGACTTCGACTGAGCCGCTGCTTGAGCTGGGCAAGATAAAGACTCTCAGGAACGACGCGCTGGCCTGACGCATCGTAGGTGCCTTCCGGCAGCATCGGCGATTTTGCGAAGGGCATCGCGGCCTTGGCGTGAGCGCCGATGCAGCCGATTGCCCAGTTCTTCGCGCCGGGGGGCTCCTGGATGGTGAAGGACCTGGCGTCGCAGTTCCACGCAACGGCCCAGCCAATCGTCCATCCATGGCCAGAACCCATCTCCCCGCGGTTCATCAGGTCGATGCCGCCCTCGGGAACGTGGCAGTTGTCCAGAAGCAGACCCGTGGCCCAGCGCTGGTGCGGCTGAATCCACCCGTGGCCGTGAAACGTGCAATTCAGCAGCACGATCGGCCCGGTGGCGCGGGCGCCGGTGACGAAGTAGAACAAATCGTCGCCCGTGCCTGAGCAACGGTCGAACAGCACCTGCGTGCCGCCGGCGTCAAAGTCGGCCGGCTTGGCCGAGCCTTTGGTCGGGACGCTGTGCGTGGCGTTCACATTTCGCACGGTGATGCGTTTGGCGTTGGCGGCGATGCTGACGCTGCCGATGGTCTCGGCAAGGTCGACGTCGTCTACCCACACGTCGACGGCGCCGGCAATTGCGATCCCGGAATTGTGCGGCTCGGAAATCGTCAGGGGCTGCGGCGGGGAGTCGATCCGCAGGTGCTCGACGCCCACGTTGAAAATCCGATGCTCGGCAAATTTGGCGACCGCGCCGCCCGGCGGCGCCAGGTATTTCACGTCGAACGAGTCGCTCAGCGGGATGTCGAGCGTGAGCTGATCGTTCTCGATGCTTCTGATCCTGCGCTCGGTGAGGATCTGCCCCGAAACCCACGTTTCCTTGCGGCCGTTGCGAACGAGCTTGTCCATCCCCATGAACGAGACCCATACTGGAGTTGCCGGGCGGCGGATGAGAATCGAGTCACCCGGCGCAAAGCTCGAAGCGCTCTCGACGTGAAACGCGATCGCACCGGAAGGGACATATGAGTCGATCATCGCCACCCATTTCCCGGCGGGCTTCGGCGCTTCCTTCGCGCCTATGGAAATGGCGGCGTGCTTGCCGACCAGCCTGAGCGTCGTGCCGTCGCTTCCGCGCAACACGACGCCGGAAGCCTTGATCGCAATCGGTTTGCCGCAGTTGTAAACGCCCGGTTTCAGAAGCACCGCGCCGCGAATGCCGTCATGGAGCGGCATCGTCGCCAGCTCGTCGATCGCCGCCTGGATCGCAGCCGAGTCGTCGTCGCCTCCGGACGGCGCGACCGTCCTCGCGACGCGGACCTCCGGCAGATTTACACCCCCACTCCCGTAGCCGGCGCTGGAGAAGTCCATGATTCGGTCGCCGCGTTCGCTGGTCTTGTAGTGAAGCTTCCCGGCGCTATCGATGTGGACCCATTCGCTGTCGGCGCCCATCACCGTGGCCGCGGTTACCACGAACAAGAGCATTGCGAGTCGATTTGGCATGCCGGGTCTCCTCATGCTGCGGCAGTGTATCGCCACGGCATCAGGAATTCCGCGCAGTCGCCGGGGGCCTCACGCCGGGACCGCGGCGCTAACAAGTGGACCGACCTCGCGTATCTTCTATCATGTCGCAGATGTCCACCGTCAGCAGTACCGCCACGCCCAAGGCACGCGTTCCCCTCTTTACCGCCGAGGCCTGGGCGCCCCTTAAAGTCCAACTGTTTCGCTCGCTATGGATCGCAACGACGATCGCGCAGATCGGCACGTGGGCTCGCGAGGCCGCCGGGCCGTCCCTCATGCAGAGCCTCGCCCACAACTGGCCGAACCGACCCGACATGGTGGCCAAAGTCCTGGTCTACTCGAACCTGCCAATCTGCCTCTTTTCCGTAATTGCCGGTGGCTTGGCGGATGTCCTTGACCGCCGTCGCCTCCTGATCGTTACACAGATTTGGATGGTGATCATTTCCGCGATCCTTGGACTGCTGAGCATTCTCGGCGTGATTACGCCCTGGAGCCTGCTGGGGCTGACGTTCCTGTTGGGAACGGGAACTGCCGCTTTCGGTCCGGCCCTTCAGGCGGTGCTGCCCGAACTTGTGCCCCCAAAGCACTTTTCCCTGGCGATCAACATGAACAGCATCGCGCTGAATCTGGCCCGCGCCGTGGGGCCGGCGCTGTTCGTCGTGGTGGTTTGGCTGGTGCCGGGGAACGAAACGGGCGATCTTCGACATGATCGATCGGCGGCGGGCTTCGCCTATCTTCTGACCGCAGCATCCTTCGTCGGCGCCGCGTGGGTGCTTTGGCGATGGAAACGTGCCCCGCAACGGGCCGCCGTTCACGGGGAGGACATGTGGAACGGAATCCATGCCGGCTTCATCTACACGATTCACTCCCCTGCCAATCGCGCGATCCTCTTGAGGGTGCTGACGTTTATCGTCCCGGCAGTTGTGATGTGGTCGCAGGTGCCGATCATCGCCACAGATCAACTTCACATGCAAGCCAGCGCGGCAGCCGTCACCGCATTGCTCTTCACCTTCGTCGGCTGCGGCGCCATTTTCGGCGTTTTTCTGATGCCTGGTCTGCATGGACGATACGACATCGATCCCGTCGTCAACGTCTGCACCGCGTGCTTTGCACTGGGCTTGGTCGCGCTCTCATATGTTCACAGCCTCTGGCTGGCTGCGATTGTTCTGATATTCCTTGGCGTCAATTGGGTGATCATCCCGACAAACTTCAACACGGCGACGCAAAAATCCGTGCCGCCGTGGGTGAAGGGACGAGCGATCTCCTTTTATCTGACGGTGCTGTTCGGCTCTTTCGCGTTGGGAGGTGAACTCTGGGGGAAAGTGACGACACACAGTTCCATCCACACTTCGCTGTTTTTCAGCGGTGTGTCGATGCTCTGCCTGCTCGTGTTGGCGATCTGGTTTCCGCTCACGCTCAACGCCGGCAAGGACATGAGCCCGGCTCATTCTGGGCCGCCCTCGGAAGATCTGCTCGGACCCAGGCCAGCGGCGAGTTCCGGCGCTATTCAGATCAGGATTCGTTACGAGGTCCCCCCTCACCGCAAAGAAGGCTTGACCGATTTGCTCCGCGACCTTCGGGCCATGCGCAAACGCAACGGGCTCAAACACTGGCAACTTGAAACGGCCGACCTTTCCGGCCGGTCATCACTCGTCGAAGTGTTGACCTACTCATCCTGGGACGCGTACACGCGCACCTTCAGCCGCAAGACCAAGTGGGACGTGATGCTCGAAAGCCTGACGCAGGAGTACCGGGTGGGGTCGGAGGGACCGGTAGTGGTGACTGGCGGGTTCCCGGTCATCGCGTCGACCAAACCGGCTCTTCAAGTTCGGCCGAGGGGCAATGGCCAGCGCCTTTCGGCTTCAGAGAACGTCAGCCGTACCCTCGACCGGCTCATCGACGAGCTGTTTGTCTCTTATGACCGCTTGAACCGCCCCCCGCGATGACATTCGACGCGCCACGCGCGCAAACAAAACCGCCGGAGACCTGGAAAGTCTCCGGCGGCGGGTTGTGAACACGCTTTGTCGCGGCTCAATCGGCCGATTCACGGGCAGGGTAGTTCCGCGTTCGCAAAACGCCCTCTTCCATAACCGTGCGGATCTTCGCCAGGGCCTTGTTCTGGATCTGACGGACCCGCTCCTTCGTGACGCCGATGATCTGGCCGACCTCTTCGAGCGTCAGCGGGCTCTCCTCTTCCTGCTTCCAGTTGAACCGGCGGCGGATAACCGTCTCCTCGACCTGAGACAGATCGGCCAGGTTGCGGTCGACGATCGCCTTCAGCTCGTCGATGCAGTCTTCCTCGACCGCATCGCGACGGCGATCCGTCCAGTCGCTCTTTTCCATCTCCGGCTCAAACTCGACCGGGAACCGCGTGCGATGCCGCGAGCTCTTCAGCGCCGTACGGCTGAACGCCTTGAGGATCGCGCGGCACGCATACGTCGAGAACTTGAACCCGCGATCGACGTTGAATTTGTCGACCGCGCGGATCAGGGCCATATTCCCTTCGCTGACGATCTCGGCAAAGTCGACATCGCCGAGCCGCGTCCGCTTGGCCATCGCCAGCACCAGTGCCAGGTTCGTGCGGACCAGGTATTCCCGGAAATGCTCGAACCGGCGGTGCCAGAAGAGAAACTCATCCGCCCGCTTGCGGGTAAGCCCGTTCTTCTTGATCAGCCGCTGGAGCTTGCTCAGCCGAAGCTTTGAATAGTTGAAACGGAGAAACATCGTCCGCTCTTCCGGCGCCTTCATCAATTGCGGCGCAGCGGAGATGGTCTCGTCAACCGCCTCGTCGCGGGTCGGCTGATACCAGCTCACCATGGGGAGCTGCGGCTCGGTCTCGAAGTCGAACAACTCCTCTTTAATATTTTTGCGGCGGAAAATCGGACTATCCATGAAGGCATAGGACTCCTCCAGGAGAAGCTCGACTTTCTGTCGCGTGGCCCGCGGAATCGGCGTCATCCGCGGCTTCATCGTCGTACTATTGGCCATCGTGGCCTCACTTTCTCACTATCCAAACAACTGTTTGGAATCCCGATTTATTCTACACATCCTTAGTCGGACTCGAAAGTGATACGTTACACACTTTCCTCAGTTCGACTTACAACCCCTTATCTTCCAAGCTATTGCGCGATAAGTTTTGTCTTTGCGGGCGAGACTTTCCACTGGACAGTTTTGCACGCCCGCATCGACAGGCGTGTCGTAAGCTTGGCCTTCCCCTGCAACATCAGTACCATTCATTATCGGAACGTTAGATGAGAGTTCTGTGAGAAAGGCAACAGATGCCA
>DATHPP010000405.1:0-5170 GCA_035483795.1 Tepidisphaeraceae bacterium | reverse complement strand
CCAGTAATGCGGCAGAAAATCCCCTTGTTTTAGGCGGGCGCGAGTACCCTCCCGGCGACTGAATGAGTGATTGGTGAAGACCGATACCGCTAATGTGGGCAGGGGAAGTGCTTAACCTTTTCTAACGCATGCGGCAAGACGCCAAAAGTCTTTCGTCAGGTGAGACCGCCGCGCGGTTCCTTGTCGAATTTGACAGTGCATGCTCGCTGTTTCGGCTGTACGGACCGGAGCATCCGGCATTCCACCGACAATGCGAGGCCGCCGCGGCCAGCCTCGACCAACCCTTGAACCTGTCGGTGAGCCCGCGCGGTTTTTCCCAGACCTCTGAGCCGCTGCCCCCCAACGCGGATCTGGAGCGGTTGGCGCAGCGCCTGCGAGCGCTCGGGTTGGTGGGACTCGAGATTCAAGGGCAACTGACGGCCAAACACGTCGAATCGCTGGTGCCGGCGCTGCATGAGGCAGAGCGAAAGTCGCAAACGGGCGATGCGGTCGCGTCGAGCGTCTCTGCGGCCACGGACGATCGCGTCCAGGTGCTTCCGCTGAAACTCGACGGCCTGCGGCTGGTGGAGGGAACGTTCGATCCCCCAGCCGAGGCCGACTCCAAGGCAGTTTGGGAGCCCCTGTTTGCCCAAAATGCTATCGCTCCTTCAACGCGGGAATTGGCCGAGTCCTTCGAAAGATCGCTTCGCGGAACACAATCCAGCGCCCACTGGAAAGCGATGGTGGATGTCTGGCTGCGCGAGTTGTCGGCGGTGGAAAAACCCGTTACCGCCGAGGCGAGCAGGGAAGCGGCACCTGGCAAGCTCGACGCCGTCGCATCCTTTCTTCAGCAGCTCAGCCCCCCGATGTGCCAGCGGTTGTTGACCGAGACGATCAGCCGGGATTCGCCCGATCAATTGGTGTTGAGCCTGGCCGAGCGGCTGCCGACCGGAACGCTTCTGGGGGCGCTGTCTTCGGTGAGCCGGACCAGCGGCGGTCCGTCTGCTGCGGCGCTGGCGCTTTTGCGCAGGTGCTCGACGCAGGTGACCGGAACCGCCGAGCAGGCGCCCGAGCCGGTGACCAACGAACAGTTGGCCGAGGCTGCCGATACTTTGTCCAAGCTTCTCGGCTCGGACCATGAGGGCACGTTCGTGCCGACGGAATACCTGCAACGCCGCGAGCAGCTCAGCCGGCCGGCGGCGGAATCGGCCTCCGCCGAGGCATTTGTTACCTGGCCTGATGAACGCCAGACGATGAACCACGCTGCTCAATTGACCTTCGACATTCTCTCCACGCCCAATGCCAGTGTGAAGCACCTGACCGCATCGCTGGAATACGTGAAAAACCGCCTTAACACGTGGGTGCGCAGCGGGGAGTTCGTGCTGGCCGGCGAAGGGATCAAGCTAGCCCAAGTGCTCGCCCTGCACGAGGACCCGGCTGTAGCCAAACCTGCCGAGACCTTGCTCGCGACTTCGGTCAGCTTTGAGGACCTGCTGGCCGGCGCGCGCTCTGCCCCGGATCGGCAGCAGGCCGTCGATCAAATCGCCGAGTTGCTCGGGCAGGCCCAGGGCGCCGTCCTGGCCGGAGCGTTGGCCAATGCAACTTCCGCCCAAATCAATGCCTGCACGCCGACTGTCACCGCGGCCATTGCGCGGGCATTTCCGAAGCTTTCGCAGCAGTCGCTGGCGATGCTGTTTCCTTCCGGAAAGGACGCCCTGCCGCAGTCGCTCCTGAGCATTCTGAGCGCGATGGTTGAAGCAGACGCGCTGCACGCGGCGCAGATCCTACTGTCGGCGGCGCCGGCGGCGGCGCGGCTGCCCCTGGTCGAGCTAATGTTCCGTGGGAAGCACCCCTGGCCGGTGCCGCTGATCGAACACCTGCTCAAAGACAACGACCGAACGGTGCGGCGGCTGGCGGCGATGCGCCTGGTCCACGACGCTGGCCTGGCCACGGCCGCCTCGGTTTTGCACGCCACGGGCATGGGGCAATTCGAGCCGGACGTCGGTGTCTTCCTGGCCGAGCTGCTCCATCAACATCGCCGCGATCCCTCGGTTCGCGGGGCCTATCGCCAGTGGTGGTGGTCGACGCGGCGATGGGGCGCTTTGTTTTCTTGGCGGGCGGAGGGCCGGAGGCAGGCGGGATGATCGAGCAGATGGACAAGGCGATGCTCGCGCTTCAAGCCGGCGCCGCCGGGCGGGGGCTGTACGGCCCGGACCACCCCGCGATCGTCCGCCAGCTCGACCTCGCCGTCGGGCTGCTGGGCGAACTGCTGGCGTCGTCGCCGCAGTTGCGGCTGGTCTGCCTGGACAACACCCTCCTGTTTGAAAACGGCAAGCTTCCCTCGAGCGATCAGCTCACCGCGGCGCTGATTCCCAAGCTCGTCTCCCACGGAATCGAATGGATGGAATTCCAGGCCGGAGTAAGGTCCGCCGATCTGGTCGCGCTGCTGGAACGGCTCGAGCAACCGCACGAGCCGGCGGTGCCGATCAGCATCCCCCACATTCGAGTGGGGGTGGTGGGGAAGCCGGGGATGCAGGATCCGCCGATCATTTCGGCAATCGCCCATGCCGGGCAGGCCGAGCAATTGCAGCGGATCTGGGACGCGTTGCGCACCGGCGCGCCGCCGGATGAGCGGCTCGGGGAGATCGTCGAAAACATCCGAATGGCGGTCGTCGTCGGCGCCGACATCTGCAAGCAACTTGCGCTGGTCAAGACGCACGATGAGTACACCTTCGTGCACACGGTGAACGTCGGCATTCTTTCAGCCGCCCTGGGCGAAGCGATCGGCATGGGGGCCAAGCAGGTCTTCGAGCTGACGCTGGCCGCTCTGTTGCACGATGTGGGCAAGCAGGAGATGCCGCAGGAGATTCTCAACAAGGCCGGCAAGCTTGACGAAAGTGAGCGGCGGCAGGTCGAACTGCACACCGTCGACGGAGCGGCGATGCTCTTTGCACAGCAGGGCGTTCCGGAAGTCGCCCCGATCGTGGCGTACGAGCACCACGCCAACATCGACGGGAGCGGCTACCCGCGGCTGGCCCGCCACCGCCGGCCTCACTTGGCCAGCCAGATCGTCCACATCGCGGACGTCTTCGACGCCCTGCGAACCAACCGGCCGTACCGCGCGGCGCTAGATGAGCCGACCGTCCTCAAAATCCTCACCGAGGGCTCGGGAAAATCGTTCGACCCCGCGCTGGTCGAAATGTTCCTCCGCCGGATCGTCAAAGCGTCCGCCGCGTGAGCCGGCTGCGGCCTTTGCGAAAACAAAGCCGAAAAATGATGCATTTTGATGCAAAATGATGCATCCGCATCGTTGTACTTTCCATTAATATATATAAACAAATTACTTACATGAGATTGTGAAGCACTTCTTTTAATGCTGCGGATGATGCATCAATGATGCACCGATGACGCATCAATTTGAGACGATGTGATAGCTTAACATACTATAATGAATACACTTATGTCAGTTCTTGTCTCTCTTTACGCGGCCGCTCATGTTGCGACATGATGCACAAATGATGCATGAATGATGCATCGATGATGCATTTCCGCGGAGCTCCTCGACACCTGCGGACGGCAATCTTTGAGTCAGTGGAATTCTCGACTACCATAGCGCCGCCAACCTGTCGAAACCTGTCGACCGCTTAACGATGAGTCAAAAATGTCCGACGCGAGTCCGGCCATTCTCTACCGCGTGCACCGGCCCAACGGGCCATACTTTGCCGTTCACGATCCGGCCACCGGGCGGCTCTGGACCGAGCGCTCCGAGCAGGCGGCACGATCTCAAGCGCAGGACCTGGGTCTGGCTTTGGGGGCGGTGCGATCCATTCGACATGACGAGTTGATGCGGCTATTGGGCCGTGATGCCGCGCCCAGCGCGGAGCCGAGGTTGCGGCCGGTTGCCGGCGGGCAATCTACCAAGGGTCCGCAGGGCGAAAATCCCGACGGTACGCCCCGGCCGATCCGGAGCAGCGCGCCGTTCACGCGCGACCAGGGTCCGCCGGTGCTGCTTTCCAAATCAGATAATGCCCCGGCTTCCGCGTTCGCGTCCGGCGAGCCCGTGACTGACGAACAAAGCACAACAGGTGATGACGAACGCGCTCGGGACGACGTGCTCGAATCCCGCGGCAAGCTCCCCAAGGGAATCGCGAAAAATCCTTTTGCCGACAGCCCCAAGCACCGCCGACGAAGCTGAGCCATGCAGTTACCGGGCAATCGTCATTTCGCCGCGGACTAGGGGAAAGCGAAAAGGAGGAGCCGCGATGATTTATCACTGGGAATCCCCCGTCGGCGCATTCGCGATCTGGCTCGACCACGACAAGGGCAAATGGGCATTGAGCACCCGGGACGGGACGCTCGGCCATTACGAGCACCCCGCACAGGCAGCCGATCACGTTCGCGAGCGATCGACGGGATTTACTCTATGGGATGAATATGACCGGAATTTTGCCGCGCCGATCGATCTTTCCGGCTGGGAGGCCGACAACGATCCGGAGCCGTCCAGATGATCGGCCACGTCGAGGGCCGCCAATTCGCCGCCATTGCAGCGTACCCGGCGCCGCCGGACGATTCCGCCCCGCAGCTCTCGCTGCGGCTGATGTCCTGCTCGCGCTGCGGCCAGACCAACGTCGTGACCCTGAACAACCTCTCCTGGACCCGCGACCTCAACGGCGTCCGCAAGCTCGACATCCGCCCGCTCGAGAACCAGCTCCTGATCACTTCGTCCGAAACCGAGGAACTACGGCAGGCGTTCAAGCAGATGACCGAACTGCGCGAAGCTGGAGACGGAAGCGGAGCGGGGAATCGTCCACGCGACGAGGCGTGTCAGCACGAATACCCGCGACAGGATTCGAACCTGTGACCTTCGGTTTAGGAAACCAACGCTCTATCCAACTGAGCTACGCGGGCGACGTGGGAAACGGTATCCCGTGCCCTGCGTGCGATCAAGTCGCCGGGACGGCTGCCCGGTTTGCCACGAACGCGGCTGTTGGGGGTATTGCTGGTAACAAATGAAGGTGCCGGAGGTGGATTTCCTGATGCGAAAGTTGCTGGTGTTGATTGCAGTGGGAGTGATGGCGTGCGCGGCGCGGGGGGAGGATTGGCCGTGCTGGCGGGGGGAGGGGCATGATGGGGTATCGCGCGAGAGCGGGTGGCTGGATCGGTGGCCGCAGACGGGGCCGGCGATCCTGTG
>DATHPP010000404.1:0-18864 GCA_035483795.1 Tepidisphaeraceae bacterium | reverse complement strand
ACCTACGGCTTCTACTCCCAGGCCACCGACAACGTGGGGGACGTGGAAGCGGCCCACCTGACCGCCGACGCCACCACGTCGATACCGGCCGACATCCTCACCGGCACCAGTGGTCCCGACACGTTCGCCCTGAAGCTCGATCCCGACGGCCAGCACGTGGACGTGACCGTCAACGGCGGCCCGCAGGTGCAGATCCCGGTCACCGATCCCAACGGCCTGACCCTCATCGGCAACGGCGGCTCCGACACGATCACGCTGGACTACAGCAACGGCAATCCGCTGCCGGACACCCTCCATCTCAACGGCACTTTCACGATTGCCGGGCTCCGGGGCGCCAATCCCCTGGCCGGGCGGACCCTGGAGATCGGCAGGAGTACGGTCTACCTCAGCTATTCCGGCCCCACCAACGACCCGATCTTCGCGATTCGGCCCTATCTCCAGGCCGGCTACAACAACGGTGCCTGGAACGGCACGGCTACCGCAACGACCGGCGTCATCACCTCCGCCGCGGCGCAGGGCAATTCGAATCACAACACCGCGATCGGCTACGCCGACTCGGCGGACGGACAAGGCGTCGATACTGTTCCGAACACCATCGAGCTCAAATACACCCTCACCGGCGACGCCAATCTCGACGGGCAGGTGAACAGCGCCGATCTTCAGATCCTGCTGTTCGGGTTGAATCGGCCGGGGGCGTGGGACCAGGGGGATTTCAATTACGACGGGAACGTCAACAGCGCCGATCTTCAGGCGTTGCTGTTCACGTTGAACACGAATTTGGGGAGCCAGGCGACGCCGATTGGCGTCGCGGCGGTCTCGGCGGCGACGGCGCCGACCCCGACAGGCGCGGCCGCGAACCATTCGTCTCCGCGGCGGGGGACGTTGGTTGCTTCGGTGGCGCCGCCGGTACCGGCTGGTGAGCATGTGCGTGCGAAGCCGTCGCACAAGAAGCGGCGGTAGCCGCCGGTCAGTCGTCGGCTCACCGCGGAGGACGCGGAGGGACGCGGAGGGATCAGGAGCCCTGCGTTGTTCTCCCTCATCCGCATTCCTCCGCGATCCTTCGCGACCTCCGCGGTTGGTCGGACCATTCACCGGCTCACCGCGGGGGGCGCGGAAGGACGCAGAGGGTTTCAGCTTGTTGACCATCCGCTTGAGGCGGTCTTTGAGGTGAAGCACGTTGAAGTTGATCAGAAGTTGATCAGGAACCCCGCCTTGTTGTCCCTCATCCGCAAGCCTCCGCGATCCTCTGCGACCTCCGCGGTTGGTCGGACCCCTTCACCGGCTCACCGCGGAGGGCGCGGAGGGTTCCAGCTTGTTCATCACGAGACGGCGTCCTGCTCCTAATCCTATTCTTTCTCCTAGTCCTCTTCATAATCCTAATCTTGATCTTGCTCTTACTCGCTCCGGGTTCGGGGTTCAGAGAAGGATTAAGATCAGGATGAAGATTAGGAAGAGGATTAAGAGAAAGAGCAAGATTAGGATTAGGACCTCATCCGCAAGCCTCCGCGATCCTCTGCGACCTCCGCGGTTGCTCGGACCAGTCACCGGCTCACCGCGGAGGGCGCGGAGAGACGCGGGGGGCTCCACCTTTGTTGACCACTTGAGGCCGTCTTTGAGGTGAAGCGCGTTGACGTTGATCAGGAGCCCTGCGTTGTCGTCCCTGCGGTCCTCCGGCGCGCCCGGCGAGCGGGGCGGCTAAGCGGCAAAGGAATGCTGCGCATGCGCGAACGTTTGATGCGGGTTCATGCGGAGGCTTGATCCCTTCACCCCTTGACACCGAAGTGCCCGCACCGTAACAGTACCCCATGGAGCACCAGAAAATCGTTCAAGACGGCATCACGTTCGACGACGTGCTGCTGATTCCCGCCCGAAGCGATTTTGTCCCGTCCGACGCCGATACGCACAGCAAGCTCACCCGCGCCATCGAGTTGAACATTCCGCTGATCTCCGCGCCGATGGACACGGTGACCGAGTCGGCGCTGGCGATCGCGCTGGCGCAGGAAGGGGGCATCGGCATCATTCACAAGAACATGTCGGTGGAGAACCAGGCGCGGGAAGTGGAGAAGGTCAAGCGGAGCGAGAACGGGGTGATCGTGGATCCGATCACGCTGCCGCCGTCGGCGACGATCGCGCAGGCCCGGCGGGTCATGCGGGAATACAACGTCAGCGGAATTCCGATCGTGGACGAGCCGACCGTTCCCGTCGAGCCGGCGGAGCGGGCGCATCGGATGCGGAACAACGGCAAGCCGCCGCGGTTGCTGGGGATCATGACGCGGCGGGACCTGAAGTTTCAGGAGGACGACAGCCGCCGGATCGGCGACGTGATGACCCGCGAGAACCTGGTCACGGCGCCGGAGAATACGACGCTCGATGAAGCCGAGCGGATTCTCTACCAGGCCAAGGTCGAGAAGCTGCTGCTGGTCGACCGCGAGAACCGGCTGGCCGGGCTGATCACCATGAGGGACATCGACAAGCTGCACCAGTTTCCGCACGCGTGCAAGGACCGCCGGGGCCGGTTGCGGGTTGGGGCGGCGACGGGCGTCAGGGATTTCGAGCGGGTCGAAGCGCTGATCAAAGCGGATGTCGACGTGGTCGTCGTGGACACGGCCCACGGGCACAGCCGCAACGTTCTGGATACCGTTCGCGAGATCAAGAAGAACTACAACATTCAGGTGATCGCGGGGAACGTCGCGACGGCCGACGGGGCGAGGGACCTGATCGACGCGGGCGTCGACGCGGTGAAAGTCGGGATCGGTCCGGGGGCGATCTGCACGACGCGGATCATCAGCGGCGTGGGGGTACCGCAGATCACGGCGATCATGCTGGCGACCAGCGCCGCCGAGTCGGCCGGCGTGCCGGTCATCGCCGACGGCGGCATCCGGCACTCGGGCGACATCACCAAGGCCATCGCCGCGGGGGCGAGCACGGTCATGATGGGAAGTCTGTTTGCGGGGCTGGATGAATCGCCGGGCGAGATGATCATCCATCAGGGCCGGCGCTATAAGACCTATCGCGGAATGGGCTCGACGGGCGCGATGATCCAGGGCTCGAAGGACCGCTACGGGCAGAGCGGCGTGATCGAGAGCAGCAAGCTCGTCCCCGAGGGCGTTGAAGGACGCGTGCCGTACCGCGGGCCGCTGGGGGATTTTGTTTATCAGTTGGTCGGCGGGTTGAGAGCGGGCATGGGCTACTGCGGGACTCGGAACATCGATCAGCTTCGCAAGCAGGCCAGGTTCTGCCGGGTGTCGATGGCGAGCATGGCCGAGAGCCATCCGCACGATATCGCCATCACCAGGGAGTCGCCAAACTATAGTGTCGATTTTGCCGCCGAAGCGTAGAATGAAGGCATGCGAACGCCCATGACTCGATTGGTTGGCAGGGCGGGGCGCCGATTCTGGAGCAGCCTTTGGGGCTGCAGGGTGCAGGCTGGAAAGCCTGCACCACAATGGCGCCTGCTGCTTCCTGCGTTTTGTTTCTTCTTGGCAACAGGCTGCGGCGAGTCAAAAGATCCTTCGCTTTACGACCGCCAGGAGCAGGCGATCAAGGACCCGTTCAGTTATAACCCGGACCCGAAGAAGTCGGAGTTGAGCGTCACCGGCGACGGCGACAAGGATGCGATGAAAAGGGATGTGGATCATGTGTTCAACCCGTGAAAAGGCAGACAAGGAGATGAGGGTTTCGTTCTCACTTTCTCCGCGCCTCCCCGTCTTGTCCTCTTGTTTGGTTATGTGCCTGCTGGCAACGCTGGTCGGCTGCTCGACGGAGCAGAAGGTGACCTACGAGCCGGTGAACCAGACGCCGATCGTGGGGGATGAGGCGATGGCGCTGCGGGCGGACTGGCCCAAGTCGGTGAGCCATTACGCCAACGGGACCGTGGTGGCGTATTCGCCGCGATTCCCTTACGACACGAATGTGGGGCATCCGACGTCGGGGGCGGTGCTTCTGGAGCCGACGTTGTTTGTATTGCAGGTGTGCCTGCTGCCGGTCGAGCTGGTGGCGAACCCGCCGTTTCAGGAACAGGGATGGTTTGGGGCGAAGATGCCGCCGAGCTATACGATGCAGCCGCCGCTCCCCCCGCCCGGCGGGGCGCCGGTGGGGCAGGTGCTGCCTTATCAGTTCCTGGGCCCGCAGTCGGCCACGCCCGAGGCGGGTCTTCCCGGTGCGCCGGCGGCGCCGACGGGCGGGACGCAGTTGCCGGCGTACCCGGCGTTCAACCTCGCGCCCGCCGGCGCGGCGCCGACGCCGCCACCGGGCGCGCCCGGCGGCGCGCTGGGTCCGGCACGCTATTGAATCGGCCGTTGGAATGTCAGTGTGCTTGTAACGGATGATCGCCCGGCACGAGCTGTCTTCGATCCTGAGGCTGAGCCTCAGGCTCAGACGCGAAGGGGAAGCCCGTCCACGGCAGACCCGTTCTGACGCGTCCAGCATCAAGAGGAGCCACATGGCCGGCACTATTCAGAGCGTCATTCCGGTGCACGGTCCGCACGCGCAAGCCGCGGCGGTCGAGCACATTCCGGTCACCGTTTATTCCGAAAGCGCGCAGGCCAGCAAGGCGGTGGCGCAGGAGATCGCGGCGCTGATCCAGCTCAAACACGCCCGCGGCGAGCCGACCGTGCTCGGCCTGGCCACCGGATCGACGCCGACCAGCATCTACGAGGAGCTGATCCGGCTGCATCGCGAGGAGGGACTGTCGTTCCGCGAGGTGATCACCTTCAACCTCGACGAATACTGGCCGATGGCGCCGGACGAGCTTCAGAGCTATCGGCGGTTCATGCGCGAGCACCTGTTCGATCACGTGGACGTCAATCCCAAGAACGTGCACATTCCCGATGGAACCGTGGCGCTGGAGAAGGTTTCGGAATTCTGCCAGGATTACGAGCGGAAGATTCGCGACGCCGGCGGGCTGGACTACCAGATCCTGGGCATCGGCCGGACTGGGCATGTGGGTTTCAACGAGCCCGGCTCGCCGCGGGACAGCCGCACGCGATTGATCACGCTCGACCGCGTGACGCGCATGGACGCCGCCAGCGATTTCTTTGGCGAATGGAACGTGCCGCGCAAAGCGGTCACGATGGGCGTCGAGACGATCCTGTCGGCCAAGACGGTGGTGCTGCTGGCGTTTGGCGAGCACAAGGCGCCGGTGATTCGGCGCGCGGTCGAGGGCGAAGTTTCGTCGACGGTCGCGGCAAGCTATCTCCAGCAGCATCCATCGGCGCGGATCGTTCTGGACGCCGCCGCGGCCTCGGAGCTGACGCGGTTTAAGACGCCGTGGCTTCTGGGGTCGCTGGATGTGTTCGGCTTGAAGTGGGACGCGCGAATGACACGCACCGCGGCGACCTGGCTTTCGAAGACCGTCAACAAGCCCCTGCTCAAGCTGACGGATGAAGATTACAACGAGCACGGACTCCAGGAACTGCTGAGCCATCGCGGGTCGGCTTACGACATCAACATCGAAGTGTTCAAGGCGATGCAGTCGACCATCACCGGCTGGCCGGGCGGCAAACCTGCCTCGGGCGCGGAGCGGCCCAAGGCCCACGACACCAATCCCTTTGCCCCGACGCGGCCGGAAATCATGGCGTCCGAACGAATCGAAGACGGTCGCGGCGCGCACATTTTCCCCAAGCGCGTCGTCGTCTTCAGCCCGCATCCGGATGACGACGTGATCTCGATGGGCGGGACGTTCATCCGCCTGTGTGAACAGGGGCACGAAGTGCACGTGGCGTATCAGACCTCGGGCAACATCGCGGTGTTCGATGACGCGGCGCTGCGGCACGCGGATTTTGTCGCGGAGTTCTCGCGTGCGTTCGGCGTGGGCGAGGACCGCGTGCAGACCATCGAGCAGCAGATCGAGGGCTTCATCCGCCGCAAGAAGCCCGGCGAGGTGGACTGCCCGGAGCTTCAGCAGATCAAATCGCTGATCCGTCGCACCGAGGCGCGGGCGGGCGCGCGGTTTTCGGGGGTGAAGCCGCAGAACATTCACTTTTTGGACATGCCGTTCTACGAGACCGGGCGGGTTCGGAAAAAGCCGCTGAGCGATCAGGACATTCAGATCATCACCGATTTGCTGGAGAACGTTCAGCCGCACCAGATTTACGCGGCGGGCGACCTGTCCGACCCGCACGGCACGCACCGCGTGTGCCTCGCCGCGATCATCCAGGCGCTGCGACGCCTTGCGGACCGCGAATGGATGAAGCATTGCGAAGTGTGGCTGTATCGCGGGGCGTGGCAGGAGTGGGGCGTGCACGAGATCGAGATGGCCGTGCCCTTGAGTCCCGACGAGGTGATGCGCAAGCGGATGGCGATCTTCAAGCACGAATCGCAGAAGGACAAGGCGCTGTTCCCCGGCCCCAGCGACACCCGCGAATTCTGGCAGCGCGCCGAGGACCGAAATCGGAATACGGCTGAGTTGTATGACAAGCTGGGTTTGGCGGAGTATGAGGCAATTGAGGGTTTCGTCCGTTGGCGGGAGTAGCTGCTTGTGACACGGGTTTGCAACCCGTGCTGGCGGTGCGAAGGCTCGGTTGATCCGACGTGGCAGTACAACTTTACGTTGCGGATCGCTCGGCAGGGCTTACAAAGCCGTGTCACAGGGAGACAAGCCGTGAAGGCTCGGTTGATCCGACGCGGCAGTACAACTTTACGTTGCGGATCGCTCGGCACGGCTTACAAAGCCGTGTCACAGGGAGACAAGCCGTGAACATCTCCGGTCACGATATCGCCGTGTGCAGTTGGTCCTTGCGGCCGCGGGACATGCAGGACCTGGTGCGGATGATGCGCGAGCTGGGGCTCGAGCACGCGCAGCTGATGCTGCTCAGTCTGATCCAACTGGACGACAAGCGGAAGCACCAGGAACTGGGGCACCTTCGAGCCGGGGAGATCAAATTCACCGGCGGGATGATGTCGTTTCCGGGCGAAGACTACTCGAGCATCGCCGCGATCCATCGTACCGGCGGTTTCCTCAGCGACGCCCACTGGCCGGTCCGCAAGGCGCTTTGCCAGGCGGGTGCGCAGCTGGCGGTCGAACTGGGGATGAAATCGATCGGGACGCACATCGGATTTGTGCCGCCGAGCGGCGAGCCAAAATATCAGGTGATGATTTCGCGCGTCCGCGAGATCGCCCAGATCTTTTCACAGCGCGGGCTCGATCTCTTGATGGAAACCGGTCAGGAGCGGGCCGATGCGCTGCTTCAGTTCGTCAACGACCTTTCGACGCCCAACGTCCATATCAACTTCGACCCGGCGAACATGATCCTTTACGGCGCCGGCGATCCGATCGCGGCGGTGCGGACGCTGGGAAAGCACATCCGCCACGTGCATGTGAAGGATGCGACGCCGTCGAGCAGTCCCGGCAGGGAGTGGGGCGAGGAAGTGCCCTTCGGCACCGGGCAGGTGAATCCAAAGGCATTTCTGGATGCGCTGCACGAGGTGCGGTATCGCGGGCCGCTGGCGATCGAGCGCGAAGCGGGCGAGGATCGGGTGGGGGACGTTCGCAAAGCCGTCGAGGCGCTGAAGAGCGCATGACCATGCGTCAGTTTCGGTGCAGACTTCTCCACCGGCACGACGTCGACATTCCATTACCCGCCGCGAAAGAGCTGAAATCCGTTTAGTTGAATGAAGAACATGTAGGACAGCACGCATCCGAGCCCGAAATATAGCGAGCCCATTATCCAGGACGCGGCGCGGCTGACGCGGTAGTAAGGGGTGTTGGTCCCCTTCCTTCGCAGGGTTGCCCTGATTCTGGGCAGGGCATAGAACAGGACCATCGCCAGGATGAACAGTCCGAAGTTGCCGTTCGAGCGATACTGAACGACCATCAGCGCGCCCAGGCCAAGGAGCCCGGGGATCCAGAGCCAGGGGCTGACGGCGGCGGTGATGCGGCCGCCGTCCAGCGGCGGCACCGGCAGCAGGTTGAACAGGTTCAGCATGAACGCAAGTTGCGCCGATACCAACAGCTCAAAATGCAGCATCGGATTGTGCACCGTCATTGCCAGTGCATAGCACGCCAGCGCGCCGATTGTGCCCAGCATCGGGCCGCCCATTCCGACGATCGATTCCACCAAAGCGTTTGGCGGGGCTTCTCGCATGTTGATCAGGGCGCCGATGAACGGAATGAAAATCGGGGGGCTGGCGCTGAGGCGGAAATACCACATCGCCAGCACGTGACCCATCTCGTGCACCAACATCAGCACGACGAAGCCGATGGCGATGACCCAGTTGTGGAAGAGAAACGCGTAGTAGACCGCCGCGGCAAGGAGCATCGAGCCGGCGGTCTTGGCGATCGCCAGCGGCAGCGGGTCGGGAGGTTTGACGGCGGTGGGCGGACCGGAAGGGACCGCGGCGCCGCCGGGCCGCCAGCCCGCCGCCAGCGCGCCGATGCGATTCTGAATCTGCTGATATTGCGGCGCGTCCGGCGGAAGCAGGTCGAGGGCCTGGCGCCAGCGCATCGCCGCCGCCGCCGGGTCGCTCGCTTCGAGCTGGCCGGCCTCGTAGGCGAGCTGCTCCAGTTGGCGGCGATGAACCAGCGACCGGCAATTCGGGCAGAGCACCTGCTCCTGACTCAGCGGATAGCCGCAATGTTCACAGGCCGGAAGGAGCGGTTGCTGCATGAATGATCGTAGCCCATCAAGGCCAGTGCGAACGCCGGTGGTATAAAAAAGCCCGGAGCTTTCACTCCGGGCTCACTGGATCGCAATCGAGGCTCAAAAGGGCGAGGCTCAAAAGGGGCGTTTCAGCCCTTGATTACTTCGATGATCGCTTGCGTTTTGATGACCATCTGTGCTTCGTCGAACAGGTGGAAGCTCTGGACGAGCAACTCGTGGCTGCGGCGTTCGATGTCGAGCACGCTGAGGTAGCCGCTGGCATCGCCGGTTCCGGGCGACTCGACGGACATCAGCTCGCGCTTGGCCGCGTAGGTGCTGATCTCGTGACGCGTCGCGTCGTAGAGGGTCTGGCTGAGTTGCTCTTCCTGCGTGCTGATCATGTAGCGGACGTTTCCGCCAACAGTCATCTCGTGATATTTCTCACCCCGGCAGGGGATCGACTGGAGAAGATGGCGGTCGGTCGGAAGCTCGGCGGAGCTGACGATGACTTCGGTGAGAACGGTCTTGCCGGAGCTGAAGGAGATCACATGACCGCCTTCAACCAACCAGATGTCGGCCTCATAGGCCCGGCGGCTGACCTGGTCCGAAGCAAGAATCTTGAATAGCTCGGGATGAAGGGTGCGCTGATAGAGCAGCAGCGTCAGGCCTCCGGAGCGACGTTGTTTGGTGCGATTCGGCATAGCGTCCATGCTCTTTCTAAGAGAGCTAACTCTCCATTAGAGACTGTGGGTCAATCCTTTATACACCACGATGCCACGGAAGGTTCGGGGTGATGTCAAGGGAGGCAAGGAAGAACATCCTGCTCTTGCTTGCCACCTAAGGATTTGCGCCCTTCGCCCGCTGCGAAGGGCCAACGAGTCGCATTATAGGAGCCACACGCTAAATGGGAACAAAATAATTTGTCCACCCCTTATCCACGGAGGCTCATAGAAAGAGGATGAGAATATCATAAGATGCGTGAGCAGCGGCGGTTATGCCAAATCCGCGGAAAAGAAACAGGACTCCAAAATAGGCCCCGGCGATTGTGCGAAAGGTAAACGATCGCCACTGAAACTGCTCCAACGGACTCAAGTAATGGTAGCATGAGAAGGCCAGCGCGCTGGTGAACACAATCCCTAGATTGACGCCCCAGCCTCTGGCGCGGATCACGTCGCGAAACAATAGACTCAGAAGCGTGAACAGCACCAGGCGAAAGACAAGCTCTTCGTAAACACCGGCGCCCAAGGACATTATGACGATGTCCTGCCGGCTGGCGCGGAGTGTCGCCAGCGGCACGTATCGGGCGATTTCGCGGGAAACTGCGATCAGCGGGAGCGCCCACAGAACGCTTTCCGCCGGCATGCCAACCAGCGTGCCGAGGTTGACCTGCCACCGGTCCCGCCGGGCGATGTGCCAGCTCAGGAGGATCGCGCACACCGCAAGCGCTGGCAAATGCTGGCCGTGAACTCCGAAGAGGCGGAAGAACCGCTGCATCATCGTGAAGGCGATGATCTGTTGCTCGTAGCCATGATGCGCTGCGGTCGTGAAGTACAGAGTCCCGATTTCGTAAATGACGATCAGTGGCAACAAAAAGACCAGGCTCGTGAGAGGCAGCTCGGATTCGTGAACGTATCCTGCATGCGAGCCCCTGGCGCTTGCAATGGGTGCATTTTCCACGGCCCTGGTCATGGCTTGTCCCCCTTGGTGGTCAGCTCCGTTTGCTGGCAGGCGCGGGTGATTCGGACCGCGCGGTTGCCGCGATACTGGCCGCACTGGGCGAGAAACTTGTTCTTCCCCTCGACCTGAATCAGCACGTCGCGCGAACAGTCTTTGTCGGTGGTGATGACATCGCCAACCTGAAGCGACATCAGCTCGTCGAGCATGATCGACGTCTGGGCCAGGAACACCCGCGCTTCGACCGGGGCGTTGCTGACATTTTTGGTGAGCTTTCGCAGATGGTCGTCCTGGCCGCCCTTGCGGTGGTAGCTGAACCAGTTCTGAGCGGCCAGAACGCCCATGATCGGTTCGATGACGTTATAGGGAATGCACAGACTCATCGTGCCGGTGCGGTTGCCCATTTTCAGCTCGAAGCCGACGACGACGACGGTTTCGTTGGGCGGGACGATCTGCACCAGCCGCGGGTTGCTCTCAAAATCATCCACGCGAAAGGTGACCGGCGTCAGGTTGCTCCAGGCCTCGGACAGGTGATGGGTGGCGCGGTCGGTGATCCGCTGCACCAGCCGCTGCTCGATCTGCGTAAGCGGGCGCTGGGGAATGAACAGATCGGCGTTGCTCCCGCCCAGCAGGCGGTCGATGATCGGGTAGATGATCAGCGGGCTGATTTCCAGGCAGAGCTGGCCGTCGAGCTGCTCGGCTTTGAGCAGGTTGAAGCAGGTCGGGTTTGGGAGCGAGTGAATGAATTCGCTGTAGGTAAGCTGCTCGATGTGGGCGACGGAAACTTCGATGATCGTCCGCAGATACCCGGAGAGGGCGGCGCCGAAATTCCGGCCAAACCCTTCGTGCAGGGCTTCCAGTGCCCGCATCTGATCTTTGGAGACGCGTTCGGGCCGTTTAAAGTCGTAGAGCTGGACGTCGACCTGGGGCGCACGGGCGCCCGGCGCCTGCGGGGCGGTGTGTTCCTGCTGGACCTTCCCGGTGTCCACCGCGGCCAGCAGAGCGTCTACTTCGGACTGATCCAATACGTCGGCCAACGATCGGCGGCCTCCCTGCCGCTTGGCGTATTATCGGACCCGCCGCCGCAATTTCTATAGCGGGGTAACTGGGAGCCTCGCCCTCCCTGCTTGTCGATTGGCGTTTACCGGCTCAGACCAGTAAGATTCCCTGCTGCCGAACCGGAGACGCGCGTTTGATGACACGGGTGGCCGCAACCTGCGTGGCGCTGGCGGTGGGGGCGCTGTCGGTCTCGGCAGTGCAAACACCATTACCATCCGACGACGCGCTGCTCCAGGCCCTGTCCGGCCCCGACTGGCACCAGCGCCGCGAGGCGATCCACCAGCTCATCGAAATCGGGCCGGGCGGCGAAGCGCGGGTCCGCGAGCTGCTCCGCCGCGACCTCGACCGGGAACAAAGAAAGAACGTCGAGGTGGCGCAGCAGCTCATCGTCGATAACCGCCTGTTCGGCGCGTCGTCGATCACGCTGCACGTTTCGGGCGCCGCCGCGGCGGAGGTCATGGCCGACATCTCCCGCCAGTGCTCCGCGCCGCTTCCCGCGTCTCCCGCCGATCTGTGGAAACAGGACCGCTGGCCAAAGCTGACGCTGGATTACGACCACAAGCCGTTCTGGGACGTGATGGACGAATTGGGGCGGCAGATGAGCTTCGATTACCTCTCTTCGGAATCGCAGGAAGTGCGGATGACGCCCGGCGCCAGCCGCCGCGACGAATCCATGTCGCAAAGCGGCGCATTTCTGTTCACCGCCAGCGCCTACGCGGCGCGTCGCGGCATGAGCGTCGACCTGAGCGTTTTCGCCGAGCCCAAGGTGGTCGTGCTGCGCCTGATCGATCTGAAGTTCGACAAGGCGACCGACGATCAGGGCAACCCGCTGTTGTCGCAGTCGGGCCGCGGCTTCGGGCGGCGCGGCTTTGGCGGGCCGTGGGGCCGGCGCATCCGCACCGGGCCGCGGCAGGTCAGCGCGCCGTTTCAGCGCCCGGCCGACGACGTGACCCACATCGCCGAGCTGCGCGGGCACGTCACGCTTTCGGTTCAGGCCGGCACGGCGCGGTGGGAGCTGTCCGATCCGCTGGGGACTTCGCCGGTCACACGCAACATCGACGGCGCCCCGGTGACGCTCGATAAACTGGTCAGCGCCGGCGCAAGCGGCTACGAGCTTCACGTCAGCATTTCCGACAGCAGGAACAGCGCATTCCAGGACGAGATCGCCGATCTGTTGCGCCGCGGGCTTCGGATCGACGACGCCGCGGGCCGTCCGCTCACGATCGTCGCGATCGATCCCCGCCAGATGTCGTTGGCAACCGACATCGAGGTGGACCTGTCGCGCGACGCCAAAACCGGCCCGCCGGCAAAGCTCATCTGGGACATCCCCGATCAGACCCGCGAGCTGCTTGTCCCCTTTTCGTTCAAGAACATTCCGATCGGGGATCCATTCAACTAACGAATCAGATGGCGGCGGGATGCTGGTCCTCGAAAGGATCGTGGGCGGGCAGCTCGCCGGCTTCGTGGCCGGGAACTTCGTAGCTTTCCACCATCATGCCGGCCAGGGGAATGTGGGAATCGGGACTGCCGAAGCTCATCCAGAGCGGGCCGGCAAATAGAAGCAGCACGGCAATGACCCCGGCCACCATATATTGCACGCGCGTATCGGGTGCATAGACGACGCTGACGGAGGCGTCGTCGGGCTTGACGACCATGGGCGAAGCCGCGACGGCGCGGCGGAGCTGCTCGATCTCCGCCTGCTTCTGCTGTACGCGATCGGCCAGGTCGGCGGCGTCGGCCGTCGCGTCGACGAGCTGGCGCAGGTTGCTGAGGGTTGCCTGATTGGCGGTATAGGCGGCGCTGACTTTGGCCTCGGCGGCCTGAGCAGCGTCGAGATCGTTCTGTGCCGCGTCCAGTGCCGAGCGGTTGGACGGGTCCTGGCGGAGGGTGTCGAGTCGTGCCTGCCGCTCGGCGATCTGCCCCTGAAGGCGTCGGGCTTCGGTATCGGCTTCGGTCGCCGACAGCGCCGCAGCCGACCCATACGCCTGGCGGGCGGCAATCAAACTTGATGCGCCTTGCGAGAGCTTCGCCAGCGCCGGCACGTCCGCGGGCGCCTCGAGGAGCTTGAGCCTGGCCGCCAGCTCACGCTCGTCCTGTTGGCGGTCGGATTCCATCCGTTCGATGGCGGCTTGAAGGCTTTGCTGAAGGTCGTCGGCGAACTGACCCCCGGTTGCCAGGGCGCTGCGGCGGGCGTCGATCTTGTGGTCCAGGTCTTCCAGCACGCCTTTGATTTTCGCCGCCTCCTCGCTGTAGCCGCTGTCGACGGCGGCGTTGTAGTGGTGCGACTCGGCGTTGCGCTGCTCGAGCAACTGCTGGAGCGACGAATCCCCCGCCCAGACCTGGCGCAGGTGCGCCTCACGGCGGTCGGCGATCTCGCGGCGGAGCTGCTCGACCGCCTTGGCGTCCTGCCCGGCGCGGGCGGTAAGCAAGTCGCTCTGGCGGCGGACCTGCTCGACAGCGGATCGCGCCGTACTGACGTAAGCCGTGACTTTTGCGTCGTCCGAGGACGCGGGAACCGAGACAAGCTGAGCCGAAAAATCATCCAGCGCCGCGGAAAACTTCCTCGATGCTTCGTCGATCTGCCCGCTCTGAGCCAGGCGAACCGCATCCAGGCGGCCGGTGAGATCGTCGATGCCCTGGCGGAGACGGCCCAGCTCGGCGGCGGCCTGCTGGTCCGACTGGGCGGCCTTTGCCTGCGCCAGACGCAAGGCCTCGCGGCGCCGCTGCACCTGCGCCGCCGCGTCCGCCAGCGTTTGTCGCAACTGCTCGTCGTCCTGCTGAACCTGCCGGAGCGCGGCCCGGGGGTTGAGCAGCATGGCCGGGGCAAGCGGGCCGGCGCTTGCGCTCACCAGATTGCTGCGCTTGCTGACCAACTCATCCTGGAGCGTCCGGTGGCTTTGCAGCTCGGTCAACTGCGCCTCGGCTTGCCTGGCCTGCCCGCGGATGCGGGTGGCGTCGTCGTTGGCTGAGCCGCTCTGGGCGTACAGCGCCGACAGCAGCGCCGACATGCGAACCTGATCGGCCTCGACGTTTCGCGTGGCGACGCGGAACTGAAGCTGCGAGCGGCCTTCGTCAAACGGCGAGTTGACCGGCTCGGTCATGGCCGAGACGGCTTCCGGATCGGCCAGGAAGCCGCCGTCCATGTTCCGCTGTCTGAGCGCGCCGGTGGCCAGCCGCGCCGACGCTGCCACGAGGTTCCGCAACGATCCCGCCGTCTGGCGCACCACGCCCACGTCATCGCGGTTGAGCCCTTGAAGTTGGAGACTTCCCTGCACGGTGTGGCGGGGTGGAAAGAAGATGACGATCACGATGACCAGCAGGATCGCCAGGATCATCAGCGGGAGCAGAATGCGCAGGCTCTTGTACCAGGGGCGCTTGGGCGGCGGTTCGGGGATCACGGGCTTGGGGGGCGGCTGGCGATTGGGGAGGACCGGCTGCTGCCGCGGCGTGCGGGACAGCTCCATCAACTCGGACTCGGTCGGCGGCGCCGGCTGCTTGCGCGGCGGCTGCGCCGGGGCCGCAGGTCGCTTGCCGATGCCGAACATCGTGGGGTCGAGCGGTGGAAACGCCGTGTTCGAGAAGACGTCGACCTCGCGCGTCGCCGGCGCGGTGAGCCGTTGCGGCGGGGGCGGCCCCGCCGAGCCGAACGGAGGCGTCACGCTCACGTTGCTGGGGTATTCGGGCGGAGGGACGGCGGCTTGCCCGCCCGTGAACGAACGCAGGGGCGACGTTCGCGGGGGCGGCGGGGGCGCCACCTGCCGCATCGGCTTCGCCACGCTGCGCTGTGCGGGCGGTGGGGCGGAGACGATCGGTTGCGGCGCCCGGGGCGGCGCCTGCTGGCTGCGCACCTCCGGGACGAGCGTTCCATCGAGCTTCGATGCCGGTCCCAGCGAGTCGGGGATCGCGTCGAGCTTTTCCAGAGTTCCATCGAACAGCTCGAGCGGCTCTTCGGAAATGCTGAGGTCGAGCGGGGGGATCGGATCTGCCTCGTCAGCGAACGTCAGAGGCGGCTCAGAGGCCGAAGGTCGAGGTGGAGAAGCTGGAGATGCCGGTGGGGGCACGGCACGCGCCGGCGACCCCAGCGACAGCGGCATGCCGCCGATGAAGCTGTCCATGTCGCGGCTCATGCCCAAAAACGGATTAGACGATGGACCAGCGGCCGGTGGGGGCGTCGCACTGACGTTGGGTGGCAATGGCTCGTCACTCTGTGTGGGGCGCGCGTTTTGGGCCGGGGGGGCCGGCGCTGCTTCATTCGCCGCCGGTCGTGAAGGGAACAACGGTTGCCGCGTCGGAGCGATCGACTCGGTGGACGAGAGCGAATCGTCCGCCGGCGCCGGCGGTTCGCGGGCCGGAAAACCAGGGGCGGGCGGCGCCTGCGGCGCCACGTCCGAATCGCGGCCGGCGCCGATGGCCCGCTCGGCGGGCGTGTCCGACAGATCGATCGCCAGGTCCGGCTCCGGCACGTCAAAGTCGAAATCGTCCTCGGGGACGTCGAGGAAATCGGTGGCCTGGGAGGGCGAGTCTCCTGCCGAGCCGAAACCTGCGGGCGGCGGAGGACCCGGCTCGGCGGGAGCCTCGCCCTCCCGGATCGCTTCACCGCTCCCGGGATTGCGATCGTCATGCTCATTTGCCGCGGCCGGTTCCGCCGAGGGGGCCGGTGGTTCGTTGGGGATCAATGTTTCTTCGACGAGCGAACCGGCGTCGGTTCCGGCGAATTCCTGCACGACCTGGCCGAAGGCCGTGTCGCTCAGCGACGATTCCTTTTGCGGGGGTTCCGTCGAAGCTTCGGCAACGTCCACCTGATCGAGGGCCGGCTCGATGTCCAGCGCCGATTCAGGAGTGGTATCGGTCGACTCGAACACCTCCGATGCCACCTCCGACGCGCCGTCGGGCGCGATGTTCTGGTCGGCTTCGCGGGCGTCGTCAATCGAGTCCGATTCGGTCGGGGCAAACTCCGAGAAGGAGAAGGATTGGTGTGAGGATTGCGATTCGCTGGGGACGGCGTGGCTCCATTCGGAGGCGAAGCTTGGCGCCGTCCGCGCCGCCGCCCCGGCGCCCGCCAGCGGATCGAACCGGACGGATTCTCCGTCGATCTGAGGCGGCGGCTCGATGGGAGCCGGCGCGGGCTCGACGGGGTCGGTCGCTTGAGCGATCTCGTGGGCGGCCGGTTCGTCCCCAACAGGCGGCGGCGCCTCCGACCCGGGCGCGGAATGAGAAGTCTCGAGATGCGAAGTCTCAAGCGGCGAAGTCTCGACAGGCGCGCTCGAATCGGAAGCCTCGGGCTCAGGAGTTGCCTCGGCGGCAACCTCGGGCTCCGTGCTTTCAGTGCTTTCGAGCGACTCTGCGGCGGTGGTTTCAAGCGACTCTGTGGGGGCGGCGGGAGTCTCAGCCTCCGGCGATGCGGTCTGCTCCGCTGGCGTCAGATCTGTCGCCGGCTCAACCGCGGCGGGGACCTCGTCCACAGGCTGCGGGGCCGGATCGGCGGCGGGTTTCTTGCGCGATCCGCGGCGCCGCTTGGGTGCCGGGGCGGCTTCGACCGTGGCCGGGTCCGGCGGAGTGGGCTGGACAAGCGGGGAGGCCGGCCGGGCCGTCTTGCCGCGCGGGCTGCGCGAACGTCGTTTGGGCTTCTCCGGGGGAGGCTCCAGCGTCGAGCTGGCCAGCTCGACTGCCGCCGCGGCGACGGTAACGGCGGCTTCGCCGACCGGAGGCGCTGCGCTCAAAGCTGCCGCGTCGATGAGTTCGATCGGTGTTGCAGAACCGCCGGGGATTTCGGGTTCGGCGGGGGCAGCAAGTTCCGACACCTCCGGACCCGCAGGCTCCGGCGTGGCAGTCTCCGGACCGGCATCGGCCGACGGCTCTTCGATCGGTTCCGGAGGCAGGTCCAGCAGCGGCTGGGGCGCCTCCGGCTCGGCGGTTTCGACCGCCTCGGGCGCCAGCTCGACCGTCGCCGGTTCGTCGAACCGCATCGCTGACAGATCGACCTGATGCACGACCGGGGCCGCCGCGGCCTGATCCACCGTCTCGGCCGGCGCGACAATCTCGGGCTGCTCGTGAACATCGGTCTGCGACTGAAGCTCGGGTTGCACTGGCTCGGGCTGCACCGGCTCCGGTTGCGCCTGGGATTCGGAAATCGCCGGTTCGGGCGATTCCTCCATCACCGGCTCGACAGGTGAGGGCGCGATGTCGTCATCGAGCAGCGCCTCCGGTTCCCGAGTCGGCGCGGGTTCGTATATCGCTTCAGTTGGTGCGGATTCCCAAACGTAAGGCTCCGGCGCGACGTCGGCAGGTTCGACGGCCGGTTCAATTTCGGCGGTGTGGTCGATCGAGGGTTCAACCTCGGCGGTGTGATCGACCGTCGGTTCGACTTCGATCGGCTCGGCGGTGCTGGCCACGGTCGGCACGTCCGAGACCGGAGTCGCCGCCGGTTCCGGCTCCGGCTCGAGCGGGAGTGCGTCTGCCGGGTGGACCGTGAATTGCGACGGCCCAGGCGATAGTGCCGGCGCGTCCGCCTCGACGGTTTCCGGCTCGACCGAAGGAATAGGCGCTTCGGACAAAACCTGCTCTTCTGCGTCGGGCAAGACGTGTTGGTCTAAGTGGTGGTCCTCGGCCGGTTGCCCTGGCGGCGGTTCGACGGCCGGCGGGGCCTCGGCAGATGCCGGCGCGGCGGGTTCCGCGGTCTCCAGCGCGTGATCGGCGGGCTGCAAGAATTCGGGTGCGTGCACTTGAAGCGGTTGGACCGGCATTCGAACCGCTTCTTCGGCGAGAAAATCCAGCCCCGGTTCGCCGGCTGCCGCCAGTGGCGTCGGCGGAATCGTCACATCCTGATCGTCCGAAACGGCGACATGTTCCGCGGCAGCGTGCGCCGGCTCCTCGTGGGAGACGGGCTCGTCGCCAGCCGGCTCCTCAGTTGGCTCCGCCGTTGTCGCCCCCGTTGGCTCCCCCATTGTCTCCGCAGCGTTGACCAGCCGGAGCGGCGCCTCGTCCAGGTCCTCCAGGGGGATCGGCGCAAGCTCGCCATTTTTGCTTGCGTGAACCACCGGCTCGTGAGCGCCAAAGTCCAGGCCGATCGGCTCGTCCTCGTCCAGTTGCGGCTCGACAAACCCTTCATCGAGATGCGGCTGGTCCTGGCCGTGGGCGGGGAGGAAACGACAGGAAATCTCGCCAATTTTGATTTCGTCGCCGAACTCCAGAAGCTGGTGATGGACCGGCTTGCCGTTGACCAGCGTGCCGGTGCGCGACCCCAGGTCGCGGATGAACCGCTGCCCGTTGACCTCGAAGAGCAGAGCGTGGGTGTTGGAGATCGAGGCATTATTGACGGGGATGTCGGCGGTGGGCCGGCGGCCGATCAGCAGCGTCCGGCCGTCCAGCGGGGTATGAGCGCCGCCCCCGATGTCCAGCACCGCCGCCGCGGCCTTGGGCGTCAGCGGAAAGCGAACCGGGCCGGCGGGATCGCCGAACTTGAATTTGAATGAGCCGATCTGGAGCGTGTCCCCGTCGCGGAGATCGGCTTCTTTCACCCTTCGGCCATTGACGATCACACCAGAGCGGCTGG
>DATHPP010000403.1:0-29563 GCA_035483795.1 Tepidisphaeraceae bacterium | reverse complement strand
ATGGGCGAGTTCGTGCATCACAATCGCATCGCGCTGCACAGGTTCGAGACCGTTCCACAGCTCAACTGGCACGAGAAGTCGTGCCGATTGGCCCAGCGCCCAGAGCATGGGGCAGAGCGTGCCGCGGATAAGCCAGAGCGTCGGAGCACCATTTACGTTCAGCTGCTGGGCAAGCTGATTGACCCGCCGCTGCGCGTCCGCTGGACCGAAGGTTGCGTGGCGCAGCATTCGCAAGAACCGCGCCATTCGAATGGAAGCGATTCCAAGACAAATTAGCGACCCAGAAATCCATATCACTTCGATCGTCGGCAATAACACATCTCCAGATTGCCACCACAAGGGCTGGAGCGCTTGAACCTTCGGCAAGTGCGTTAATTCCGAGTGTGGCGGGGCCAGGAGTCCGTCTTGGAATTCATGCGGAGTAGAGAGGGTTGGCGAGCGCGACTCCGGCGCGCTGGCAGCTAGTGGGCCAACACGCTCGGTCGGCATCGGGACGTCTTTACGCGACTGCAGCAGATGCACGGGAATCAGGAATAGTGGAGGTGTCAGAAGCTTCAAGAGCACAATGACCCAAAGCACGTGAGTAAATGCGGGCTGTTTGACCACCCTAGCCAAGCCCCACACAACTGGCGCCGCCGCAGTCACCAAGACGGCGTTACTCAGCGCAATTTGGAGGATGTCGAACATCCTTCACCTCTTGCGAGACCGGCGTGTCTTTTCCTGCCGGAGCTGGGCCGGCGCGTCGATCAGGTCGCGAAGGGCAGTTCGCTCTTTCTCTGTCAGCGACTGATGTCGGACCAGATTCGAGACGATCGGAGCGAGAGATCCTCTGCACAGTTTGTCCGCCAATGCCCAGAGTCGCCTGCTGATGAGCTCGTCCCGGTCGGCGGCGGCGACAAACGTATGCACAAAAAGCGAACGGTCGCGCGTGACCAGGCGCTTCTCCTCCAACCGCTCGAGCAGCTTTTGCACGGTCGCGTACTGGGGTGTGCCACCGGAGGGATACAGCACTTCCGTGAGCTGCCGCGTGCTGCAACGCCCCCGGTCCCACAGCACCTGAAGAAGTCCCAGTTCCGAGTCTGTCACGTCTTGTGCCTGGCGTGCCATAAAGTAATCGCGTCTGTACTCTAAGTAATTCTGTCTTACATTGCAAGTGGATTTGGCTAAAATTCTACGATGCGGCTTCATTACGTTCTTCTCGACAAACGCCGCAAGCCAAAGCGAACCGTCTGTCCCGAACTTTGCCCTCTCGATAACGTCACAACCACGAAATCAAGAGGTCACAGACGAGAGGGCGCGTCCGTTTTCCCTCGGGGGGCCGGGCGTGGTGAAGGCGGGGTCTATGGAAGGCTCACGACAATCCCGCCGGGAGACGCGACCAGCTGGGGGCCAGACGGTGAAGAGAACTGCCAGAACTTCCATGCGGGACAACACGAGGTTGATTCGATTCGCAAATCGATTACTTGGCGGGACATCTCCTTCGAAGCTGATCATTTCAGCGAAACCGGCGGGATTTTGCCCGCGTTCGATTCGACAAACCAGACTTCGACTGATCGTCGCTCGCTATGAAACTGCAGCCCCAGTTGCCCGGATAGATTGTTCAATAACAATACGCTTGCTGTAGAGTTGCCTCGGACGTCCTGTTCGCGAATAAAATTACGCCAAAAAAACTGCTTGTCGCCAGGAGTGGTCTCGTCGACAAATTTGATCGCCAGGAGTTCTCCGACGTCGCCTAGAAAATTATCGATCTTGCCAGCAGCCATGGAAAGTGGCTGATCCGTGCGTTTTTTGAGATAGATGTCCACCACGTTTGGGAATGGCGGGTGTGGAAGCGTGTGAATTTGAAGCCGACCGGTAGCGACGATTACCTCGCGCTCGACAGTCCGCGGCACGAATCGGATGTTCTTCCCGAATTCGTCACCGAGTAGCACCTCAATCGCTGCCATTCGCTGCTGGGGCGTTGAGGAATTCCGCACGACCCAATCGCCCGGCATACGAAGTGAGGCGAGCTGGCCCATTCCCTCAAAATCGTATGACCGTAGCCCGGCCAGTGCCTTGGTGAGGCCAAGGACCTTGAAGGGCTCGAAAGTTACTGATTGCCATTCAGGCTGCGAGTCGAATCCAAATATCGCTGCGGAATCATTTGACGTGGCAGCATCCATGATGCTTGAGTCAGCTGACCCGTGCATGGCGCTGTGATAGAAAGAAGCACGCTCCGGGATGAACGGCGGAGCGACGCGCCTAAGAATTTGACCGGCCTGCAGTGCATAAGCACGATCAAAGCCTTGTCGCCAGGTCTCGTTAATGCGATCGGTCACACGGGAGTCGGAACCTGAAGGAGCGATGGTGACGACTCGCGTCGATGGCCGTGTAGCGTGGTAGACCACGGTTGCCGTCCCGCCGAATGTCAACAGGAGAATCGCGGCCGCCGTTACGATTTTTACCTTTGACGATACCAAGACCATGGTTGCTCCCTTTGTCAGAATCCCCGCCCCCGCATGGAAGGCGTCGGCGGACTTGATAATGGACGCCGCTAGCCCAGCCGGTGTCGGATGAGTGGCGTAGGTGAGCATCAGCGAGCCGAGTGCGACCGAATCCACCGCGACGCCCCTTTGCTGAAGATAAGCCCGGAGGCGGCCGACCGCCCGGTGCAGGCGCTGCGCAGCCGTGTTGGGGCTCACCCCCAGTGCGCACGCCACTTGCTCAAGGTTCTGGGCCTGATGGTAGCGCAGCGTCACCGCGTACAAATCGGTTGCGCTTAGGCTGCACAGCGCTTCATCGAGCAGCGGTTCGACTTCGGTCCACGCATCATGTTCCGGCAGATTCGCGGAGTTCGTTCGCATCTCGGCAGCCTTCTGTTCTCTTGCGGCGCGACGTTTCTCGGCACGCTGCATGTCGGTCGCGAGATATCGGGTGGTCACCAACAGCCAAGCCGCTGGGATCACGCCGCTGCGCAGGCCCCCAGCCTTTTGTGCCAGCGCCATGAATGCCTGTTGGGTGATATCCTCGGCGATCTGGTGGTCCCGGAGCTGCCGAAACGCAGCCGAGTAAACCAAACCCACATTGGCCTCGACTAAACGTGCAAATGACTCCTGCGAGCCGGTCTGGACGTACTCACGAAGCCATCGGGAGTCCTGATTCATCTCTGCCACTGAACTTAGACCGTCGCCGCCGCGGAATTATGACGCCGTTCGTGGAATTCCCTTGGAGTTCTTGGATCGCATGGGGACGGGCAAATGGGTCGTATACTCGATTTCTTGCGGCTGAATTGCGGCGGAGATTCCCTCGCAAAATCATCGGGAAAATAGCGGCGAAATGAGTTTCCCGACGGAGACTAGCTATGTTCCTCGCAGTAAACCTGAGCACCTTCCGGAGTCGATCGCGTCCTTGAGGCGCATCTGCATTGGGCACTCGCCCATTGCCTGCCGCGCCTATAACCCCTGACGTCAAGATCGACGCGGTGGCAGCAGCACTTAGCAAGACGATGCCCGTTCAGTGTGCCGCCAAATTTTCGGTTGCGCAAGTGGCTGCTGTAGGCATGGCATTCCCACATGCATAAGCTGACGCCGAAGCCTTTTTGTGACAAGCCAATTCAGCGATTGACGGAGAGACTTGGGGAGCCACACTGACCGGAAGATTTTCTTGACGTGCTTGGTTATGCGACGCGCCTCGGCTATGCTCGCCAACACCCAAGCAGCCCCCGGCCCCGCCGGAGGTTGTGCGTTTCTCGCTCAACCCCACCGTCCGGAAGCAAAGTGATCGGCCCCACCACGTCCGCAATCTGCCGATTCAACTGCGTCGGCGCAGGCACCTCTCGTACCGCTCCTTGGCCTCTCCGAAGCCCGCCGCCGCCAAGACCAGACCCTCGGCCCGCCGCAACCGCTCCGCGAGGCCCTCGAAAGTCGCAAGAAGGACAACACGTTTGGCGTCTGCCTCTTCCGCCTACCGGATGAACAGCCGTCGGGCGTTCGCGTCCTCTGCGATGTCCGGATCCAGCAGCAGCCGGTTGAACTGCTCGATCTGCTTCTCCACCCCCGGCAATTCGTTCCTGCGAGCCGTCACTGCCTTTCCTGCAGGTCCTTATCGATAAACGAATACAGAAGTTGATCGCGCACCTTCCCCTCCTTCATAGCGCTTCGGCGCATCCGGGCTTCTAGCTGATAACCGGCCTTTTCGAGCACGCGAGCTGACGCCGCATTCTCCGCGAATGGGACCGCACAAACGCGCGTTAGCTTGTATTGTGGGATTGCAAAACACGTGAAAGCGCGTACGACCGCGGTCGCAATCCCGCGTCCCCAATATGCTCTCCCGATCCAATACCCGATCTCGGCGGTACAGCGCTCGATGTCCTCACGCGGCTTGAGGCCAACGCCGCCGATCGGTTGATCCGCCAAGCAAATTGCAAAACTCATAGACGGCGTCCGAGTCGCGGCGTACTCGATCCAGTTCTCGGCGTCCACGCGCGTGTAGGGGTATGGAAAGGCATCGCGCAGTTCGATGGAAACATCACGGTCATTGGCGTGGAGGATTAGCGAGTTCTCGTCGCCGCCGCGCCAGGTACGGATGCTCGCGACGCCGCAATTTAGCTGCATGAACGGAAGTATACTGCGCTATTTGCCCGCGCCCACGAACGGTTGAGCCAAATCTTGGCTTGATTCATCGGGCCGCGTTTCGGCAGCTTCGGAACTATCCCCTGACTGAGGACGTAACCGGTCTTCATGGTGCTGGCGCACAAAAAAGGGCCAAGAGCCTGCGCAGCACATGTCTGCTGGTGACCACCCGGTATCTCGCAACCGACATGCGGCGTCCCGTCAAACGTCCGGCCGCAAGAGAACAGACGGCTGCCCGGCTATGCGAGCAACCCCTATGGAGTCTTTCGCGGGCCCGCAGCGAATGAGATTTCGCTCACCCCACGAACGTGCGCCGTGCCGTGGCGATGAAGGACTTTGCCGTGGCGGAATCTTCAGCCGGCCGGGCGGCGAGGGCGAGAGCGGTGCCAGCGGTGGAGTCCGCCAGGTTTCGGTACACGACCCCCTGCCACCGGAGCTCGCGCACCGACTCCGGGAGCAGCGCGAGGCCTACGGTCAGCTCCACGCGGCGCTTGGTCCGGCGGAACAGTTCGGCCCCGACCTGCTTCTCCAGCTTCTTGATCTGCTGACTGAGCGGCGGCTGTGCGATCAAGAGCCGCTCTGCCGCCCGGCCGAAATGCAATTCCTCGGCGACCGCGATCACATACCGCATGTGGCGAATTTCAATACTCATATCGCGGCGGCCAGTCAGACCGGCTGTCGGGCTCCAGCATTGCAGCGCGCCAACCCCCGCTGCGTTTTGCCGGCGGATTGCAGAGCGGGCTGATGGCCGGTGTCACAAAACGGCTTTGGCGGCGGTTTGGATTATGTGGCAGTGATGAGCCAGTGCGATGAGCCGGGCAAGGCGCTATTCGGCGCTCGGGAGTGTCTTTTGGCGAACTTGTCGGACCATATCCTTCTTCTTGCGGATTCCGTTCTCTCAAAGACGCTCAGTTTGAGTTAGCTTAGCAGCGCACGACGGCACGTCGCTCGACCTTCTCGGCCGGAGCGACCTGCGGAGCGGAGTTTTCAAGCCGCGGCCAAGGACGTGTCATGCCGACTGAGCAAACTGGAGCGCCGGTCCCGCCGAAACGCGATGAGAAATCCCACTGGATCCTGGGAATGGCGTACATCAACGCCGATGACCCACGGCTGCTGGTACCGTTGCCGTCGAAGCTGGGATGGGCCGTCAACTTCGGGAATCCCCGTGCCACATCTTTTCTCTTTTGGCTGTGGGTGGTCTGGCTTGCCGTGTTTCTTGTGGCGCCCCTCATCGTTCATCCGTCGCGATTTTCGGCGGACCCGACGCCGGTGCTCTGGGTTGCGATGTCGAACCTTTTGGCCCTCGGGCTGGTGCGTGCCAGTTGGAGCTTTCGCTGGTCCGACCTCAAGCAGATTCGAGTGGCCTCGCACGGACTTGTCGCGATGAGCATTGGCTTCTTCATGCAAACGGTGGTCAACGGGCCGCTCGTGCTTTGGTGGGGGGCGCACGATTCCTCGCGGATTCACCAGTTGATCCTCGCAACGGTCGCGGGCATCGCTCAGACGGCGGGCAAGCTCCTCGGGATCCTTCTGCTATTCAAAACCAGACTCCCATCGGACGTGCGGGACTCCGCACGATACGGACTTCTCGTGGGCCTTGGTTTTGCGATTTCTGAGATCACATTGATCTACTTCTCGTGGGCCTGGGGATATACGCCCGAGAAGCACATTCAGTGGGGGTTCCTGATCGGCGTCTGGGAGAGAGGGAGCGCCGCGTTGTTTCACATCAATTCAGCCGGGCTGGTGGCCCTGGCGCTTTGGACCAGGCGTTATTGGCTCATCGGCTGGGTCGTCGCCGTCCACGCGCTGACGGATTTCCTGGCCGGTGCCGGAATGCTGTCCTCGGCCTACGCGCTCGAAGGCGCCATTTCGATCTGCGCAGCGTCAGTCTGGGTCACCTTTCCGCTTGCGTACGAGCTGTCACGTCGAGTTGAAGATTATCGAGCATGAGCCCACCCACTGCCCGACAATCACCGGCTGGGCGTCCATCATCGCGAACTCCCAGCCGATGCATTGATGAGGCCCGGCGCCGAACGGGGAATACGCGTAACGATGTCGCATCTTATGTATCTCAGGTCGAACCGTCCTGGGTCGAACTCCTCGTGATTGTCCCAGAACTGAACGTGACGGAGAGTGAGAAAGGGAGAGAGAAGGACGATCGATTTCGCCGGGATCTCGGATAAGCGAGAGCCTCTTTCACGTTGCCGGCTTGCTGGAAGACTGAGCCGGTTTTGGCTTTCGCGGCCGCATAGCATCGAGGGACTTGAGGGCAAGCGTTCCGGCGTCTATGTCCGCGGGGACGGCGCCGTCGGACGCCGGCGGAACGGTCACGCGGGTCTCGACGAGCCAGACCTTGCTGGAGCCTATCAGGTTGAGATTCAGGCGGTAGTTCCCCGGCGGGATGTGATCAAAGCGGACCTTGGGACTTTCGCCACTTTGAGCCATCAAATTCTGCTGGTACGCGGAAAGCTCAAAGCGGCCTTCGCCGGAGGATGGCGGCGGGGAGGGATCGAGCCAGAGCACCGCGTTGATCTCGCCCGGATCGGGAAGCGGGGCCAGGCGGGCAACGACGGAGCGGCCCGCGCGGGAGATGAAATCGATCGTGCAAGTCCCGCCGGAGGGAACACCGATGTACCCGTTGAACGAACGCTGTCCGACCGGGATGCAGGCCATGTAGAGCCGACCGGACGGGGCCTGCGGGATGAGGTAATGCCCCGAGTTATCAGCCGCGATGTTAATCTGCAACCGCGGCTCATCCTGCGTGTACGCAAGCATGATCTGTGCGCCAGTGGCGGGCACACCATCAAACGTGACGTTGCCTTCAATTCGACCCCATGGCACCAGTGTCAGGCGTAAATTTTGGGCCAGTTGTCTGGTGGTGGCGCGGGCGAAGCCCTCGGGGCAGGAGACGACCACGCCCCTGGGCTTGGCGGCAGAGTTGAGGTGAAACTCGCCGATTGCATCAGTCAACGTCGAGATCTGGGGCGGGAATGAGAATTGCGGGTCGTGGTTTAGCACCACCGGCCTCGGGTCGGTGGCGGCGATGACTTGTGCCCCGGCTACCGGCCGCCCGTCGGCAAATACCACCTGCCCGTGTAGCTCGAAACCAGCGACCGGGGCGACAGCCGTGATGACCGGCGGTTTGCCCTCCGGCAAGACCACCACCTGTGCGCGCCGTGCCGACAACACCTTGTGAACGAGGACACCCGTTCCTCCCGCCACGAGGGCTCCGGCTACGCAGAAGGCAACGACTTTGGCTTTTGACCAGGCCATGACCGTAACCACTCCTTTCGCAAGCGTCAGATGATTGATTGCGGCCGCGGCGGCCGCGTGGACCACCGCTGGCGGTGCGGGGCACACGCCATAGGCCAGAAGCACCTGGCCAAGAACTTCGCTGGGCACGGTGATTCCGAGGGAGGCGAAGATGCCGCGGAGTTTTTCCAGCGCCCGCTCGACGCGCTTTCGAGCGGCTTGCTCGGTAATTCCCAACACCCGCGCCACCGTGGCAAAATCGCGGCCCTCAAAATAGCGCAGCGTCAATGCGTCGCGCAGGGCATCGGGCAGTCTGCTCAGAGCAGCATCCAGGAGCGGTGAAATGCTGTTCCAAGTCTGTGCATGAGGGTCCGGAGCTGGGACAGGATCATTCTGGGACCGTGACATGTCGTGGGTCCTCTGCTGGGCAGCGTGGAGTTCGTGGATCTGCCGCCGCGACTCGGTGCGGTGGAGATTTTTGGCGGCCAGGTGCGTCGCCTTCATCAGCCATCCCCCGATCACCACCTGTCCCCCCAATATCGGCGCCTTGCGGGACAAGGCGATGAAGACTGCCTGGGTGATGTCGTCGGCCTGATGCGGCTTGCCCACCTGCCGCAGCGCCGCCGAGTAAACCTTGTCCACATGGCGGCGAACCAGCCGGGCAAAGGCGTCCTGTGAACCGCTCGCAGCGTATTCCCGCAAAAGCTGCCTGTCGCTGGCGTCGTCCATTGGGTTGATCACTTCAGCCATCCCATACAGATGTACGACCAATCGCGCAAATGGACAGCGGTTTGTGGGCGCGGGCGATGAATGGCAATTCGCTAGGATTTTGGCATCTCTTGGCCAAGGCTCTGACGCGCGTGTTTCGCTGGATTTAAACTCTGACGGGTTCCGAAGCTTCGGCGTAATTGAATCGTTGCTCGCGGTTTGCGCCTGGGGCACAGCGTCAGTCGGGGGTCGAGGTCGTCTTTATCTGCACGGCGCCAGAATTGTTCCGTGAGAACGTCAGGGCGAGGCTCTACGGGGTCGGAGTCGACATCCGAACTCAGTGGCGCTTCTCGTTCATAATCACGGAAAGGAATGTTCTTGCATTACTGTGAACTTCAAGGTATAAGCAATCGCTCCGCCGGTGAAGAAACTGGCGTTTAGAATTGAGAGGTGACCCATGTCATGCCGGCGGCCTGGCTTTTCCTTGGTGGAACTGGTTGTTGTGATGGCGATCGTCGCGCTGCTATTGACGATTCTTCTGCCGGCGCTTGTGACGGTTCGCCACATGGCGCGATCGGCCGTCTGCCTTTCGCACCTTCAGCAGATCGGTGATTCCTTCCTGATGTACCTGAACGCCAACCACGGGCATGCGCCTCAGGGCCGCCAGGATCTCACGCAGCTCGGCTGGTGGGAGCAGCTCCAGCCGTACAACGGAAGCATCCAGTCCGTCATGCTCTGCCCCGAAGCCATCGAGCCGGGCAACGTGCTCGGTTCCGCCATCACCGCGTGGGGCCCGGATAGGACCTTCTGGGTTGCTGCCCCTCAATGGATCATGCGCAGCGCTTATACCGGCAGCTACGGCATCAACGCGTGGCTTCAGGAACCGCCGGGCGGTGATACGGCCGCCACATCTCCGTACTGGCGCCTCCACGCGATCCACCTGCCGGCCAAACAAGCGGCCGCAATTCCGGTCTTTGCCGACTGCATCATGTCATTCGGTGCGCCGCTGGACACGGACACTGTGCCGATAAACTTGATTAATCCGCTGCCTTTCTACTCCGGCGTCGGCCCCAAACCCGCAGGCCCGCACGGGATGATGGCTTACTTTTGCCTCGACCGGCATCGGCTTGCCGTCAACGCGGCCTTTTTGGACGGGCACGCCCAGCGCGTGCCGTTAGCGGATTTGTGGAAGTTGCAGTGGAACAGTGCTTTCAAACCCACGGACGTACAGGTTCCGCGATAGAACGGCCGAAGAGCCCCTCAGGAGCCCTTAATGAAGACTACGAATAAAGAGCTGGTTGGCGCCTCGACTGCCGTCCTGATCCTCGGCGTGCTGAAACGCGGCCCGAGCTGGGGCTACGACATCGTCCGCCAGATCAATGAAGAGGCGGCGGGCGCATTCACGTGGCAGGAAGGGACGGTTTATCCGCTCCTGCGCAAGCTGGAGAAACAGGGCCTCGTCCGCTGCCGCTGGCAGGATTCGCCGACCGGTCGACAGCGCAAGTATTACATCCTCACCCCGGCTGGCCGCACATCGCTCGATGCCGGCGCCCGGCAGTGGGAGATGTTCCACGAGTTGGTTCTTCGACTGGCTGGGGTGAATCATGCCTGAACAACCCGATGCCTTTGCGGTTGCCAAAATTCACGAGCTATGCGAGCAGCTCGCCACCCGTCACGGCTTGGACCAGCAGACGAAGGAAGAACTGTGCGGTCACCTTGAAGACAAGCTCCACGGGTATCTGACCGGCGAAATTCGCATCGGTGAAGAGGATGCACTGCTTCTGGTCCGGGCACACTTCGGCGACGCCGACCGGGTCTGTGCGATGCTGGGTACGGGAGGAGATCTCCATGAGCTGCGATTCAGTGGACGCCGACGTGCCATGCTCTGGATTGCCGCCGTCACCGCGGCGCTCACGCTTCTGGCGTTACCGACTTGCGCACTGGGATTGGGTGTGAGCGTGGGGTCAACCTTGGCGATTGCCGGATGGATGGCGGTCTTCGAAACTGGCGTCCTGCTCGCCGCCCGCGCCGATTCGGACAGCCTATGGCAACGCGCCGTCGCGGTGTTTTTGCTGCTTCCGACCACCGGCTTGCTCTATCTGCTATTAACCGAGGGAACCGGCCCCCTGACGATGCATATTCCAGCGCATTACGCCGAAGCGCGATTGGCGATGTCGGCCACTGTGGCGCTAAGCTTGCTCGGCCACCTCGCTTTGCTGACGCTTTTGGTGCGGCCACGAAGCGAACTTGCAGGCCTCTAAGTAAATCAGGACCCCCCTCTACCGATCAATTTGCGCATGACCAAGCTCCGGTTGAACCCGCTGACCTGCAACGACATCGGTTTGGGGACGCTAACCCGCCCACGAGATGGACGCGGCGCATGCCGCCAGTTTCCAGCGCGGCGACCACGCTGCTCATGCTCATTCCACCACAATCTCGAGAGTGAAACAGAATGAGGACGCGACCCAGACCACTGCCAAGCAACTGCGTCGACAAGGTCAACCAACCGGGAACGCAGGCGGAACTCGAAGCTTTACCCCTGCCGGCAAGGCGTGGAACCCCGGGCTGGTTGAGACGGCACACGCCCTGCGGCGTAAGCGGAAGCGATGGCCGCCAAGCCCGGCCCCCGGTCGTTCGCAACGCAACGGAGGTGCGTCCAGCCCTTTAGTAAGACCTGTCACGACTGCTTCAAATGCTCGGCAATCCATTTCCGCAATTGATCCATTGCATCGTCTGCCACCGGCCCCTTGAACCCCGGATCATCGGCGTTCGGCGGGACCTTCAAGTTGTGGCTCGCCTTCGGAATGACTGCCAGCGTATGAACGTCATCCTTGCGGCTAGCGAACGCCGCGTCCAGCGCCTTGGCGTCGCGCTCGGGGGAGACTTGAATGTCGGCTGCCCCCTGAACGATCAGCATCGGCCCGGAAAAGTCGGCGGCGAGCTTGCCGGGGTCCCACGCCAGCTCGCTATGATAGAACTTCCCCAGATAGGCCGGATACAGCGCCGCCAGGCCCGCCGGCACGTCCGGCGGCACCTTGCCGGTCTCCCTGATTGTCTTGGTGATGCGGGCGTTCTCGCCGAGGAAATAATCGGTCTGCGCCGGCGTGGCGTGCTGCCGGGCGAGCGTGCTCTTCAACTGATCGGTAATCACCGCATCCATCGTTCGGCCCGGCGTACTGACCAGGATCAGGGCCGCAGGCGCGTGACCTTCGGCCTTGAGCACGGCGGCGGCTTCCAGGGCCAGCATCCCGCCTTCGCTGTGACCGAGGATACCGACGCGCTTCGGATCGATGTGCGGCTGTTTGGCGAGGAACCGCCACCCCGCCGCGGCGTCGCCGACGAAGTTCTCCCACGAGAAAAACTCGCCGTACGCGGCGATGTCTTTGGGCAGATCGGCCTTGTTGGCGTACATGCCGCGCTTGTCGAACCGGAGCGTGGCAATCCCCTCATCGGCCAGCCCCGCGGCGATCTGCTTGAGCAGATCGGTAACCAAAGCCGGCGGCTGGTTGCCGTCGCGGTCGGTCGGGCCGCTGCCGGCCAAAAGCACCAAGGCCGGACCTGCCCGCTCGCAGGCGGGAAGCTCCAGAGTCCCGGCAAGCGTCACGCCGCCTGCCCCCGGAAAGCTGACCTGTTGCTCGACGGCCTTCGCGATGGCGGGCAACCAGGAGAAAACCGCGGAGACCAATAGCGTGTGAACTGTCGCGCGGAGCATGTTGTTCCTAGCAGGGCCGGCGCAGAAAAGCAGTTGAGGATTCTCAGCCAAAGACATTCCCGCCACCAGCTGCGTCAGTAGCTGGGACGGCGGGAATGTCGGAATGTCGCTGACTGATTTCGGAACCTGGAGAATCTATGGCGGCGACACCGCTATTGGACCGTGTTCGGGGGTTGGGGCCCGCCGCTCCAGGCTTCCAACTGGGGCACGTCGAGGCTGGTGCCGCCTTGCGTGCCCAGGTAGGACAAACTGCTGGTGCGCGGGTCGACGTACTGCCAGAACAGGGCATGTCCGTCGGCAAACGAGATCGTCGTGCCGCCCTTGTGGAAGTCCGCCGGGCTGTCGCCGAACGTCGTGCCGGGATAGATCGGCGAGGTGAAGGAGTTGATCAGATAGCCGCGGGGGTCATAGTCTTCGATGAAGACGAACACTGCCGCCGAGTGCTTGATCTGACCCATATTCAGGATGGTTCCGCCGGACGGACCAGTGCCGCCCTGCACCCTGGGAGTCTCACCGGCCAGCACGCCGTTGATCGAGTAGTCATGGGTGTAGCTGAATCGGTTGCCGGGGCACTGGTAGACCTGGTAGGCCTTGAGGTAAATCCAGAGCCTGCCGTCGGCGATGTCGGGGGAGGCGTCGATCGGAGGGCGGTTGCCGGCCACCACCCAGCTCCACGGTGGAACCGGCGGGTTCACAAAGGTGGGGTACCCGCCCAGCCCGCCACCCGGGTTGCTCCCGACGCCTGGCTCGGGCCAGGTGTTGGCGCTGACCAGGTTGCCCTTGTTCTCATTGGCGTACATGATCCACGCCATGACCAGTTGGCGCTGATTCGAGAGGCACTTGCTGCGGCGGGCCTGCTCGCGGGCCTTGTTCAAGGCCGGCAGCAGGATCGAGATCAACAGCGCGATGATCCCGATCACCACCAGTAGTTCGACGAGGGTGAACCCTCGCCTACCTGTTCTGACGCGTTGCATAAGCGTACTCCAGTCTAAGGAAGAACCAGTTTAATCCCATCCGTGAGCGGTACGTGTCCCGTTACCATTAAGCCGCCGGCCACACGAAAACGTGACAATGCAAATGTGGCTTCGATGAAAACGGAAAACCTTATCCCGTGGTGATAGTACCAAGCAGTTGTCCCTGGATGATTCTTCTCTTTATCAGGTGCGCCATCACAGTCGCGCCGGCCTGAACGTCACCGCGCACCTTCAGTAGCGCAATCGTGTTCCCCACCGTTACATTTGCAGCGCTAAGGATACTGCCGCCGACGACCAATTGGCTGATGTTCTGCGCGATACTGACATTCAGGTTCAAATCATTTCCGACCTCCAGCGTCTGAACCGACCCGTTGAAAACCAACGCGTTTCCAGGCGTTCCAAGGTCGCCCGTGGTGGCAAAGGTGCCGACATTGGTGCTGATCCTGAGCGACCCGTTGCCCAGTCCGCCGGTCAACTTGATCGAGCCGAGGTACGTCGCCTTTACGGTTCCGGTCATGCTCCCCAGGATAAGGATCTTTCCGATGGTGCGAGTCGCTGAGATCGTGCCATTGAAATTGCCGTGAATCGTGACGGATTGGATGCGGCCGCTGGGACCTTCGGCCGCGATGATGGAACTCTGCAACAGGCTGGAATTGAAGACCAGGGCGCCCAGCGGCCCGGAGACCACCAGGTCAAAGTTGGCGACGTCGCCGCCAAATTGGTACTTCGTCGTGCGTCCGGTTGTGATGGACAGTCCGTCGATGGGGCCGGCTACACGAAGGTTGGCCACGCTGTTGGCCATGTTCACGGTTGTGAGGCCGGAAAGCCCAAGCAGATTGGTATTGGTGGTATTGACGGTCCGTCCGCGAATCGTCCAGGCGTTGAGGTTGCCCAGGTCGCGCGAACCGACGACAACACTGTTCTCAATGACCCCGGACTCCGTGGACCCGACGATTGTTTGCGTGCTCATGGACGTACCGAGATAGGAGTCCAGGTCGTTGATGAAGGTAAGAGGCAGGCCGGTGACGGCGTCGAACGCCGCGCCGCTTTCGCTTTGGCGAACCTCAAGCGGGAAATTGCCGATCGGGAGGTTGCTTCCGTTGCCGCGCGCGGTAAGCGCGCCAATACTTGCGCCGCCGCGGACCTCGGTAAAGCGGATTCCATAACCCCCGGCAGAAACGCCGACGATCGTGCCGTCGCCCAATACCTCGAACCGGCTATCAAAGATGCCGAACCCGCTGTCGGCTACACCCACCGTCCCGATGTGTTCGCCTGCCACAAGGCTTCCGATGATGCCCCCGTTTCCGCGAACGCTGATCGAGACCAGGTCCAGTTGAGGGAAGGTGATCGGCGTCGCGCTGGCAGGCGCGGCAAACACGAGGGCGCGGGCCTCGGCGTAGTCAAATCGCGAGAAGTCGGCGACGGTGGCGTCGTTGATCGACCCGCCGCCGAGCGTCAACCCAAGCTGACCGACTGTGGAAACAAGCTGTCCGCGAAAATCGCTGCCGGACGTCACTGGGCCGATCAGAGACGTGGAGAAAATCCCCGGCGCTCCCAGGGCGCCAGAGCCTTGCCAGCTGGTTCCTCCTCCCGAGATCGAGATCGAATTGATCGAACCGGACGTGACCACCGAACCGATGACCGAACCGACTGAAATGGAGCCGACCGCGCCTCCAGAGGCGTCGATCAGTCCGCCCCCGGCAGGCACGGCCAGGGGGATCGCGTTTACCGACGGAATCGGATCCGATTGTGAATTGGAATTGGCGATCGCGCCGGCATACACATCCCCCAACTCGCCGGCACTGATGCTGACAATGTCTCCCAGCACGCGAACCAGACTCCCGACCTCGAACAGGGGATAGGTATAGGGCGCGCCGGATGACCCGTCCTCGGTGAGATGGACGTGATAGTTGCCCAGGACGGAAGCGGCGGTGTTGTGGGCGACCGCGGCGCCGACGGCGCCGCTGGCCGCAAGGATTCCCAGCGAATTGAGGTGAATGTTGACGATCTCGCCGCCGGTCGTATTGGTTATCGACGTGACTTGCGCCCGCCCGGCCACGAGGCTTCCGTTGGCCTGCACCGGACCGTTTATTTCATAGACGTCGAGGGCGGCTGAGCCGCTGATTTTCACGTCCATCGGGAGGGTGGGGTTCAGAGTGGGAGGCGTAGGAAGCGCGGGAAGAGTGAACTTGTTTCCACTGCTGCCGGGTCCGGCGATCGGCGCGCCGCCGGGCGTGCCGGGGGCAGGGAAATTGGATGCCGATGCGGGGACGGTTGCGGTGGCCCCCCCCGGACCACCGCTGGTCCCCGGCGTGACGTTGGTGCCCGTGCCATCCAACAGGATATCGCCTATTTCCGCGCTGCCGCCGCCCGATGTGACAACGTTCAAGCCGCTGGCGGCAGTTTGAGTGGTGGTATTGGTCACTTCCACCCTGACGATCGCGGCGCCGCCGCTCCCTCGGATGGGGTAGGTTGTTACCAGCAGGCTGTCGAGAGGGCTTTGGGGAGTCAGGTTGACGACGCTTCCGGAGTCGTCAACGATGCTGGCGGTTTCTCCGGGCTGATAGAGCGTCGCCTCGGGTGTGCCGCCGCCGAAAAAGGTGTCGCGAAACACGGCGCCATTGTCGCCAATGTGTATATAACGGCAGTTGCCGTCCGGACCGGTCACGATAGCCGGCCCGCCCGGGCCGTTGAGTCCCATGCTGATGGCAACATCGATCAGGTCAATTCTGCCTTGGCGGTTTGGATCATCCAGCGCGTTGACCTGAAAATAGCTGCTGGGGAAGCTGGCCATGGAGTTGGCGCGGATGGTTCCGATGTTGCCTTGGGCGACGAGATTTCCCAGGAACTGGTTGGCGGCGTCGACCATTTGGTAATCACCGCCGATGGCAAAATTGGCCGCTTGCGCCGGCGTCAGCGTCGGCAAATCACCGCTGATGGGTTGGTTGATGTTCCACAACAGGACCCCGGTGGCCCCCTGGCCGGTTGCGTTGGCTGTGCTGGTGGCGCGGAGCATTCCCACGGTGCCGGTGGGCACAAAACCGTCGGGCCCCTCGCCATAGGAGAAGCTTGCGCTGGCAATCCCGCCGCCCGGGTTGGTGCCCGCGGGTCCGGTGCCGTTTCCCAGCGAGGCGCCCTCGACGGCGCGCAAGTTGCCGACGTCGACATAGAACATCCGGGTCGAAATTGAAAAGACCAGTCCACCGGCAAAGGCAGCGCCCAAGTCGCCGTTCACGACGTGGATCCCGCCGACGGTAGGGACTGTGGGATCGGTACCGGCGCCATACTCGTCCAGCAGATTGGTGGTCGCCCCGACCCCGCCCAGCGCGAGGTTCCCAACGCCGTGGAGCGTCAGCGTGTACGGCACAGTCAGCGTCGTGGGAAAAGGAAACGCGGTATCGAATGACGTGTTCAAGCCGTTGCTGGCGGCAAAATAGTAGATGCCAGGTAAGTTGGCTGTGAATCGAAACGGCTGGCCGCTGGTGCTGGTCAGGTCGGCGGAGTTGTAATCGGTGGCCAGCAGTCTTTGCTCGGAATCAAAGACGCCCAGGGCAATTCCGTTGTAGGGAACACCGTTCAAGGTAGACCCGCTCACGGGGCTGGTGAGTTGGGCCGTCACGGTCTGCCCGGCCAGGAGAGCGACGGCGTAATAATCAACTGGTTTGTTGTTTCCCATGATCGCCTGGTTCGTTCCGGTCACCTGCACATTGCCGTTGGCATCGAGAGTTCCGAGGAACTGCGCCCCGGCGAAGGTTGTGTCGTTGACCAGCGGATCGCCGCCAAAAGTCGCGCCGGCATTGCCCGCCGGGTCAATGCCGACGTTGCCGGCGATCCCGGGAGCGTCCCAGGGGTCAAAGCCGCCGCCCCCGCGCACGTCGAGCTGGATCGTCTGTACTCCATTGATGTTGGGCGCGGTTGGGCTATTGGTCACGTCGACACTACCGACGAAAGAGTCGAGCGACTTGATCATTCCCGCCCGGCCGCCGACGTACATGTTAAAGTTGGTCAAATAGTTGGGGACGCCCAGATCCATTAACCCGCTATCCGTGTTTGTCCCGACCGATCCGTTGGTCAGGAGTGTCTGAATGTCTCCGTCGACGCTAAAATTGTCGGTGCGAACACTCGTGCCGAAGAGCGTGCCACGGGCGTTGCCCGTCAAAAGCCAACCGGCATAAAACAGTTGAATGGAGCCGTGAATGTTGACGGTCCCCAGGACGGTGCCGCCCCAGAGGAATTCACTCAGATTATTACCCGGCGCGACCGTCAGGCCCGCCCCGAGGCTGGTGAGCGTGGCGGGAGTCGTCTGACGATCGGCGGGAAGCGTCTGCGGGGCGAAGATGGGTTCGTTGGTGGGGAAACCATTGGTCGCACCCATGGGCGGCACAGCACGGGCGCCCAGCAGTGCCGTGCCGGTGTTGTTGACGGAGACGCTGATGGGGTTTCCACCGCCTGTAGGCCCGACGAGCAACGTGATTGCTCCGGTATAAGGCTGCATGACGCGCTGCGGTTGCGGCGTCATCAGATCCGGAACGCCGGCGACAGCGATCCGTGACGTCAGGTCAGCATGGCTGACGTAAATTGCGTAGATGTCATCATTGAACTGCACCTGATTTGTGCCCCCGCCACCTCCTGGGAGCGCCTGCGGCGGCAGACCCGCCCCCACGACAGTCCCGAACTCTCCGTCCACGGTCGGATTGTTGTCATCCGGGCCGGCGACGATGATCCCGTCCATCGTTGTCAGCGGCAGCGGATTATCGGGAAACTGTCCGGTCATGATATTGATATGCGACGCAAAGAATTCGGCCGTCGTGTTCCCTTCGACCACGACGCGCTCGAGGTGCGTATTGTCCGCCCAGAACTCGAACACGTCTCCGCCGTGAAGGACGACCAGATATTTGCGCGGCTCGAGGGTTTCACAGATGTAGCGAAGACGATTGGAACGCGACATCATTTCTCGCCGTGCAACTGAACGAACAGCCATTGACTGCTCCTGAACGGGGGTGTCGAGTCTTCGGTGCGTATTCGTTGCTGATACGGGCGGGGGCCTGCTAACCTGTGCTAACCAATGCTAACAAGAACGTTCCTGGCCAACGTTGGGAACGTCAACACAGGAACGTTTGGAGTTGGCCGCGACGCCCCGGTTAGCAGCGAGACGTCGGGCCGTGGTGATTCACGAGCACTCAATGTGATTGCCCGGTAGTATCAACCATGCAACACCACAACCCATCACGCACCACCACATATGAATCGCCAGCGGCGGCTCAAGCAGAGCGACTGGGGGGTACAAACATCATCTCCTCTTGCCGCAGATAAACCGCCGCAGAATCGCAAATGTGACACATGCGGAAAAAAAGTTTCACCGCCAAGTTTTCACTTGGCTCTCTTTTGGCGGCGCGTGGGCCGTGGAAGAGCTTTGGTGGCCACGTTGCGCGCGAGGTGCGGCGGCGCCGGAATAATGCCACGGGACAACAACGCAACGTCCACTCCCTCGGCAGCAACGTCGAGACCGGAGCTGGCGAGGATTGTGCGGAGACGGCGCAGACTTCGTGAAACCCGCTGCCTGGCGGCGTCCTCGCCCAGGTCGAAGTGTTGTGCAATTTCCCGATAGCTCTTGTTCTGAAAGAATCGGGCAACCACAACGTCGCGATTAATCGAACTCAGTTGTGAAAGTGCCCGATCAAGAATGGCGTCGAGCCGTTGGAAGTGATCAACTTGTTCGTCTTGACGGCGCCGTTCGGCCGCCGCAAGGTCCGTATCGTTTTTCGTCCAGGGGCTGCGGGATCGTGCCGCCTCCTGCTCACGGCGCCACCGGCGATTGCGGTGTTTGATAGCATCGAGGACCGCGTACCGAGTGGCCGTCAAAAGCCATCCCTGAAGAGACTCCTTCGCCCAAAGCAGATGCGCTTTGGCGCTCAGTTTGATGAAGACTTGCTGCGTGATGTCCTCGGCGACGTGGGCGTCGCGGACCTGGCGGCGCGCGGACGTAAAGACCAGATCAATGTATCGGTTGACAAGCTGTGCAAAGGCTTCCTGATTGTGCTCCTCGATGTAGCACCGCAGCAGCTCGAAGTCAGTTCGCTGCCGCGGTAATGACTTGGGATGCACGGAACGTTTCTTCAAATGCATGTCCCGGAATGTTGCACGAATATAGAAAGCCGCCGAATATCGTCGCGGTCGTGGGGACTGCTCGGCTATTGCGGCCGCTCCAGAGCCGTGGGGGTAGAACGCAAGTCGAGAGGATGAAAGGAGTGAGAGTTGCAAGCGCGCCCCCGGTCGGTTGACGGAGTCATTGTTGGTTATCTAACCGTGAGGATGGGAGCACGGCATTGCAGTTGACAATCGGGCGGTGCGCACGGGTACTGTGACGAACTACTTGCCGGTCACAAGCTTAAAGGGCAACCGCTATCCCACATTGAGAAGACGCCGAGGGGATATGTTTGTGACATCCGGTAAAAGGACTGGTCAGATAGCCGCATTGATTATCGACCGCAGCGTTGAGATAGCTGACATTGCCATAGCGAGCGACACCCGAAGCGGAATCGGGGTATGCGCGGCGCACGGTTACCCTGCGGACCGGGAGCGCCTTTCGGTCAAAGACGCTTGCCGCGTTGAGCGAAGCGTTTAAGGAAGCCGCGGCGCGCTCGCCCACTGTATTCCGCCGCTCGAGCCCGGACGGTGACAAATGTAATCACTTTTTGTATCATCGTCCTCAGACCGGAGGGGCGACTTGAATCGATCATCGCAGGGGACGGCGAGAGAAGGATCGCAGGACGTTACTACGCGCCGCTCATAAAACCGCATCGGCTGGACAACCCACTGGGTGCGGATATCTGCAGCGCCTGGCAGGAATTTCCGTAACTTTTGGTCCCGGCTGACGGTAAACGGGTGACTGACGCATGATGAACGAACGCCGCGGCGATTTCGACTTGCTGGACGCGTATGCCCAGAGGCAGGACCAGGATGCGTTTGCGGAGTTGGTCTGGCGTCACGTGGACTTGGTGTATACCGCGGCCCGCCGGCAGGTCCGGGATCCGCATTGCGCGGAAGACGTGACCCAGACTGTTTTTCTGGCTCTGGCGCAGAAGGCGGCATCCATCGGCCCGAAGGTGGTGCTTGGAGGGTGGTTGCTCAATGCAACCCGCTATGCTGCCCGTGACGCGCTGAGACGGCAGGCCCGGAGGCACCGGCATGAAACTATTGCGGCCCAGCGGAGGACCCAACAGGTGCCTGGTCACAAGCCCCTTTCCTGCTCCGATTCCTCCACCCCGGCACAGCAGCAGGAGGAGATGGAGCGACTGGACTCAGTTCTGGATGCGGCGATGGCCCGCCTCGGAGCCGCCAGCCGCGACGCGGTGTGTCTGCGATTCTTCCAGCAGAAGAGCTTTCGAGACATCGGGCAGGAACTGGGCATTGGCGAGCAGGCGGCCAAGCAGCGGGTGTCGCGCGCGCTGCACCGGTTGCGCGAAATTCTGTCGCAGTCGGGGCTTGAGCTGCCGCTGGAGGGACTGGGTTCGATTCTGGGGGTGCGGGCGATCCTGCCCGCGCCTGCAGGGCTGGCACACGCCATAGCGGCCAACGCTGTGCACAAGGCAGTTGCCGTCGCCGGATCGGCGTCGCTCGCGAAAGGAGGCCTGGTAATCATGGGATCGATCAAAGCCAAACTCGCAATTGTGGCAATCGTGATCCTGCTTCTTTCCATGGGCACGGTCGGCGTACATCACTGGCTGAAAAGCGGCGATCGCGTGTTGGTCCTCAACCCCGGCGATGCGCCTCATGCCGCGGTGCGACCGGCGCCCGTTCCCGTTTCCTTTGGAATGGTGCCACAGCCGGTGAAAGGGACGCCTTATCGTGGTAGCCCACTGAGCGGAATTGTGCTCGATCCGGAGGAGAAGCCGGTGGCGGGTGCGGAAGTGCTGCTCGCTTCGGCGAGTTTTCCGGTTTACGTTTACGGCGCTCCTCAGCCGAATGCGCCCACGGGCCCATCAACGAAAACGTCGAGCGACGGGCGCTTCACATTGACGCCATCGGAGCAGCCGATTTCGGTGGTCGTTCGCGCCTCGGCCGGGTACGGGGCGGTGAGGATCACCGACCCATCGACACCGCTCTCGATTTCCATTCAGCCGTGGGCCAGGATCGAGGGGACCGTGCGCAGCGGCAGCAAGCTCATCGCAAGCGCCAAAGTGCAGGTTGCACAGTATGGGGACGAGACCGAGTGGGAACAATGGCACGTCGTCAAACAGCGACAGTTGATTTGCGATGACAACGGCCGCTTCGTCATGGACCGCGTAGTGCCGGGCAACAATACGATCGGTCGAGTCATTTCTGCGCTGGCAATGCCGACCCGATTCCTGAACATCGATCTGCCCGCGGGCAAGACCACGGCAGTTTCGATTGGCGGCGATGGACGGACCGTGGTCGGGCACCTTCCGCCGAATGCCCGGCGGTTCGGTTTCCGGCGAGCGCAGGTTCTGCTTCGCCAGCCGGAAATGGTTTTGCCGGCCAATTGGGACAAGATTTCGGAGGATGAAAAGCAGAAGCTGCGGAAGGCCTGGTGGAATACGCCGCAGTTCAAAGCCTGGCGGCGGAATGCGGACGTCGCCGAAATCGAGATTGGACGCGACGGCATCGTCCGCGCAGAAGACATCCCGCCGGGAGAATACGACCTTCAGATCCAACTTGGCGACATCTCGCCTGGCAGTCGCTACGTTGAGAGCGCCGCATGGGGGACGACTCGGGTCGTGGTTCCGCCTGTCGCGCCCTCAACGATCGGCCAGCCGCTGGAGATCGGGGAGGTTCAAGTCGAAATCCAAAAACGCATCGGGATCGGCGAGCTCGTGCCTGAAGTCTCTGGCGAATCTCTTGACGGGTCGTCGGCAAGACTGAGCGACTATCGTGGCAAGTACGTTCTGCTGCACCTATGGTCCATCGACCGTCGCGATACGCTCGATACGATCCGCATGTTGCCTGCGCTCATCGATCGTTTCGGCGATGAGTCTCGACTTGCGGTCGTGGGAGTGAATGTCGATGAATCGGCTGCCGCCGTCCGGAAATGTGTCGCGGAGCAGCAATTGAACTGGCCGCAGATTCTGCTTCACGGCTGGAGCGACCCACGTTTGCCTCGGCCGTACACCTATTCGCCGGCGCTTCTGTTTCTGATCGATCCGGAAGGGCATCTGGTTGCCAAAAACACGGACGTTCCAGGGATGTACGGCGTGTTGCAGAAACTGATTTATGCCACCCCCTCTGCAAGAGTTGCTGTGGAACGCCAGAAGGCGGACGATCCGAGACCGTGGCATGAGATCGTCGATAAAGAAAATGTCGCGCGCAGTGCGGCGTTCAGTTTGGTCGACGGGGACATGCAAGACGGCAGCGGTGGGTTGAACTGCCTGCATGACGGCGTGCTCCCCGCCACCGCCGACGCGCCCGCGCAAAGCTTTTACTTTAGTATGGGGACGCTGGAAGGCCGCTTCAAGATCGACCTCGGCTCAACTATTCCGATCGCGGAAATCAACACCTATTCCCGGCACAAATCCTCGCGTGGGCCGCAGGTCTATCGGCTCTACGTGAGCGATGGAACTGATCCTCATTTCAATCCGGCGCCGAAGATCGGTACCGATCCGGTCACCTGCGGCTGGAAACTGGTCGCCGTCGTCGATACACGGCCTGAATCCGGTCCGGCGGGCGGAAGATACATCGTCCATCTTTCCGATCCCTCGGGCGTGCTGTGTCGCGGCCGGTATCTTCTGTTTGAAACGTTCGTCACGGAAACGGCGGATCTGTGGGGGCATACTTTCTACAGCGAAATCGAAGTGATCCACGGTCATTGAAGAGGCGGGCCGACTCTCGCGAGGCAAGCTCAAGGGCGAGCATCCGCTGAACTTGCTGGTCCGCTGCCGCGCATCTGCCACACGTCGAGCTGTTGCGGTTCGACCCGGAATCCCAGGGAAGTCTGTCGCGAAAGGTCGTCCAGCAGCCACCGGAGTTTTTCGGGATCTTCCGCGACGGCAGAGGTGACGTTGTTGTCCCGGTAGGTGACCATCTTCGCTGGCACCTTGGAGGCCCTGTGGTCAACCACCCGCATGCGGAGCATCAGCTCGAGGGCGCCGCAGAACCCTTCAAAACTGGTTGATGTCACGACGCCCGCTCCCGGTGCGCCTTTGTGACCCACCTCAACTGTTTCGTAAGGGCTGAAGCCGCGGCCATTGCGTGCGGGAACCGGCCGATATTGGCCGCTGAGCAGAATCACGTTCCGCGTCACGGTCTTCTTTTCAAAATGAACTTCGTGGCCGAAGAACGGCGTCAACAGCGGTTCCAACGCCGAGAGCCGTTGCTCGCGTGTCGTGCCCTCGCGGGTCACGACGTCGCCCGGAAAGGGGATTTTCCATAGGTCTTCAGCGGTCTCCACTTCCCAGGGCCGCAGACCCACCCCAGATTCCAGTGCATTGCCCACCGTGGGCTTGCCGACGGCACACGACCGAAAATGAACCGACCCATCATACGCGTAGGTCATCCACATCTGATCAGGGTCGGGCATCATTCGGGCCACGTCATGGGCATCGACCTGCAATTGTATTTTTCGCTCGGGCACGAAGGGCGGCGCAACGCGCTTGAGGTCCTGGCCGGGCGCAAGGCCATAAATCTCATCGAACCGGTTTCGCCACCCGCCATCGGTGATGTGCGGTGGGGCGATTGTTCCGGCGGTGGAGTTTTGCGGTATCGTCATCACCACCTGGCGGGGGGCCATCGCGGTTCGGACGGCATAGGCGCCGCCGCCGACAACCATCAATCCGATGATCAGCACTGCAACGATTTTTGTTTTCGTCCAAGCCATGAGGGCGATTGCTCCTTTCACAATTGCGATCGATCCAGGCGCCGCGCCATACCCGGCAAGCACGGCGGCCGCCGTCTTCAGCGCCAGCCCAGCCGGCGCCGCCGTAATTGCCTGACCCAGGAGTGGACCGAGCGCTGTCAACGGCACGCGAACGCCTTGATCGAGCAGCGCCGCCCGCAGCCGTTCAACAGCGCGAGAGACCCGCTTCTTTGCCGCGTCGCTTGATACGCCAAGGTTGGCGGCCATCTCATCGATGCTCCGGGCTTCCCAGAATCGCATGATCAAAAGCTGCCGGTCCCTGCGATTGAGATCCGACATTGCCGAGTCCAGCACCGGCTCGACCGCGTCCCATAGGCCATGTCGATCCGGATTTGCGCCGTCTTCGGAGGAGCGCCGGGCCATCGTTGCAGCCTTTTGTTCGTGTCGATTGCGGCGTGCCCGCTGGCGGGTTGCATCCAGGCACGCGTAACGGGTCGCGTTGTAGAGCCACGCCGCAAGAATCGTTTGCGGCGGCAATTTCCCGGCTTTGCGGGCCAGGGTAAGGAAAACCCGCTGCACCACGTCCTCGGCCAGATGCGCATCGCGCAGCTGGCGCATGGCCGCCGAATGGACCAGATCGATGTGCCGCCGCACCAGTGTCGTAAAGGCAGCCTGCGACCCGTCTTGATATTCCCGCAACAGCTCGAAATCGGTCATGCCGTGCTTTCACCCACTTGCTGTCGCTCGCGGGGTCCGGGGGACAAAAAATTCGTGATTACAAGTGTCACTGGACCAAGGGTCGCGGCGGTATACGGGGGGTAGACCTGTCGTGTTTGGTCCGCGAGTCCCGATGCGTCCTTTGGAACGGGAGGCCGTATGAATTGCCCTAGGCGCCGCCGATGCCGGGGATTCAGTCTCGTCGAGTTGCTGGTCGTCATCGGTATTCTCGCGCTGCTGCTCAGCATTCTGCTCCCGGCCCTTCGCATTGCGCGAGAAATCGCCCAGCGGAGCGCTTGCCTGTCGAATCTCCGGCAGATCGGGCTGGCGTTTATGCAATACGCCACCGACAACCACGACTCGATGCCAAGCTGGTCGGGATGGCACGCCACGGCGTTTCCGCCGAACCCCGGGGACGAGGTGTCGTGGTGCGGGAAGCTGGCGAAAATAATTCCACCTGATTCCGCGGTGTATCAGTGTCCGTCATTCCCGCCGCAGGCGATCAAGCTCCACAATTATTTCATAGAATCGGTATGGGCGGGCACAAACGGACGGCATTCAACGCGGTTCAGCGACGTCAAACTCGGGAGCCGGTTCGTCATCAGTGGCGACATGACCCAACTGGGACTTTATCCGCCGCCACTGGGTACCTCCTCAAGCCAGACGGATGACTACGACCGCGACGACTACGGAATGCCGTGCCTCTGTTTCCCCGACGACGGGGGTTTTCTCATGCACCGGGGCGGCAACAACGTGCTTTTCGACGACTTGCATGCCGATACGCTGTCCGAATTCGACCCGCAGGTCATGACGTTCCATCCCAAGCGGATGCTCTCATGGCAACAGGTGGTGGACGCCGGTCCGGACCAGGCGGTCAACGGCAAGTGAATTCGGCGCGTCGAGTGTGAGCCTCTCGAGCTGTTTTTTGTACGAAAGGCGTTATGCAACTGGCAAGACTGCCACGTTGGAATTGGGTCATCATTGGCTTGGTCGCGGGCCTGGCGATCGGGTTGACGCGCACCCAGGCAGACGGTCCCTTGTATGGGCTTGATGTCCAGGGTTATGGGCTGCTGCTTTCCGACCAGCAGCAGTTTGAAGACGGCCTGGTGCAGGATTACAACGGAATCCGCTTGTTCAGCGACCCGGTCGTCTATCCGCATTGGGTGCCGAACTCAACGGGCGGCAAGACGCTGGTATACATTGTCTCCGGCCGGTATTGGGACGGACGGCCGCAGGAGCGGGGAAATCAGACCGTTGCCGAGTGGCAACCTCGTTGCATCATCACGCATACCCCTTACCGACCGAAGATCGGCATCGCCGGGCCTGACGGAACGACGATTCAGCAGTATCTCAGCGTGCGGGATTTCCTCAATGCGTTGAGCAAGCGTTATGGAATCCAGTATCGATACGCTTGGTGGGCCGCCTACCCGGACTGGACCTGGACATTGGGTGGCTTGCTCCTGGTCGGCGGCCTTTGGCCTTCGCTGGTCAACCTGTTGGCATTTGGGACACTCCGCCGGCCGCCGGAAGTGAAGCCGATCTCTCTCTGGAACGTGCGCCCGCCGAAAAAGCCTAAGGCCACGCAAGCCGTTTCATTTGATGTGCCCGCGAGCGACGCCGAGGAAAACCTCACGCAGGGCGGTGCTGCTTCGAATACTCCCGCGACGCCATCGGTCATTCCGGCGCCCGCGCCCGCGCTGGCGTCCACGCCTTTGGAGATAGTGCCCGAGGTTGCCGCTGAGTCCAAGGAATTCGGCGCCAAAGAGGACGATTATTATCCGACCGAGCGCCATGCTGCCGCCACCCGCCCACCAGGCTAATTTGCGGTCTTTGAAGGGATGATCCCAGCAATGATGGTCGCGTCAGACAACACTAACCCATCCTCCCGTCGCCCGGCTTGTCGGCGGAGGTCATGCCTCACCGGCTTTTCGCTGGTGGAATTGCTAGTGGTTATTGGAATCATCGCCTTTTTGGCCGCGCTGTTGCTTCCCGCTCTAAGGATGGCGCGGGAGTCGGCGCAACGAACGCGCTGCATTGCTCAGCTTCGACAAGTTGGCGCCGCGCTGCTATCTTATGCCAATGCCAACCGCGGATCGTTGCCGGCCTGGTCGGGTTGGCATACCTGGCCCCGGGGAGAGCCTGAAGACACCGTAGGACCCGTCTGGACCGAGGAATTGATTCCTTATCTCGGCACTCCGGACTCGGCCGTCTATAACTGTCCGAGTTATCCCGGTCGATGCAGAAATTACTTTCTCTCGGCCGTGTGGGCCAGCGTCAACAATCGCAACTCCACGATGCTGTCATCCATCAAGATGTCCTCCCGATTCATCATGAGCGGCGACGTCACTCAGATAGGGGTTTATCCGCGGCCTTACGGCACCAGCGAGCACACCACTGCCGACGCCGATTACAGCGACGAGGCGGAGCCGCTGATCACTTTTGGCGGCGAGGGATTTGTCATGCACCGCGGGGGCAACAACGTTCTATTCGACGATTGCCACGTCGATACCTACTCTGATTTCGACATCCACGAGATGACGTTTCATCCCAAGCGGATGATGACATGGGAACAAGTACGCACCGGTAGCCCCGATACCAGCGGGCAAACCAATTCCCAATAGAAATCGCTGGGTGTGGGTGCGAATATTGGTGGGTCCACTACTGAGCTTGTGGAGCTTGTGGCGCCGTCGTGGGCGCCGCCCCATCCTCCAGCGCCCAGACCATGATCTCGCGCGGCTCCACATCACATTTCAGGGAGGTTTGGTCGGAGAGCGTCAGAAGCACCTGCCGAAGCCGGTCGCGGCCGGGGAACTGATCGCTCCACGAGACCGGCGTTTTCAGTGGTGTCGTCGTTTCGTTCACCACTTTCTTTCCCATCCAGTCCCCGAGCGTGTTGAGCAGGTCGCCGAAGTTACGCCGCCAGACGAAAGTCGGACCGCCCGTCGGGTGATCGAAGAGCAGAACACCGCCTTTGAGCTGGCCAGTCGGGGCGTAGTTCCCCCGCACCACGATCACTTCGCGCTGAACCAGACGATGCACGAAGTGGACGGGGTGCCCGGCTTTCTGGGCAACGACACCGGCGATTCCATCGAGAATCTCGTTTATGCCGGCGTTGTTTCGCGCGACCCAATCGCCGCTCATCTCCCAGGCGACGCAACTGCGGTCGATCTCGTATTCCTTGATGCGGGCGCAGAACCGCATGGCGTGCATGACGTCGCCGGGGCCTCCGATGGAAGTCCAATGCGCCCCTTGGCCGTCCCAGGCGAAGGTGATCCACATGTTCTGGAGCTTCCATGGGGGGCTGTGGTTCTTTCGCTGCTCGTTGTCCCAGAACGCCTGCCTTTCCGGCCCGAAGGGGGGCGGAACGAACCGCACAATCTGCCCCGCGGCCAGCCCGTACCGGGCATTGAACGCCGCGAGCCAGTCCTGCTCCGGCGGCGAGGTGACGAGCGGATTGGGCGGAATGACGATGAACTGCCGACGCGGCGGGCTGACCGCTTTCCAGGTCGCGACCGCGCCGCCGCCTACAAGAAGAAGCGCCGCCGCACCCGCGATGATCTTGGTTTTTGCCGAAGCCATGACAACAGCCGTTCCTTTTGCAGAAAGTGTCGTTGCGACGGCGGTCTTCGCCGCCAGTCCGGCGGACGTCGCCGAAGCGACCAGGTGCGGCGGCGCCACGTGGACCGCGAGCGCCGTAATCGCCGGCCCGATCGCCGAGGCCGTCACGTTCACCCCGCGGGCGACAAAGAACTTCCGCATTCGCAGCGTCGCCCGATGCACCCGCTGCTTGGCGGCGTCGAGGCTCGTGCCCATTGTCTGGGCCACTTCATTGAAGTTTTGGCCCTCGAAGTACCGCAGGGTGATGGCCCGCCGGTCCTGGGGACTCAGGCTTGCCAGCGCCGCGTCCAGGTACGGAGAGAACTCTTCCCAATCTGAGTGCCGGGGGGACTGATCCATCGCTTTGGCCATGGCTGCCGCCGTTTGTTCATGCCGCTGGCGCCGCGCGCTGGCCTTGAGCGTGTCCAGGCAGAGGTAGCGCGTGGTCACCAGAAGCCACGCCGACAGCGCGCATTCCCGGCGCAGCGTCTGCGCCTTTTGCGAGAGGGCGATGAAGGTGAGCTGGGTGACGTCCTCGGCGAGGGCCGAGTCTTTCAGTTGCCGCAGCGCTGCCGAGTAGACCAGATGAACGTGCTTGCGCACCAGGCGTTCAAAGGCGTCCTCCGACCCCTCGTCCACGAACTGCTTCAGCCAGCGGGCATCATCGGTCATACGGTTTCTACGCAATCAGACCGACCGCGGAAGGGAAAAGGTGACAGGGCACGCATCGCCGCGAGCCGGATTCGGTCTCCTCGCCCCGCACGGCTCCCCGAATTATGCGCGCAGCCGCGGACACACCACGCCCCGGGAGCATTCTGATCGTACGTCACCGGCTGCTGATGCACTGTGCTAGCCTAGCTGCGGATGTAACAAGTCTTCGGCGACTGCACATAGATGGTAAGAGGAGCCGATGGACGACCACGAGGTATTGTGGCAGTTTGCGCAGAGTGGATCGCAGACGGCGTTTGACGAGCTGGTGCGCCGGCACGTCGATCTGGTCTACGCGGCCGCTCTTCGACAACTTCGCAACCCCTCCGATGCCGAAGTTGTCGTTCAGATCGTGTTTCTGGCCCTGTCGCGCAAGGCCGACGGGCTGTCGCGGAATGTGGTGCTGGCGGCCTGGCTGCACAAGGCGTCAGTCCTGGCGTCGAGAAACCTTCTGAGAGCGAAGGACCGTCGCAGG
>DATHPP010000402.1:0-9039 GCA_035483795.1 Tepidisphaeraceae bacterium | reverse complement strand
ACGATTGCTCCGTTGTACGCTTCGTTGCGAATGGCATTTCGCGCAGACAAGATTGACGCCGCGGTCGAACGGATCGACACCCTCGTCTCCGCCTTGCTTCCCCACATCGGAACCACCGTCCTGTCAGCGGCACAGCGATGGCGCGGGGATGCGGCGGCGCTGCGGTTCCATCTGCGCCGCGAAACCGCGGCCGGTTCGCTCATTGTGGCCGTGCTCGGGGGCACCGGGACCGGCAAAAGCACGATCGTCAACCGATTGCTCGCCACGACCGTCTCGGCCACATCCTTTCGCAGGACCTTCACCAGTGGCGCCGTCGCAATCGTGTCCTCAACGCCAAACCTCCCGGAGAATTGGCTCGGTATCGAACACCACATCGCCGACGGCGCCGAGCTGCCGGCGCGCGGGCGACCGGGCGAGCTGGTCGTCGTGACGCTCGAGCAGGACCTCGCGCGCCGGCTCTCCCTCGTCGACACCCCTGACCTGGACGGCGACCAGCCCGCCCATCACGCCGAGGCTGATCGCGCCTTTCGCTGGGCCGACGCGGTCCTCATTCTCGTTACTCCCGAGAAGTACCAGATGACCGAGATGCTGCCGTACTACCGGCTGGCGGACCGCTACCGGCTGCCGGCGCTCTTCCTGATGAACAAATGCGAGCAGCAGGTGGTCGTGGATGATTATGCGAAGCTGCTCAAGTCGCAGGGGACCGGGTTCGATCAGAACATTTTTATCGTCGCTCGCGATGACGCCGGCTACGAGCCGCCGCCTGGGCGAAATCTCGACGCCCTCCGCCGGGCCATCGCGGACCTGCGTTTTGCCGAGCCGATCGTGCGCGCCGATGGGCTGCACAACCGCACGGCCGGTCTGCTGGGCCGGCTCGACGATCAGCTCCTTGCTCCCGCGCGGCAACAGCGGGCGCAGATCGACCGCACGATCGCAACGCTTCGGCAAATGGAAACGCCGGTGCCGGGCGTCGACGTCAACCCCCTCACGCAGCAGCTCCAGCGACGGATGCAGCAGCGCAGCGTCCTTTATCTCATGGGTCCGCAGCGGGTGCTCGACCGCCTGCGGCAGGCGCCGGGGCTGCTGGTGCGGCTGCCGCGGGTGGCCTGGGATTACGTCATCCGTGGCGAGGTTTCCGCCGGCTCGCTCAAGCCGACATCGGAGCGGGATGCCAGGGAAGTTCCCGATTTTCGCTCGCTGCTAATCGATCAGTTCAACGTGGTTCAAAGCCGACTCGATGATGTATTGCGCGAAAGCAAAATTTCCTCACAAGTAACGGAGGCCGGCACGGCGCCTGCTTACCAGCCAGCGCTGATCGACCCGGGCGAAGCCGGCAAGATCGCCGACGAAGAGCTGGCGGAATTGAAATCGTGGCTCGAGCGGCGCTGGAACGCCACGCCGCGGGACACGCGGGTGCTGGAATCGCTCCTCAAGTTCCTGCCCGGTGGCCAGAAAATCACGCAGTGGACCGAAGCGGCCCCGTACCTGCTGGTGCTGGTCGTGGCCGCCGCGACGCATCACCTGTTCGGCGGGCTCGACCTGGCCGTGATCGGCGGCTGGAGCGTCGCCACCTGGCTCACCGAGCGGCTCAGCAACGAAGTCGCCGCCCACACCCGCCAGACCAACCAGAAGATTACCGATCGCTTCGCCCGCCTCGCCCACGACCAGATCGAAAAAGTCTGCCGCTGGCTCAACGACCAGGCGCCGTCAACCAAGTCGCTGGATCAGTTGGAGCATCTGGCAACTCAAGCAAGAGAAGCACTGGAGAATCCGTAAGCGCTCATGGTGTCCGCGCCAGTTCGACACGCGTGACACGGGTTTTCAACCCGTGCAAGCGGTACAAACCGAAAAAAGGAATTGCGGCTTCGAGGTTCCCGCTTCAGCGCGTCGCCAGCGCGGCTTGAAAGGTAGTGTCACAGGAAAATCCCGCGGCATTTCGCCGCGTCGGTCGAAATGGTATGTGAACGGCCGGGTAAAACGATACGATCATCGTTTCCAATGTCTTCCGGGCAGCCCATTTACATGGATTACAACGCCACCACGCCGGTGGACCCGCGCGTGTTCGAGGCGATTCGCCCGTACTTCACCGAGATATTCGGCAACGCCGCCAGCGTCGGACATCGGTTTGGCAATGCGGCGCAAGCGGCCGTCGTCAAGGCGCGAAACCAGGTCGCGGCGTTGCTCAACGTCGAGCAGGACGAACGCCAGGGCGCCCGCGAGATCATCTGGACCAGCGGTGCCACCGAAAGCAATAACCTTGCGATCAAGGGCGTCGCCCAGAGCTACAAAGACAAGGGACGTCACATCATCTCGCAGGCGACCGAGCACCGGGCGGTGCTCGAGCCGTGCCAGCGGCTGGCGGCGGAGGGTTTTGAGGTGACCTTCCTTCCGGTCGACAAGCAGGGCAGAGTGTCGATCGACGAGTTCGCACATGCCATTCGCCCCGACACGATCCTCGTCTCGATCATGTACGCCAACAACGAGACGGGCACGATTCAGCCGATCCGCCAGATCGGCGCTCTTTGCAAAAGCAAAGAGATCTTTTTTCATACCGATGCCACGCAGGCGGTCGGCAAATTTCCGATCGACGTGCAAGCCGACGGCATCGACCTGCTGAGCCTTTCGGGCCACAAGTTTTATGCGCCCAAGGGATGCGGCGCGCTGTTCGTTCGCCGCAAGGGTCCGCGCGTCCGGCTTTCGCCACTGCTGGACGGCGGGGGACATGAACGCGGCTACCGCTCCGGCACGCTCAATGTTCCCGGAATCGTCGGACTGGCCGCGGGTTGCGAAATTCTCCGTTGCGATATGGCGGAAGACACACAACGAATTGCATCACTCCGAGACCGGCTTGAAAACACGGTTCGTTCCGCGCTCGATCGCGTTTACGTGAACGGCGATCCCGAGCACCGCCTGCCCCAGGTCACCAACCTCTCGTTCGGCGACGTGGAGGGTAGCCGCCTGCTCGGCGCTTTGGACGACATTGCCGTCAGCTCGGGCTCGGCGTGCAGCAGCGCCGGCACGCATGCCAGCCACGTCCTGCGATCGATGGGCGTATCCGACGAGCTTGCCTTCAACTCAATCCGCTTCAGCCTTGGCCGGTTCACGACCGAAGCTGAGGTCGATTACGTTGCGCAAAAGGTGATCCACACGGTTCGGGAACTTCGCCAGGCGGCAGCCCCGGCCTGCCGTGTATCGTGTCCGTGACCGCCGGACTCCTCCCGCTGGCTGAACTTACCGCGCCTACTGACCGATAATTGTCGTATCAGCGCCTTCTCGATCATTTGCTTTCCAGCTCTGCGTCAAACCTCCCTGAGCAAGCGGCTTTGGCTCGGAGCGGCGGGCGTGGTGTTGTTCCTGACAATTGTCGTCGGAGCACGCACATTGCGCCCACAAGTTTCCGCCCCAACCGGCGCCATGGGCCTCGATTTCGTGGCGTTCTATACCGCCGGAGCAGCGGTTCGCGAGGGCCGCGCCCGGGACCTTTACGATCTTGACGCCACCAACCGTTTTCAGCAGGCGCTCCAGCAGGAGCAGGGCGTTGCGATCGGCCGGCGGTTTGCCCCATGGTGGAACCCGCCGTTCTATTCACTGCTGTTTGTGCCGCTTTCCCGGCTGCCGTTTCACGCCGCCTTATTGGTCTGGTCGCTCGTCAGCGTTCTCTGCGCTGCCGGCGCGTGCGTTCTGCTCCGTCGCATCCTGCCATCTGGCGCCGACTGGCGATCGCGCGCCCTGGTGCCGGCGCTGATTCTGATTTCGACTCCGTTCATCGCGACGCTGACTCACGGGCAGAACAGTTGCATGTCGCTCTTGCTCTTGACCGTCACGGTTGTTTTGTGGCGGGCGGGCAAGCCGCTGGCCGCGGGACTGTCCGGTGGATTGCTGTTCTTCAAGCCGCAACTCGCCTTTGTCCTGGCCGCGGTGATGATCCTCGATCTGGGATGGCGGGCTGCCTTGGGGTACGCGATCACGGGTACGATTCTGCTGGCGCTGAATCTCCTCGTCCTCCCCGGCACGCTCGGCGCATTCGTTCACCAGGTTCCGCTGAACCTCGAACTGGTGCAGTCTCAGTCGGGTTACCCGTGGGAGCGGCATGTCACATTCAAGGCGTTTTGGCGCGTACTGATTCAGGGAAATGAGCCCGGCGCAACGCGATGGGCCGCCGGTTCATTGGGCATGCTCTGCGCCTGCGCTCTCGGCGCGATGCTTGTGAGCGCAACGCTCAAAGCTCGCACGGTGGGAATCACGCCGCTAACCCGCGACGGTCTGATCGCCGCGACGATCGCGATGACGCCGCTCCTGATGCCTTTCTACTTCGACTACGACCTGCTGCTGCTGGCGGTGCCGGCGGTGTTGCTGTCTGGCGAAGCGCTGAGGCGCCCGCAAGTGAGCCTCCAACCCATTCTGATCGGGGCGTGGGTACTGTTTTACGTGTGGATGATGGTCAATCCCGACGTGGCCGAGCGATTCCACGTCAATCTCGCAGCGCCATTGTTGGCTGTTCTGTCGGTTGCTCTTCTTCGACGCGTAAGGGAAACTGCGGAATGCGTGAACGAGGCTGAAAGTCCTGTGCTGATATGGCGCAGCACATCGCCGCAATGACCAGGAAATAATAGTTGCAGAAAGCCTGCTTGCTGAGGGCGAAGAACACCAGCAGCAGGAGCGCGGACGCGCCGGCAAAGCCTGCCGGCGTCCTGGGGAACCGCAGCAGCGCCCACACCATCACAACCGCCGCCGCGACGAACGCGAGCCACATCGGCGCTCCGATGCCCGCTGTGTTGATCAGCCACGGAAGATACGAGAGCGCATCCATGCGCAAGGGTTGATGGAATTGCAACAGGACGACGCTGTTGAGAAACGCGCGGATGTTCCAGAGTGCAACGGGAAGTGTCACCGCGGTCGCGATCGTCGCCGCTGACCAGATGATTCCCCTGTAGTTTCGCCCTTGGCGATGGCGCGCTGTGCACCAAGGCGCGATCAGCAGCACCGCCGCGATCGGCACGCACAGAATCATGTACTGTTTGACCACCAGAAGCATCGCGAGCAAAACGGGCATCATTCGCCATTCGCGCTTCGCGCCAAAGACGACTCCCGCCAGCAGCACCGCCGCCAGCGGCTCGGTCCATCCCGCTTCGAGCACGAAAAACATCCTCGGTGTGAAGAGGAATAATCCTGCCGCCGCCACCGAAACCTGCGACCGCCGGGTCGTTGCAATCAGTGCGCCGGCGGCGGTCGTCGCCAGAAGGTGCGCGATGCGAAAATCCCCTAGAAAATATCCCGGCAGCACCAGCAGCAAGCTCAAAGGTGGATACGGATATCCAAACAGCAGCTTTCCGTTCGCGTAGGTGCCTGCGCCGTACACGCGCTCGGGATCGGCATAAAGATTGGCAAACGTCATCGCGTAAGGGTTGCGGCCATGAAGTAGCGCGCCTGCCGCCTCGCGCTGGAAGATGCAGACGTCCACGCCCGGCGGCGGGACAACCCGCAGCGCCCACAGTCCCAGCAGCAGGTGTGTCAGAAGCATCAACGCGAGCGCCGTCCGTGCAAGGTTTCCTCCGCGGATGGCGATCGCCGTGAACACCGCACCGACAATTATTCCGACGCGAAACAGAGCGAGCGCCGCGGCCGAACTGGCCGGGAGCGTCGCCAGCGGATTGGCGATCAACAGGAGCGCGAACTGAATGCAAAGCCCGCAAATCAAGAAGCCGAGTGTCCCTTCACTCTGCTTGCCCGTATCTGACATCCGAGCTGCGCCGACCGCCGCCGCGATCAGGGCAACGGTTAGAAGGACGATTGCCTTCGGATCGTACTGCCCGAAATTGATCTGGAGCGCGCACCCGAGCGCCACCGCCGAAATCGCCCAGGCGGCAAGGCTAACCGCGAAATCGGCCGCCATGGCGCGGCTTGAAGCGCCGCGGGCCGGAACGGGCGGGTGTAACATTTCGTAACCTTTTGTCACATCCGGTTTATCGGCATTCCGAGGCGCCGCCACCGCACGTTCCTGCCGGGGCAACCGGTGCGGCGACTGGTTGTCCTCCGCTCCATCTCTATAATGCCCAGCTTGTCACGAAGGGAATTGTGAAGATGGCCAAGCGATCGCCGTTGGCGGAGAAGGTAAAGGAAGTTCAGGACCGGATCGCCTCCGCGGCGCAGAAGGCCAAGCGCGAGCCGGGCGAAATCACCCTTATCGCCGTCACCAAAACCGCTGCCCCGGAGCAGGTGCGGGAAATCCTTCAGCTCGGCGTTGCTGACCTGGGCGAGAGCCGCGTGCAGTTCCTCACCCAGCGGGCGGCCCAACTGAATGAGTTTCTTTCCCGGCGGGTCACGCACGGCGGCGAAGGGACCTACCCGGAAAAAATCCGCTGGCACATGATCGGCCACCTCCAGCGCAACAAGGTCAAGGCGGTGCTGCCGCTGGTGAGCCTCATTCACAGCGTCGACAGCCTGCGCCTGGCCGAGGAGCTGGATACGCAGGCCGCCAAAATGAGCCGCAGGGTGCCATTGCTGCTTCAGGTCAACGCCAGCGAGGAGCCGAGCAAGTTCGGAGTCGCCGTCGGGGCGGCGGTCCACCTTGCCGAGCAAATCGATTCCATGCCCAACCTCCAGCTCCTCGGCCTGATGACCATGGGCCCGCTGGAGCAGCCCGAGGCCAAGCTCCGCCAGGCCTTCGCCCGCACCCGCGAAATCTTCGAGGAAATGCGCTGGCACAAGATCGGCGGCACCAACCTCCGCCACCTCAGCATGGGCATGAGCGATGACTTCGAGCTGGCCATCGCCGAGGGTTCCACCATGGTCCGCATCGGCTCCGCATTGTTCGGCGGAAAAGTGGCGGACCATCATCTGGAGGAAGACGAGTGAAACTCGAAATTCGAATGACGAATGACGAATCAAGCTCGAAAACTGAAATCCGAATGTCGAAACAGAATACCTCGCGCGGCAGCGGTTTCGTGCTTCAGTCATTCGTATTTCGGATTTGATTCGTCATTCGTTTTTCGTCATTTCGAGACCCACCCACTCGAAGACAATGCATTACGACGCCTTTGACTTTTTCCGTTGGGCGCTGTCGATCATCGCGACGATCTATGCCACGGTGGTGACGCTCCAGTCGCTTTGGGGCTGGTATCTGTGGCTGTCGGGGAGCGACAAGTACATCACGGTGCTTCGCCGGTACGTCATCGTGCATGGGCTTCGGCTCCGATTCACCACCTTCTGGGGCGACGTGCTGGTCTGCCTGCTGCTCTGCATCGCCTTCGTGATTCTCTGGCGTGCCCACGTGATCATCTATGACATCGGCGCTAAACTGAGGGCAGGCTGAGCGTCGAAGTTTACCCCCTCTCCCTCCGGGAGAGGGTTGGGGTCAGGGGCGTGGGAGAGGCGCCATTCATTCGCCCTCACCCCTACCCTCTCCCGGAGGGAGAGGGGAAGACTCGCGCCATTCGGCCGATTTCCATGCGTTGGTTCATCACATACCGCTACCTGTTCTCGCACAAGCGGCAGTCGCTGGTGTGCATCGCCGGAGTCACGATCAGCGTCACCATGTTCATCGCCATGAGCGCGATGATGGCGGGGTTTACCGACAAGTTCATCATCGAAACGGTCGAATCATCCGGGCACATCACGATTAAGGACGAGCCTCGGGAGACGCGCACGCCGATCCTCGAACAGGCCTATCCGAATCCCAACGCGCTGCTCTCGCTGAGTAACGTCAAGCCGCGGGACACGATCCGCAAGATCGGCAATCCGACCGGCCTGCTCGAGACGCTCCAACACATGCCAGGCATCGTCGCCGCCGCGCCGGAAGTGTTCGGCGACGCCATCGCCACCTACGGCACCAAGACGATGAACCTGAACATCCATGGCATCGAGCCCGAGCGCCAGGTTCGCGTGACCACGATCGGCGACGACGTTCTCGAAGGCAGCTTTCAGCGCCTCCGCACCACCGCCGACGGAGTCGTTATTGGAAAAGGCGTCGCCGACACGCTGGGCGCCAGGCTCGAAGACTCGATCACGCTGGCCAGCTCGACCGGCGGCAAAACCACCGCCCGCGTCGTCGGCATCTTCCGCACCGGCGTCACCCCCGTCGATTACTCCCGCTGCTACATGCTCATCAACAGCGCCCAGACCCTGCTCGACAAGAAAAACATCGTCAACGAAATCGTCCTCCGCACCAGCGACTACACCAAGGCCCGCGAGTACGCCAGCCAGATCGAAGGACTCTGCGGCTACCGCACCGAAAGCTGGCAGGAATCCAACGCCAACTTCCTTAAAATCTTCAACATCCAGCAGGTCATCACCTACATCATCACTGGCGCGCTGCTCGTGGTCGCCGCGTTCGGCGTGCTCAATATCCTCATTATGGCCGTGCTCGAACGCATCAACGATATCGCCATCCTCCGCAGCTTCGGCCTCTCCCGCATGGACATCGGCGTCATCTACACGCTCCAGGGCATGGTGATCGGCCTGGTCGGGGCGTCGGTCGGATTGCTCTTCGGCAAGCTCGCGGTGGAAGGGCTTCGGCGCATCCCAGTCACCCTCGAAGGCCTCATCCGTAGCGAAGGACTGCTGATGAGCGAGCACCCCAGCCAGTATTATCTGGCGTTCATCAGCGCGATCGTGGTGGTGCTGTTCGCGTCGGCGTATCCCGCCTGGCGGGCGGCCAAGTACGATCCGGTCGAGGTGATCCGTGGCGCACACTGAATTTCCCCTCGAAACCGCCCCGGTTCCCCTGCTGCGGGCGCAGAACGTTCACCGCGTGCTTGGCTCGGGCGACACCGCCAACGCCGTTCTTCGCGGCGTCTCGCTGGAAATCGCCCGGCACGAATACGTGTCCATCGTGGGGGCAAGCGGCTCAGGAAAAAGCACGCTGCTTTACCTGCTCGGCGGGCTCGATCGCCCCAGCCAGAGCGATGCCGGAGGAATCGAGTTCGACCCGCCGAGCCGGATATTCATTAACGGCTGCGACACGCAAGCGCTCGACGACACTGCCCTGGCCGTCCTGCGAAACCAGCAGATCGGCTTCGTCTTCCAGTTCCACTATCTGCT
>DATHPP010000401.1:0-9245 GCA_035483795.1 Tepidisphaeraceae bacterium | reverse complement strand
AATCCGCCCGAAAAACGTGTGCCGCCAAGAATCTCCAATTTGAATTCCTGCGGCGTCACGTGAATCGTGTACTCGTGAAACGGACTGTAGAACTTGTAGTCTTTGCGCGTGAAGGGGGTTGCAACAATTGCCCCGCAAATAAACACGACCGTCGCCAGGAAAAGCAACAGCGAAATCGCAGAGGCCAGGTTGAACAATTTCCGTTTCATGCCTTCGCATTCGCGCCCGTGGGAACAGGCGTGCCGCATTCCGGGCAGACGCCGCTGGTGTTGCCGGTGAGATTGTATCTGCAATTGACGCACAGTAGCGTGTTGCTGTGCTTGCGGCGCTTCAATAGAAGAAACAACCAAAGAGCCGGTAAGAGAAGCAAGAGCAACAGAGCTAAGACGGCCGGAAAGTACACATAGAACTGGAACGCGCGGCCGGGCAAAGAGCGGGAGTATCCGAATACTCCGACCGGCGTGGCAAAACTCCACGAGATCTTGCTTCCCTGGTAGAGTTTTCCCGGCGGCGCCCTGAACAGGTCGTCGGGCGTGTGGATGCCCTCCTCTACCTCGAATGTCAGGTCTCCCCGGAACACGTATGCCGTGATGCGACCGCGGGAAAGGTAGATATTGGGGCTGGAATGCCGGCTGGACGGTTCCTTCGACGAGAGACCGACCACCCACAGCACCGCGATCGCCGCGAACAGCAGCAGCGACAAAAGGGCGGAAAAGGTGAAGAGCCTCCGTCTCACGCGTTCATTCCAGCCATTCCGCCGACAGCCGTTCCGCATTCCGGGCAGTGAAGCAGTCTGCCTACAACCCTATTGTGGTCAGGCAGAACAGCAACGAAAGCGCCGCCGTCACAGGAAACCTTCGCCTCATGCAGCCCGCGTTTGCCTGAGGGTGGCTGTTCCACACTTCGGACAGCGTTCCAGATTCCCGTGTAGATCGTAGCCACAAGATTTGCAGTGACCATCGAGCCAGCGCGGGGATGCTCGCCGCAAGGCGGCGGCCGAATAAGCCGTCAGCACAGCCAGAAGCAGGACCGGGTAGACGTAGGAGATTGCCAATACCACGCACCGATCATCAGGGCCGCCATTGGATGCCGCGATCCATTCGATTCCGGGCGACGAGGGCAGCTTTAAGCCAGGCTGTACTTAAACCCCCGCCGCCCCCGAACGTACCATTCTCGGAGCACGTCATGCCTTCCTTGGAAATCGTTGAAGAAAAGCAGCGGCTCAATTCGCTTAAGCAGATGCTGCACAAGTACAGCGCGCCCGCTGCCGAGGGGCTGATCGAGCGCCGGGCGGACGGGGCCGTGCAATGTTTTGCGTGCGGGCACCGGTGCGTGGTCAAGCCGGGACGTGATGGCGTCTGTCGCGTTCGGTTCAACGACAATGGCACGCTGCTGGTCCCGCACGGCTACGTCGGGGCCCTGGCGTGCGATCCGATCGAGAAAAAGCCGTTCTTCCACGTGCTGCCCGGCAGCGATGCCCTCACCTTCGGCATGCTCGGCTGCGATTTCCACTGCGGCTACTGCCAGAACTGGGTCACCAGCCAGATGCTTCGCGACGTGAACGCCGTCGCGCCGCCGCGGTTTACCAGTCCGAGGCAGCTCGTCGATCTGGCGATCCAGCAGCGCGCGCCGGTGGTCGCCTCCAGCTACAACGAGCCGCTCATCACCAGCGAATGGGCGGTCGACGTGTTCAAGGAGGCCAAGCCGCGCGGCCTTTTGTGCGCCTACATTTCCAACGGCAACGCAACGCCGCAGGTGCTGGATTTCATCCGCCCGTGGGTCTCGGCTTACAAGGTCGATCTCAAGACGTTCAACCCCAAGCACTATCGCGAGCTGGGCGGCGTCATGGAAAACGTCGTCGACACCATCCGCAACCTCAAGGCCCGCGGGTTCTGGGTCGAGATTGTCACGCTGGTCGTACCGGGGTTCAGCGATGATGCGGATGAGCTCAAGCGGATGGCGGAATTTCTGTCATCCGTCGATCCGCTGATGCCCTGGCACATGACGGCGTTCCATCCTGATTACAAGATGACCGACCATCGCCGGACCGTGGTGGACGATTTGATGAAGATCGTCGAGTTCGGAAAGCAGGCGGGGCTCAAGTACCTCTACCCCGGCAATCTCCCCGGCCAGGTCGGGGAGTGGGAAAACACCCGCTGCCATCACTGCGACGCGACGGTGATTCGGCGCTATGGGTTTCTCGTGACCGAAAACCGCGTCACCCCCGATGGCCGCTGCCCCGACTGCCGGGGCGTTCTGCCGGGAATCTGGGGCAAATCCTCCGGCCACGGCGACGGCCGCGTCCGGCCGATGCTCTGAGGACGGGGGGCGGGAGACAAGGAGACAAGGAGACACGGAGACAAGGAGAGGGGGAGACAAGGGGATCGAAAGGCAAAAAACGTTCGGAAACGTTCAAAACGTTCAGTCGCAATCGTTCGAGAATGAGCAGGATCGGCGCATCCGGCTTTGATAATCCAGCGCCCGCAGCGTCTGGCCGGGAGGCAACGAGGAGCGCTTTTCAGGGGGCGCGCCTGGGAAGCGCCGCTTGGGGTCGCGGCGAAACGCACACGGTTTTTCACCGCACGCTGCAAAGCTCAGCGGTGCCCTCCGCCGCCGCCGGCGTGTCCACCGCCGCCTCCCATCTGGCCGCCTCCGTTCATCGGTGAACCAAAGGATCGGCCGCCCTCGCCCCAGGAACCTCCAGACGACCGGGGCGGCGTCGAAGGCCTGGCAGGCATCACGCGGGCCGGCGGCATGACGCGCATCCCGGCCGAGCCACCACGGAATTCCTGGTCGTCCGAAGATCGGGCGCCGGCGTCGGATTCCCGGCCGCGGCGATCTTCAATACCGTGATCGCGGCGGCCATCGAGCCGGTCGTCGCGGTCGTGGAAACGATCGTCAAATCGGTCGTGGCGGTCCCCATCGACAATCACGATGCCGGGGTCCCACCACCAGCCCGAAGGCCACCACGGGTACAGCGGATTTTCGTCGTATGCGTAGGGATCGGGATAAGCCGCCGTGTACGTGTTGTAAGTGTTGTTGTAGACGATCGGCGGCGGCGCGGACGGTTCTACCGTCGTCACAGGGTAGGGTTCGCCCGGCGGCGCGACGGCTTCCGCCCCAACCGGCGCTGTCAATCTGGCCGCGGCCTGCATGTAGGCCCGCTTGGCCTCGCGATAGGCTTGCGCGAAGGCCGGCTTTGCACTGAGCGCGATCCGCGCCTGCGCGACCGATTCACGCAGCCCGGCCTCCATCTTGTTGGGATCCCCGTAGACCTCGTAATAGGCGAGGATCTGAGCGGCGGTGCGGAGGACGAAAGGATCATCCGCCGCTCGCCGGACGGCGATGACGATGTCATACAGCGACGCCGGCATGTTCTTGCGCCGTGCGTCCATAAATGCAACCACGGCCCAGGCAAGGCCGTCGTCCGGCACGTTCTGAACCAGGTCGCGGGACTGCACCTCGGCAAGTTCCGGGACCCCCAGCGTCACCAGCCGTTTCACGTACGCCTGCTTCAGCGGGACGCTGTTCGTCCCGGCGGCTTTGGCATAAGCCTCGACCGCGCTGGAGGGGTCGGGGGCTTTCTCGATCGACGAAATTGCCTCACGAACTTTTGCGTCGGCTTGAATGTCAGTCACGAGTTTTGATTCCGGGGCGGGCTGGGTGGGCGGAGGGTCAGCCGCAAACACTACGGCGGGCGAACCGGCCAGAAGCCCCGCAGCCAGAATCGACGATGCGAATCTGCTGACGGATTTCATGGCACACCTCCGCAACGCGACATGCGCTGCGATAAACAACTGAATCGTAGGCCGGACGATCGATGCATGTACGTGCATTCCTTGCACTCGCTCTGCGACAAAATGAAGCGCCGCATTTAACGCGGCGAGCGCTCGATCAGGGCACGGACAGCCCGATGAGCAGGATGATCAGCGCCAGGAGGAGGACAAGGGAGATGGCGAGGATTCGGTTTTCCCAGCGCCGCAGGCGGAGGCGGAGGTCGTCCGGGCCGGGGGAGTGGTAATCCAGACGTTGCATCGGACCTCGGGGCCGGATCGCGCCGTGACGCCGGCCGCGGGTGCGTATGTTCGCGCGCCATTGACAGCACGTGCAACAAGTATTCTGACGAATGGCCCCCGTCAGATGGCGACCGCCCGGCGGAGGGCGGCCGCCCAGCCTCGGGTGCCATCGTAAAACTGGGACTGGAGCGAAAGACAGGCGCTGCGCTTCTGGTCGTACAGGTCGCGGTCGTCCAGCAGGCGCAGGATTGCCCCCCGATACGCGTCGATGTCGTCCGGCGGTACTTCGACCACGGCGTCGCGAACGTAGTCGAGCGCCGGGCAGACGCTGGACGTGATGATGGGCCGGCCGGCCAGCACCCCTTCGACGACGACCTGGTTGAAACCTTCGGCAAAATCGGTGGTGGTCGGAACGATCAGCACGTGGGATTGGCGAAACATTTGACGCATGGCGGGGCGGTCGCAGTGGCCGTGGATGCGGAAACGGTCGCGAAGGGCAAGCCCGTGAACGCGGCGTTCGAGTTCACGGATAGCAGAGCCCGTACCGCACAGGTCGAACTCGATTTCGTTGCGCCCGGCATCACGGAGCTGGCGAGCGATCTCCAGCAGATCGAACACGCCCTTGTAGCCTTCGATTCTTCCGGCAAACAGCACGCGAAAGGGATTGCGCGGCTCTGGGGGGGGATCGGCTTCAAATGTGCATTCTCGGTAAGTAGGCAGAAAGCCAATGACCGGCGCGTGCTGCTTGCGGCTTAGCTGGTCCAACTGGGCGGTGATGTCGGAGGAGGCGGAGAGGACTGCTCGCGCCGATCGGCGCCAGAAGGAGAGATCGAGCCGGTTGAGTAGCCGCTTGACGCGTCCGGGCGGCGATGCGCTTTGCGGCCAGAACATGCAGTGGATCGTCGGAATCACCCGCACGCCCAGCCACGGCAGCACGCGAAGCGGAAACCAGTGACATGTGCCATCGCAGATCACCAGGGCGTCGGTTCGGAACCGCAGGGCGCTTGCGATCATCCGCAAGGCGCTGAGGAGTTGACCCAGGTGATACAGGGATGATGGGCCTTTGGCGAATGGGATTCGGCGGTGCTCGACGCGAAACGGGCCGTCACGGACGACTTCACGCCGCGGATGCGATGCAATCGCGTATCCCTCCGCGCCCAGATCCCGGCAGACATCGTAGAACTGCCCGGAGTAGGTCATCGCCACCTGACCCGGATCGTCGCGGCCTTCGCGCCAGTGGCGGAAAGTCCCGATGATGTCTCCCGGGCCGGCGGCGTACATCAGGCGCAAAGGACGCTTCGGTGCAGAATCGCTCATGGGGCAGGTGCACAACTATAGCCCGGACTGATACGTGAACGACGCATTGGCAGTCTTGCCATCGTCTATCCTCACCGGCTGGCGGAGAACCCCATACTTTTCCTGCCACGCGGCAAGCGTGTAGGCGCCGAATGGAACATGATCGATCTCGAAATGCCCGTTCTTATCGGTCACCGCAAAGAAGGGATGGCTGAACACTTGGATATACGCCTTCATCCACGGGTGAACGTCGCAGCGAACGGGGAACAATTCCGGCTGCGAAAAGCTCAAATCGCGCGACTGACCGGGCGCGACCAGGGCGAAGTTGAAGGGCTCGTTCACAGTGCACGTGCCGTGAATGTTGTGCAGCGTGGGATCGCTCGTGGTGACGTGAAGCGTCTGCCCTGTGCGCAGCGTGGCAACGTGCGGGACGTACTGGCAGTTGATCTGATTCAACACGACCGGCAGCAAGTTCTTGGCCGGTGGCGCGGGCGGAGCGTCCTCCAGATAGACGATGACGTTCTGAAGATGACCCGCGTCATCGGCCATGACCGTCTCCTCTTTCAGTGGTTTGGCGCCGTCATGACAGGGTTGATTGGGAATCGTCCCCATGATCGGCGCCCTTCCCGACAGTGTCACGGTGCCGCTAATCGTGGCGGTGCCGGTGCGGTAGGAAGGTTGGGTTTCCGGCGAGGGTTGAGATTCAGCCGTGTTTCGATTGCAACCAACCGGCAGAGCTCCAAGTGCGAGCAAGCTCAAGAGCATTCCCGTGACACGGGTTTTTAACCCGTGCAAGCGGCGTGGGGGGAAAAGGAATCCTGCATGGCTGATCTCCCATCGGAGAGCGCGATTCGGCACGGGTTGAAAACCCGTGTCACGGGAGACGTTCACGGGCAACATTGATCGGAGGCGCATCAAATCTTGTCGATCATCATCGCGGCAAGCAGCGTGGGGAGGTAGATGATCGAGGCCAGGAAAAGGCGGCGGGCGTCGGAGCGGCTTTTGCTACGGGCGCAGATCAGGCCGAAGCCGCAGAACGCGATCCCCAGAAGCAGCGCCGCGGTGAAATACAGAGGGCCAGCCATGCCCAACAAGGCGGGCAGTATGCTCACGGGAATCAGCGAGACGGAATAGAGGACGATCTGGCGGCCGGTCATGCTCATGTTGCGATCGACAACCGGAAGCATCAGAAACCCGCCGCGGGCGTAGTCGTCGCGGTAGAGAATTGCGATCGCCAGAAAGTGCGGCATCTGCCAGAAGAACAGGATCGCAAACAGTGCCATGGCCTCGGGCGTGACGGCGCCCTGCACCGCCGTGAATCCCATGACCGGCGGGATGGCGCCGGGAACCGCGCCGATGATCGTGCACAACGACGTTATTCGTTTCGCCGGCGTGTAGAGCAGGACATAGAGCAGCAGCGTCAGTGCCCCCAGGGCTGCCGTCAGCAGATTCACGAACAGGGCCAGAATTCCCACGCCCAGTAGCGAGAGGGCCAGCGCGAAGAGAAACGCATCGAACGGGCGAACCCGGCCGGCGGGAAGGGGGCGGTCGGCGGTCCGCTTCATCTTCAAATCCAGCCGTCGCTCGACGACCTGGTTGAAGACGCTGGAGCCGGCGGCGGTCAGGGCAGTTCCGATCAGCGCGAAAAGAATCCGGCCCCAGTCGGCCCGGCCGCGTGCGGCCATGTAGAAGCCGACCATCGTCGTCACCACCACCAGGAAATTCATCCGCGGCTTGGTGAGCTCGTAGTAATCGGCCAGACGCGCCCGGGCAGTCGATGCCGGCAAGAGGCCAGCACCACCGCTGCTGAAGTCCTGCATTTCTGAAAGCGTTTCCATGGACTTGGCGAATCCTCTTACGCGGGCGACAGCGCGCCTGGGGGGCAAATGCCCGGTGCATCAGGCGCCGCGGATTGTCGGCGCCAGCCGAAAAGCCTGATTGCTCTTGCGGTCAGCACGAATGCTGTCACCAGGACCAGAGCGCCGACGGCGACGTGGGCGCTGGCGACGTCCGCCGGCTTTCGGTACACGATCGTCAATACGCCCAGCGTCAATTGTGCAAACAACAGCGCGATCAAGAGCCCGGCCGGCCGTGCCAGCCTGGGGCGGGTAGCGTACCGGGCGAGCACCGTCCCTGCCAGCGCCAGAACCAGCACGCTGACGACAACTGCCCCGATGCGATGTCCAAAGTGCAGCCAGACTTGGCCCATGGTGACGGAATCGAGGTTCAAGTCGCGAACCCGCGTCCAGTTGGCGGCGTCGAGCTGCGCCTGATTCAGCGGCGGCAGAAGCTTCCCGTAAGCCAGGGGCAGGTCCGGAATGGCCAGGCCGGCCTGAAAGTGCCGCATCGTCGCCCCGACGATGAGCTGAAGGTAGATCGCAGCCACTGTCACAACGCCAAGTCTGACCAACGAGCGGCCCGTTGCCCGTTCTTTCGGGTCAAGTTCGTTCAAGTTGTGCCACCATCGCGAGGTTTCCAGGGCGACGAAAGCCGCCAGGCAGAAAGAGGCCTGGGCGACGCAGGCGTGGACGATCGCCAGATCGAGCTTGACGAGAACGACGCGCAATCCCCCGAGCACGCCCTGGAAAATGACCGCCGCCAGCAAAGAAGCGGCCAGCCATCGTTCTCTTTTTCCCGCCCATTTCGAGAAGAACGAGGCGACGACCAATGCGATCGAGAGCATTCCAACGACCGTGCCCATCAGGCGGTGGGTGTGCTCATAGAGAATGCCGCCGATCCACAGTCGCGGCGGAAACAGGAACATGTTGTACCCGTAGCTGTTGGGCCAGTCGGGCACCGACATGCCGGCTTGATGGCTGGTGACCAGACTGCCCATGAAGATGAGCGGAAACGTGGCGCAGGCGGTGAGGATGGCGACGACGTGGAGGATTCCGCCGCCGGCTTCGGCGCGTCCCGACTGGACGGCGCTCGCCGCGTAAGAAATTGGCGCGTTGTCGCGATGGAGGTGCACTGGGCTATTTGGGACTTTTAGTAAAGTCGATTATCTTAGCTAGAAAGTTCGGCAAGCGGAGGTGGCGTTTTGTCGCACCCGGATTGGGAGGGCGAGGCTCCTGCCGAGCCGAACCTGCCCGCACCAAAACGTGCGGCTCGGCGGGAGCCTCGCCCTCCCGGACAAACCAGCTTGCGGAGAGGAAGAAGAGGTTCATTTTGATCAAAAGGATCATCGTCGTCGGCGGTGGGAGTGCCGCGTTTTTGTGCGCGCTGGGGCTGAAAACGAAGCTGCCGGACTTGACGGTGCGGGTGATTCCGTCCGAACCGATTGATGAACTCGGGCTGGACAGCTCGACCGTTCCATTGACACGTTATCTCCACGGGTTCCTGGGCATCGACGCGCGAAAGTTTGTGCAACTGGCCCGGCCAAGCTGGAAGCTGGGGACGCGGTTTGAGAAGTGGGGTGCGCGGGACCATTTCTACTTTCCTTTCGGTACTCGTCTGGACCGTCGGCTCCCCAATCTGCCGCGAAGCATCGCCTATTACTGCGATGCCGATATGGATTACGCGACGCCGCAATCCACGCTGATGGCGCAAGACAAAGTGTTTTTCCGCAATCAGAACGGCGCTCCCGCGTGGCATTGGGATTTTGCCTATCACCTCGATCCGCCGGTCTTTGCGGCCGGCATCCGGACGCTTGCGGCGACGGCGGGAGTGGAAATTGCCGACGACTCGATCCGCCTGGTCTTGCAGGATGAGGCGGGCGTTTCGGGCCTGGTGATGGATTCCGGCCAGACCGAAAACGCGGACTTCTATGTCGATTGCTCGGGCACGCGATCATTGCTGTTGGGCGAGGCGCTGAAGGAGGCGTTTGTCAGCTTCAAGAAGAGCCTGCCGTGCGACCGGATCATGCTCAGCGAATGGGAGCGGAGCGACGAGCCGCTCCATCCCTACACCACCTGCGAAACGATGGATAGCGGG
>DATHPP010000400.1:0-20418 GCA_035483795.1 Tepidisphaeraceae bacterium | reverse complement strand
AAACCGCCGCCATGTTGGCGATCAGGGCGTCGTTCTCGGGCATGTAGCCCACCAGCGCCCGTACCCGGCTGCGTTCCCGGGAAATGTCGTGCCCCAGCACCCGCGCCGTTCCCGCCGATACGGGACAGAAGCCCAGCAGCGTCTGGATCAAAGTCGATTTCCCCGCGCCGTTGGGCCCGAGCAGCCCGACCATCCGGCCCGAAAGAGAGATATTCAAATCCCGGAGAATCTCGCGCTTGCCGAACCGCACGCTCAGCCCAAGCAGCTCGATGACAGGTACGGCGTCTGTTTGTGTCACGGCACCAGTGTGCTGCGTAGCCCCTCGGATAGCAACGATGTTGTCGTACAGCCGCCCCGGCTGTGTTCCGCTCAAGGCGGAAGGCCTTCGACCGATAACTTCGACCTGCCGGCCGAACACAGCCGGGGGCGGGCTGTGCCACATTGTGGGGGGCCGCGGTTCAAGCGCGCCACGTTTGCCACATTTGTCTGAATGCCGATTCGATATCGCGCGCGAAACGCGGCGCGTCCATCAGCGCGGACGCGAGCATCCGCCGTCGCAACGTCGAACGGATCGCGGCCAACACAGGTGGGTCGGACGCCAGCGACACGGCGATGTCGATGTATTGTTCCGGCGTGCCGGCGACGAACTGAGGCAGGCCGACGTTGGAAAGGATGCTCAATCCGCCGCGGGAGACGGCCGTGGCGCCGGCCAGCGTGATCGCGGGAACACCCATCCAGAGGGCGTCGAGCGTCGTCGTGCCGCCGCTGTAGGGAAACGGGTCGAGCACGATGTCGATCCGTTGGTAGGTTTTCAGATACTGGTCCAGCGGCAGAAAGTCGACGAACTCGATTCGATCTGGAGCGACTCCCTCATCGGCAAAAACGGCCCTCACGTGATCCCGATGCCTCCCCTGTGGCGCGTGCAGGACGAGCTTCGAGTCGCGGACCGTCGCGAGAATTCTTCCCCATGCCCGAAGCGCGTCCGATGAAACCTTGCTGAAATTGTTGAGGCACCCAAACGTGACGCGGCCGGCCGCGACTGACGGCGGGGCACAGACGTCTGGTGCGCCGGGCGGAGGCTGGTAACACCAATACGTTTTCAGACGGATCGATCTCTCGGTATAGGGCGATTCGTCACATCCTACAGGGTCGAGAAACGAATCCGTGAATCGGTAATCGATGGCGCGCAATCCCGTCGTGCCGCAGTAGGCCAGGTAAGTAACCTGGATCGGCGCGGGCTTCCGGGCAAATGCCAGCAGGCGGCTGCCGTCCATGTGCATGGTCAGATCGACCAGGATGTCGATGCGGTCGTCGCGGATTTGCCCAGCCAGTTGCTTGTCGGAGAGCGCTGCGGTGTCACGCCAGATTGCGGAGGATTCTTTGGCCTGTTCTGTGAATGCGTCGGGGCTGGTGACGCCGCTGTAGCAGACAACCTCGAATTCCTCACGGTCGTGATGCTCCAGGAGCGGCAAGATCAGCCGGCCGACGGGATGCGAGCGGAAGTCGGGGGAGACGTGGCCCACTCGCAGCTTTCGATCCGGCGTGCGATCATTGCCGTGCGGCCGGGAGAGTTTTGCCAGCGGATCGGCCACCTGCTGCGCCCATCGTTCATGTTCCTGGCGAATCCGCGATGGCGCGTAACCGGGATGGAAATGCAGCGCGTAGAGCCGGTTGTGCGACGCGACGGAAGTGGAATCGACTTGCTCGGCGCCGGAGTAGCAGTCGATCGCCTCCTCGATCCGCCCGGCGACCATGTGCGCGTTTCCAAGGTTGATTTGCGCGGGCACGGAATCGGGCTTGGCAGCCAGCGCCCGTTGGCAGGCATCGATGGAATCATCGAGGCGTCCCGCCTCGCGCAAAGCGATGGCGAGGTTGTTCAACGCGTCGGCGTAGCGCGGCTGGATCGACACTGCGCGGACCAAGCAGTCGGTCGCTTCGGCGCGGTTTCCCGTCGTCCGAAGTGCGATGCCCAGGTTATTCAGGGCCTCGGCGTAGTCGGGCCGCAAGTCGATCGCCCGGCGGTAGCTCGCGATCGCTTCCTCAAGACGGCCTTGCAACTGAAGTTCGTTGGCGCGATCGAATTCCGTTCTGGCAAGATCGGAGGGCCGCGAGCTTTTCTGCTCGCACCAGGTTCGCCATATCCGCCGGTACGCGGCTTCAACGTCGCGGGCGAAGGCCGGCGCGTCCATGAGAGCGGAGGCTCGCATGCGCTCGCGCAGGCCCGATCGCAAAGATTGCAGCCGCGGGAGGTCATCGGCCAATTGCGCGGCCCGTTCGACGTATTGCTCGATATTCGTCGTGACCAGGTCCGGGAGTCCGAGATTGGACAGAAGGCTTGCCCCGCCCCGGCTGACCGCCGTGTGACCGGCGAGCGTGACGACCGGAACTCCCATCCAAAAGGCGTCGCAGGTCGTCGTCCCGCCGCAATACGGGAACGGGTCCAGGGCGATGTCGATGCGGTTGTACATTTGCAGATACCGCTCCATCACCAGATAACCGGCAAACTCGATCCGGTCCGGTCGAATGCCCCGCTCGACAAAGCGCCCGAGGATTTCCCGGCGGTGATTCCCTTCGTGGGTATGAACGATGAACCGCGATCGCGGCACGCGGCGCAGCAGCTCGCACCATGCATCCAGAGCCGGGGGAGAAACTTTGCTGAAATTGTTCAGGCAGCCAAAGGTGACGTGCCCTGAGCCGAGCGCCGGCAAGGGACCGACCGGCGGCGACTCGCGCGGCGCCGGGTAGCACCAGTAGGTACGGAGGCGGGCCGATTTCTCCGAATAGAACCGATTGTCTTCCTTTGGATCCAGATAGGAATCGGTGAAGCGGTAGTCGATGGTTTGGACGCCCGTCGTGCTGCAATACGCGAGGTACGTGACCTGCACCGGTGCGGGCTTGCGGGCAAAGGCAAGCTGCCGGCTTCCCTCCAGGTGCATCGTGAGGTCGACCAGGATGTCGATCCGATCGCGACGAATCTGCCCGGCCAGTTGCTCATCCGAGAATCCCAATGTGTCGCGGCAGACATCCACGTGCCGGCGCAACACCGGCGTCAGCGCTCCGGCGACGCGCACATCGCAGTAGCTGAAGATCTCGAACTGGCCGTGATCGTGGTTGGCCAGCAGCGGGAGCATGAACCGCCCAACCGGATGATCGCGAAAATCGGGCGTCACGTAGCCGATGCGCAGGCGGCGGTCTGGATTCGGATCGTTCTGGTGCGGGGCGATATTCGCGGCCAGCGGCCGAACGAAACGCTCGTTCCATTCCCGATGCTCTTTCCAGATTTCCGCCGGGCCGTAGTCCGGATGAAAGTGGAGCGCGTAGAGCAGGTTTCCCGTCATCCCCGCGTCGGGCTTGAGCCGGGCCGCCTTGCGGTAATGGGCGATCGCCTCCTCGGTCCGGCCAACATCCTTGAGATAGTTGCCCAGGTTCAGATGGGCCGAGGGCAATTCGGGATTGATCTCCAGCGCCCGCTCAAACGCGGCAAGGGCCTCGTCCACATCGTCCCGCGCAGTCGGCGCATTTCCAGGACCGTCCGGCGCGTCGGCCGATGACTTGAAGGTGGTGAGCGCGTCGACGTAGAGTCCACGCGTGCGATAGGCGGCGCCCAGATTATTGATCGCATCGGCGTAGTCGGGACGGAGGGCGACCGCCTGGCGGTACGACGCGATTCCATCCTCGATTCGGCCCAGGCTGCTCAGCGTGTTGCCGAGATTGAAATGCGTTTCCGGGCAATCCGCCCGAAGGCGCAGGGCCGCACGATAATGCTCGATCGCCTCTTCGCGCCGGCCCAGCTCCGCGAGCGTGTTGCCCAGGTTGTTCGACGCCTCGAAAAACTGTGGCTGAAGCCTCAGCGCCTGGCGGTACGCCCCGACCGCCTCTTCAAGCCGCCCGAGCTCCTGAAGCAGGTTCGCCAGATCGAAGTGCTGGCGCGCTGTTCCAGGTTTCAGCGACAGCGCCCGCTGATAAGTTTCAGCCGCTTCGGCTTTGCGGCCCGTCGCCAGAAGGACGTTGGCAAGCGCCTGCTGCGCGTCGGCGTCGTCCGGACGCAGCGAAACCGCCTTTCGATATTCCACGATGGCTTCATCGAACTGTTTGGCGTCGAGCAGGGCGGCAGCGAGGTTGCGATGCGTCTCGGCCTCGGCGGGCGCCAGGGCAACGGCGCGGCGATGGGCCGCGATGGCGTCATCCGGCCGCCCGCTGCGGGCCAGAAGCACGCCCAGATTGGTCAGGATTTGCGAGTCGTCCGGTCGGATGATCATCGCGCGCTCGATCAGGTCGATGGCTAGGTCGACGCGGCCGCTCTGGCCTTCGACGACGCCAAGCAGGTGCAGCGAATCGGCATGGTCGGGCTGATATCCCAGGAGCTGGCGATACAGCGACGCCGCAATCTCCAGTTGCCCGGCCTGATGGTGCTTGACCGCCAGATCGAACAGCTGTTGGAGCGTGAGATGGGGCATCGGATCGAATCATTCATCACGAAGGCACGAAGGAAGTAAATGACGAAGCACGAATGACGAATGACGAATCAAACTCGAATGACCGAAATGCAAATGACGAAACGAAGAGCCCGCCGGGCATCCGTTTCGAGCTTCGGTCATTCGTATTTCGAATTTGATTCGTCATTCGTCATTCGAATTTCGTCATTCCCTATTTTCGTGTTTCATCGATCTCATGCGAACTTCTTCACGATGATCGAGTCGTTCTGCCCGCCGAAGCCGAAGCTATTGGAAAGCGCGACGTCGATTTGGGCTTTGCGCGCCTTGTTGGGGACGTAATCCAGGTCGCACTCGGCGTCGGGGTGGTCGAGGTTCATGGTGGGGGGCAGCACCTGGTCGCGGATCGCCAGGACGCAGCAGATCAGCTCGACGGCGCCGGCGGCGGCGATGAGGTGGCCCATCATGCTCTTGATGCTGCTGACCGGACAAGCGTGGGCGCGGTCGCCGAACACTTTGCGGATGGCGCCGGTTTCGTTGCCGTCGTTCTCGCGGGTGCCGGTGCCGTGGGCGTTGACGTAGTCAATGTCGGAAGGCTGGAGGTTGGCGTCGGCCAGGGCCGCCTGCATGGCGACGACCGCGCCCATGCCCTGTGGGTCCTGGTCGGTGATGCGGAAGGCATCGGCGGTCGAGCCGTAGCCGGCCACCTCGGCCAGGATTTTGCCGCCGCGCTGCTGGGCGTGCTCGAGGGTTTCGAGAATGACCATGCCGGCGCCCTCGCCCAGTACGAACCCGCCGCGTTGGGCGTCGAACGGTCGGCTGGCGCGAGGGGGATCGTCGTTGGCAGTCGAGAGGGCGGTCAGGCGGTTGAAACCGGTGACGCCGAACGGGTGGATCATCGAGTGGGCCCCGCCGCCGATCATCACGTCGGCGTCGCCCCGGCGGAGGATATCGGTGGCCTCACCGATCGCTTGCGTGCTCGCCGCGCAGGCGGTCAGGCAATTCAGCGCCGGGCCGCGGGCGCCCGTGAGCAAGGCCAGGTGCGAGAGCGGCATGTTCGGCTCCTGCTCCAGCTCGCGCGTGACGTTCATCAGCTCTGTGGCAAGCTGGCCCCATTTCACCATGTCCAGTGCGCCGGTTTCGGGTTTCCAGGCTGCGAGGGCGGCGGTGGTGAAGGCGTCGAAATCGAGCGAGCCTTCGCCGCTGCCCAGGTAGATGCCGACGCGATCGAGGTCGAGCTTCGCGCCGTCGAGTCCCGCGGCCTTCCACGCCTGCAAGCACGCGGCCAGGGCGAACTGCGTATTCCGCCCGACGCCCTTGTGGGCGTCGCGGTTGGCGACGTGATCCTCAAACCGGAAATCCTTTACCTCGGCGGAGATTCCTGTGGGAAATGTGCTGGCGTCGAAGAGCGCCGTGCGGGCGATGCCCGATTCCCCCGCGACCAGCCGCGGCCACACCGCCTCGATGGAATGCCCCATCGGCGTGATCCAACCCATTCCCGTGATGACGACTCGGTGTGACATTTCTATCTTCTTGTGACACGGGTTTGTAACCCGTGCTGACGACTCGCTACGACGAAAACTCGACCTTGTGCGATTTTTCTACTTCGCATGCCGTCGGCACGGGTTGAAAACCCGTGTCACGGGGAAACGTCACGGCAAGCACTTCTTAAACACCAGCGCCGCGTTTTGCCCGCCCAAACTGTAGACGCTGCTGACGGCGACATTCACCTGGGCGTCGCGGACCTCGGGCGATACGTTCAGATTCATTCCGTCGATAATCTTCCGCGAATTGATCGCGGCGGGGATCCGGCTGTGATGCAGCGAGAGGACTGCCGCGGCGGCATCGACGCCGCTGCCGGCGGCGATATTGCCGGTCTGCGCCTTGATCGGGGCCAGCGGCAGGTCGCTCAGCCGGCCGTTGAATGCGTTCTTCAGTCCGGCCAGTTCGGCGCGGTCGTGCGAGGGGATGCCCAGGCCGTGTGGGATCAGCAGGTCCACATCCGTCGCATCGACCTTCGCGTCGCGCAGGGCCTTGCTGATCGCCATTCCATAGCTGTGTCCGGACGGATCGGGACTGGTGACACTGAAGGTGTCCTGGCTGGCGCCGAAGCCGACGAGTTCAGCGTAGATCTTCGCGTTCCGCTTCTTCGCGTGACCGAGTTCTTCGAGGATGAACAGCCCGCCGCCTTCGGCGACCGCTGTTCCCGTCGCATCGGCATCGAACGGTCTGACCGCCGTCTCGGGCGAATCGTTGTGCGAGTCGGTGACGCGCCGCAGCAGGATCTGGCGGACGATGCTCATCGGCACGACCTTGCATTCCGAGCCGCCGCAGATGGCGCAATCGGCGTCGCCGCGCTGGATGGTGCGGAACGCCTCGCCGATCGCCAGGTGGCTGCTGGCCTCGGCGCAGGTGATGGTGTTGCTGGGGCCCTTGAGCTCGTGAATGATCGTCACGTGGCACGCCAGCATGTTCGGCAAGTACTTGAGCAGCCAGAGCGGGGTGAGCTGGTTCATTCCCTCGCGGCCCCAGCGTTGAAGGTCGAGCTTATTGCCGTCGCGGGCGGCGTGCATGGCGCCGGTCAACTCATTCAGATCGACGCTGATCAACCCGGCGCCGATGTTGCAACCGAAGCGCGTCGGGTCGATCGTTGGGGTGTCCGTATAGGCGCGGGATTGAAGGCCGGCGTCCTTGAAAGCGTCGTCGGCGGCAATCACCGCCAGTTCGATGTCGCGGGCCATCACCTTGGTGGCTTTGCGGTAGCTCTTGGGAACGTAGTCGCCGATCTTGTAGGCGGGGATTTCACCGGCAATTTGCGCGGGCAGCCCCGAGGGATCGAACGATGCGATCCGCCGGACTCCGATCTGCCTGGCCAGCAGGTTGGTCCAGAACGTCTTGGCGCCGATCCCGATAGGGGAGATCACGCCGATGCCGGTGATGACGACACGTCTCATTTGGGTCACTGGTCACTTGTCATTGGTCACTTGTCATTGGTCATTGGTCATTGGTCACTGGTCATGGGTCACTCGTAAGTGGGTATTTCGTGACAAATGACAAGTGACAAATGACCAGTGACCAATGACTATCTTAGAGATTTACCGGCGCATTCAAGCGGTACGTCTTGAGCAGGTCGAGAAACTGGTCGGTAAAGACGAAATTATGCTCCGGAAACTCCAAGCCGGCCAGGTTCTGATCGATGTGGCTGAACATCAACTCGATGTCGGCCACTTTGTCCGGGCCGGAAGTGACAATACCGCTGATCGAGGCCCCTTGTTCGGAAAGCTGCTCGATCTTTGCTCCGTACTGAAGCGTCTCGCCCGGACGCACGAGGCGGTGAAACGTGGCGCGAGTGATCTTGGCGAGGATCACCTTCTCGGCGAAGTTCCGCGCTTCGCCGACAAGAATGCCGGACGTCTGGGCCATGCCCTCGATGATCAGGCTGTGCGGGACGATCGGGAAGCCGGGGTAGAGGTCGTGCAGATGCTCTTCGGCCATCGTGACGTTCTTCACCGCCGTCGCCGAAACCCGCGGCGTGAACTCAACGAATTTGTCGATCCAGATCCAACGCATTGGGATTGCCGATTGCCGAATGCCGAATGCCGAATGCCGATTTTATTCATTCGGCATTCGGCATTCGGCAATCGGAACTCCGATCTTCACCCGTTCAACTTCGACGCCACGTAATTGGTGATCATGTCGACGGTGATCAGGTCCTGCGCCTTGTCGACGCGCGGGTCTTTCTCGAATTCGGTCAGGTCGGTATACGGCATCCGCTTGCGCAGCTCGGCCAGACCCTCGGGGGTGATTTTGCCGTCAAGGACGAACTTGGGGTCGTTCTGCATCGACTGTAGGTCTTCGGGAAAGAGTTCGCCGCGGGGGATGACGAATTTTTTGGCGGGGTCGGTGGTGAAGGCTTTCTCCAGCCGGAAGACAATGTCGAGGTAGTCGATGCTCTCGGCGCCCAGGTCGGTCGAGAGCCTTGCCTGCGGCGTGACTTCTTCCTCGTCCACGCCCAGCGCGTCCACCAGTACGCCCCGCACCTTCGAGTAGATTTCGTCTCGCGATAGAGCCATGAGTCCTTCCATGCTTGAGAATGCTGAATGCTGAATGCTGAATGCTGAACTGGGGATACCGTTTTTGTCTTTGATTCAGCATTCAGAATTCAGCATTACCTCTGTTCCCGATCCCGCCGGGCTGGCTGCCCAAAGCAGTTCCCAGCGGCGGCGCTGTTGTTCGATCAGCCGGGCGTCGGTCTCGGCCAGGGCCGGATTCTTGTCGCCCAGATTAAAATAAGCCATTTCCAGCCGCATCTGCACCGCCTGGGCGTCGCCGACGGTGCCGATGGCCTTGAAGCTCGCCCCGGCATCGGTCGGCTTGAGCAGCTCGACCTCCATCCGCAGAAAATTGCCCGGCGCCACGAACTGTCCGTATTTCACGTTCCGGGCTTCCTTCAGCACGGCGATCGACTTGGCAAACTGACTGCGGTGATGCAAAAGCCAGCCCGCCGCCTGCACCGCCGCCTCCACCATCAACACGCCCGGCAGCACCGGAAACGTCGGAAAATGGTCCGCCAGGTACTCTTCAGCCAGGCTCACGTTCTTGACTGCGACGATCCGCTGGTCGCTGAGCTGCTCGATCTTGTCGATCAGGTTGAACTTCACGCAATCCCTGGGGCCCGATGCGCGGGCCAAACACCATCAGTCAAGCTTTTATCGGCCGAATTGCGCGTTTGCAAGGCTCGGGGGTGCCTTACTTTGCCTTCCTTTGGCGTGCGCAGCATTCCTTCTCGGTCAGCTGCGTATGCTCCGTGTACCCTCTTTTCCTGGTATTCTTCGCGTCCTTCGAGCCTTCGCGGTTCTACTCCCCGGACGCGCTCCCTGGAAGACTAACCGCGAAGACGCGAAGGACGCGAAGGACGCGAAGAGAATCCTCTTCCGGTTTCCAGCCCATGAACCCGGAGCACGTTACAATCCGTGCGATGCCGCTCGACTTTCAATCGATCGTTGCCCGACACGGGTTCAGTGCCGCTGCGATCACTGTCGCATGGGAGGCGCTGTGCTCTGGTGGCGGCTCCATGGCCCAGTTCAATCATCGGGAACTGGGAGGCGGCGGCCAATGGATGCCGGGCATGGTGATGATCGGAGACATGTTCAACCACGATCTCAAGGCTCGCGTCGACCGCCTGTTCCTCGATCTGAGAAACCAACTCGGCCCGGCTGACCTCCCGTCGCATGCGTCCGTGACCGGCGGCCCGAGCCTCCACTATGGCTCTCCCGAATCGATTCGCAGGACATGGTATCCGCCCGACTTGGGCTCGCCATCGATCCACGGCTCGCAGAATGACGTCCGCTACGCCTACTTCCCCGATACCCGCCGCCTGGCGATCGAGCTGCACGGCAAGCTCACGATCTACGACACCGCGTATCACACCATCACCGCGGTTTCGCAAGCGCAACAGGGAGATGCCGGCACCATCACTTTCACGAGTCAGTCAGGCGTAATCCCGATCGCCGCGTTGCGAGTCGTGGGAAGCTGACTCGGGCCGCTCGGCGCGGTATTCTTGCGCCGACCGGGCTGAAAAAGCTGTTCACAGGCGTATCTATGGGCCCGCTTGTGAGCGGAGCTGAAACGCGGTTCCATGACTGACTGACCTTCTGTGGTGGTTCAGGAGCGCTGCGGGGGAATCGGGACGGCGACAGGCGCGTTGCACTTCGGACAGCGGTCCCTCAGTCCCCGAATTTCGCTGCTGCATGCATGGCACTCCCGCCAATCGCGACGATCGAACCGGATGAGCGGCTTTGCCTGCTTTATTGCCTGTCTGAACCGCTTTTCATTTCCGATGAGTCTGCGATCGAGCAAAACGCGCGACCCGTTCCGCAGGAGAAGCTCAAGATCGGTTCGTCCGTCATAGTTGCCCGGACGAAGGTCTGTAATCTGCTCGATGTCGGAGATCTGCATGACGACCCAGCCGCGGTCCTGCGGGCGGTGAAAGCTCAGCGCCATCCCCTCGACTCTGCATTCCCACGTCCCGCGCCAGATTAGTGAGATCGCATATGCGACAGTGACAGCCAGAATAGAAGCTGCCACGGCCACCGCTATCCCAAAACTGGGTGCCCGCGTAATAAAGAGGACAGCCAGGAACACGACGCTCATCAGGCCGATCGCCACCGACGCCTCCCATGGCGATTTTCTGAAGCGGTAGTTTTGCGGTGCGTAGTTGAGCCGATGGGATTCGATGGCGGTATTCTATCGCGATCAGCTCGACCACCGGCAGGCCTTCGCGACCTTGGCCTCGTTCGCCCCGTGGCGACCTGAACTGTATTGTCGTCCTGATCGCGAACGCCCAAGCGGCGAACACGGGGGTCCGGGCAAACCCGGCGAGGGGCAGGAGCGGGCGCTAATTGCTGAGTCAGGCCGATTGGAAATCGCTTCACCGCGGCAAGACAGAGCTGGGATTGGTCAACCCAGCGAATGTTAAGCAATAAATTGACAAACACTCCATTTCGCTCGAAAAGTGGAGTGTTTTGGAGTGTGTGGAGCATGCCCGCGCAACATGCTCGTACATCTTGACTTGCGGCGCATCATCTCACCGAAATTCGCGAAACGTGGGATCTGAAAGATGTGGGGAGTTCGCGAGGGTGGCTTCTCTGGTTTCTTTACCGGCGCCAGGAGATCGGGGGAATCGTCCCGGTGTGCGATCTGGGGAATGTCCCATTTCACCCAAAACGTGGGACATTTCGGGACATCCGCGACATCGGCGGTAAGTGCAGGCGGATGCCCGGTTTCGGGAGCTTTACGCCGATTCCTTGCGGCGTTCGGGTTTGAGCTCGAAGAGGTGTTCGCGGCCTTCGACGACGGCCTCGGTGATGATGAACTTGCCGCCGTGGGGTTGGTCGGGGAGGCGGTACATCAGATCGAGCATGATTTCCTCGCACACGGCGCGGAGGGCACGGGCGCCGGTGTCGCGCTTGAGGGCGCGCTCGGCGATCATCTCCAGGGCCCGGCGGGTGAATTCCAACTCGCAATTCTCCATGCGGAAGAACCGCTGGTATTGCTTGACCAGGGCGTTTTTCGGCTCGGTCAGGATCGAGATCAGCGTGTCCACGTCGAGCGGCTCGAGGGTGGCGCTGACGGGGAGCCGGCCGACGAACTCGGGGATCATGCCGAATTCGACCAGGTCCTCGGGCTGGACCTGAGAGAGAATGTGCGAGCGTTCGTCGGCGGTTTCGGCCGCCGAGGCCTCGGAGTTAAAGCCGATCTGCCGCTTGCCCAGACGCTTGCGGATGATGTCGTCGAGGCCCACGAAGGTTCCGCCGCAGATGAACAGGATTTGGCTGGTGTCCATCTGGATGTATTGCTGCTCGGGGTGCTTGCGGCCGCCCTGCGGGGGGATGTTGGCGATGGTGCCTTCGAGCATCTTGAGCAGCGCCTGCTGAACGCCTTCGCCGCTCACGTCGCGGGTGATGGAGACGTTGCCGCTGGTCTTTCCGATCTTGTCGATTTCGTCGATGTAGATGATCCCGCGCTGAGCGGATTCCAGGTCGTAGTCGGCGTTTTGTAGGAGCTTGAGGAGGATGTTCTCGACGTCTTCGCCGACGTACCCGGCCTCGGTGAGGGTGGTGGCGTCGCCGATGGCGAAGGGGACGTTGAGGATGCGGGCCAGGGTCTTGGCGAGCAGGGTTTTGCCGCTGCCGGTGGGGCCGATGAGTAGGACGTTGCTCTTGTCGATCTCGACTTCGGAGCCGGCGACAGCCGAATTCTCATCGCCAGTATCGACGGTGGTGGTCAGACGCTTGTAGTGGTTGTGCACCGCGACGGCCAGGGCCTTTTTGGCGTACTGCTGGCCGACGACGTACTGGTCGAGAAATTCGTTGATCTGGCGGGGCGACGGGATGGCGCCGAAGTTGGGGGCACTGGCGCTGCTGAGTTTCCGCTTTTCCTGGCGGATGATGTTGTGGGCCAGGTCGACGCAGTTAGCGCAGATGTAGACGTCGCTGGGTCCTTCGACCATGGGTCCGACGTCGCGGGAAGATTTACCGCAGAAGCTACAAGTGGTCACGCGGCGGCCTCGGAAACCTCCACCGGGCGGAGAGCCGGATCCACCGTTGGGCGGGTTTTGCCCGCCGTTACCGCCCGGACGATTCGTGTTCGCCATCGATCAACCTTCCTGCTCCGGCCATATCAGGATGTTACGATACAGCCGGCACTTAAGCAGCCCCGAATGGGACGGATTACACCGCGTCAGCCGCCCAAGGGACCGCGCCCCCGCCAGATGGCCGCACGTGGTTTCTATCGAACTTCATCCACCGCTAACTTAATCAACACACCTCACAGAAGGTGAAGCGCACGGCACACTTGGGTCAGAATCATCTTACCCCCTGTCGGCGAGAAAGGAAAAAGGGAAAATGGGTTGGCGTCAGCCGATAATGTTCAGTCCGATAGGTCCCGCTCATGATGAAGGCGGAAGATAGATGTCTGGGGGTTTTGTCTTGTCCGCATTCTGCCCAGTTCCCTTCGTCTCGGCGGCCCGCTGGGCGGCTTGCACGATGGCGAGCTTGGCTTTCTCGAATTCTTCCGTGGTCATCTTGCCGCTGCGGTGCATGGCGCGGAGGTCTGAGAGGGTGAAGCCGGCGCCGGCCGGCTCATCGGATTTAGTGACCCACCTTTTGACCTGCACGACGGCGTAGAACCCGACCAGCACCACGCCGACCAGCACCAGGGCCCACCAGGTTGCGCCGTACATGCGGAAATTCCTATCACGGGCCAATTGCGCACAGCGGCCCAGTCGGTAGATTATTGCGCTCTTATGTGGTTTGACCACGTCACAAACGAAAGACGAGGCGGAGTGCCATGACTTGCAGTCTGACTTTCGGCATAGGGGCTTTGGCATTGCTGGCGACGATGGCCGCGGCCGCCGAGCCAGCGCATTCCAAGATGCTCATCGAATTTGGCTGGGATGAGCCGGGAACGGCGTTCATGCGAGAGCATGCCGCCCAGATGGAGGCGACCCCGTTCGACGGATGCGTCTTTCATGCCGATGCTGTCGACGAGCAGGGAAAGCCGCTCGCTTTCACCTGGCAATGCTGGGGAAAGCAGACCTTTTCGGACGCAGCGTCGGCGGTGGTGAACAACGCGAAGCTTGCCGCAACATTTGCACGTGCGGGCGGCTGCGCCGGAATCCTGTTCGACATCGAGCAGTACAACCAGCCGCTGTTCAATTACCCCAAGCAGCGCGACGCGAAGACCAGGTCGTGGAGCGAGTATGCCGCACAGGCGCGGAAGCGCGGCCGCGAGGTGATGGAAGCCTTTCAGGCGGCCGATCCCGACGTGACGATCCTCCTCACCTACGGCTACTCGCTTCCCTGGCGGCAGGCGCGCAGCGATCCAGCGAGGCTCTCGTCGGCGGCGTATGGGCTGCTGGCGCCGTTCCTGGACGGAATGCTCGACGCAACCCGGGGCAAATCGCGAATCATCGACGGTTACGAATCTTCGTACGGCTACAAAGACACGACTCGCTTTGCCACCGCCTACGAGACGATGAGCAAGGGCGTGCTTCCGATCGTCGCCGATCCGGAGAAATACCGGCAGCATTTTCAGTTCGGCTTCGGCGTCTGGATGGACAATAATTCCCACCGGCAGAAATGGAACCCACAGGACTTCTCCAGAAACTTCTACATGCCGGCTGCCTTCGAGAAGACGGTGAAAGAGGCGCTGGACCGCACGGATGAATACGTGTGGATTTACACCGAAGAGCCCAAGTGGTGGACCGCCCAGGGACATTCAGACAAGCTGCCGGATGCATATGTCGAAGCTTTGAAGAAAGCCGCGGTTCGATGAGCCGCGGACGCTCGTTTGACGGGTTTGCCCTTGTTGCCTGTGCGTTTCGGGATGTGCCGGCGATCTGCGGGCGTGAGAGGAAACGATGGATCTCCAACTGAAAAACAAACTGGCGCTGGTCAGCGGCAGCACCGCCGGTATCGGGCTGGCGATTGCCGAGGCTTTGGCGCGCGAAGGGGCGCGGGTGATCGTCAACGGACGATTGCAAGCGTCCGTCGATGAGGCGGTCTCGAAATTGAAAGCTGCGACCGGTGGCGACGTGCTCGGATTCGCGGGCGATCTGAGCAAAGCCGCTGTGGCGGAAGAGCTCGCACGGCGTCATCCTGGTGTCGAAATCCTGGTGAACAATCTCGGCATCTTCGAGCCCAAGCCGTTCGAGGAAATCCCCGACGAAGATTGGCGACGATTCTTTGACGTGAATGTTCTGAGCGGCGTACGCCTCGCCCGGCTTTACCTGCCCGCGATGAAGCGGAAGAACTGGGGCCGCATCATTTTCATTTCCAGCGAGAGCGCGGTGCAGATCCCTGCTGAGATGATCCATTACGGGATGACCAAGACTGCGCAAGTTGCCGTGGCGCGGGGCTTGGCCGAAGCAGCCGCCGGCACCGGGATCACCGTCAACAGCGTCCTGCCCGGACCGACCAAATCCCGCGGCGTGGTCGATTTCGTCGAAACGCTTCCACAGGCCGCGGGCAAGTCATTTGGCGAATTTGAAAAAGAATTCTTCGAGAAAGTCCGGCCGACGTCCCTCATCAAGCGCTTTGCCACGCCCAAGGAAGTGGCGTGTCTGGTGGCCTTTGTCGCCAGCCCACTGGCATCGGCCATCACCGGCGCGTCGCTGCGAGTCGAGGGGGGCGTCATCAAGAGCGCTTTCTAATTTGCGAAGCGGTCTGTCTCCCTCCCGCGTGGAGCGAGAGGGAAACAGATCTGTGCGAGCCATCAATGATGCTCCTCTTGGTGCTCGTCGTGATCGTGCTCATCATGTTCGTAATGCGGATGCTCGCGCGCGTGCTGCTCGTGTTCTTCACGCGCTTCGCGATGGTAGCCGCCTTGGGGGTCTCTCCACTCCCAGTAGTCGTGGTCGTAGTGGCCCTGGTAATAGTGAGGATCGGAGTAATAGACGTAGTGTTCGGGAACCGGCTCGTAGGCGACGGGGGGCGGCGGCTCCTCGTGGTGATGGACCTCGCAGGCCAGCGTGGCCAACGGCAGCAGGCCGGCCGCGGCCCAGAATTTCCACGTTCGAATCATTCAGTTCGCTCCTCATTGACCACTATTGGTCGCGTCTGCTTCGAGCAAAGCCGATACCGGCTGGCGCAAATGCAAGAAACTTTTTACTTGCAAATTCCAGCGCGGGCAAATAACGTTCGGGCGATGATCAAGCGGCTCAAGTCCACGATGAATCGCATTCACCTTGACGGGTGAGCGGGCTGGCCGCGAGGGTTTATCCAACGCCTACCAGTGCCCGCTCCAACCGAATGTGAGCGGGCCTTTTGTTTCCACCTATTATCGCAGGCTCGCCCAGCCGGGAAGTGTATGAGGCTTGGTTGGCTTTGCCGCGCGGGCAATTTGGCGCGGGACGAGGAGACGGTGTGGCAAAGCAGAATAAAACCCGGACGTTGTGGCGGTGGATGGCCGGGCAGCGGGGGCGGTATCTGGCCGCGACCGCCGCGATGGCGGTGGGGATCGTGCTGCTGTATCTCTCGCCGCAGATCATCCGCGGGGCGATCGACGGGATCATCGACGGCAAACTACGCGGGCAGGGCGACTTTGTCGTTCGTTGCATCCGCTGGCTCAGTGGAGACGATCGTCACCGTGCGCTCTGGGTCGCGGGCTCACTGGTGATCGGCACGACCGCGCTGAGCGGATTGTTCACCTACGTCAAGGGACGCTGGGCGGCGTTTGCCAGTGAGTCGATCGCGCGCGATCTCCGCGAACGGCTCTACGATCACCTTCAACACCTCCCCGTCTTCTACCACGACTCAGCGCAGACCGGCGACCTGGTGCAGCGCTGCACTTCCGACGTCGACACCATCCGCACGTTTTACTCGACGCAAGTGGTCGAGATCGGGCGGGCGGTGCTGATGCTGGTAACAGCGCTGCCGATTCTGATCGTGATGGACTGGAAGATGGCGCTGGTGGCGACGGCGCTGATGCCGGTCATCTTCGTCTTCTCCATGGCCTTCTTTTCGCGAGTGCAAAACTCGTTCAAGGCCAGCGACGAGGCGGAAGGCAAGCTGACGACTGTGCTCCAGGAGAACCTGACCGGCATCCGCGTGGTTCGCGCCTTCGCCCGCCAGACGTTCGAGCGGGATAAATTCGAGCACAAGAACGAAGACTACCGGCGGCTCAATTTTCGCCTCTACGTCGTGATGGCATGGTACTGGGCCCTGAGCGATCTGATGGTCTTCTGCCAGACGGCGGCGGTGTTGTTCGTCGGGGCATCGCGGGTTTCCCACGGGTCGATGAGCGTCGGGACACTCGTGGCGTTTCTGCAATACGAGGTCATGGTCGTCTGGCCGGTCCGGCAGCTCGGGCGAATTCTCACCGACATGGGCAAAGCCGTCGTCTCCCTCGGACGGGTCGAGGAGATTCTTGCGCAGGAACGCGAAACGGAGCCGGTCAAGACTGCCGGGGACGTTCCCGAGCGGGTGCGCGGCGAGATCGTGCTTGAGGATGTCAGCTTCTCTCACAACGGCAAGCGGGTTGTGGATGGCGTTTCGCTTCGGATACCGGCCGGCCAGACGCTGGCCGTGCTGGGGCCTTCGGGTTCGGGGAAATCGACCCTGGTGAACCTGCTGCTTCGTTTTTACGACTACGACGCCGGATCGATCACGCTCGATGGACGGGAACTGAAGGAACTCGATCGGAAATTCGTGCGATCGCAGTTCGGCGTGGTGATGCAGGAGCCGTTCCTGTTTTCCAAGACGCTGCGGCAGAACATCACGCTGGGCCGGCACGCGGCCGAAGAGCCCGAGACGGTCGAGGCGGCGACCGCCGCCGCGATTCATGAGTCGATCGAGGGCTTCGACCAGAAGTACGACACGCTGATCGGCGAACGCGGCGTCACCCTCTCCGGCGGGCAGCGGCAACGCGTCGCCATCGCCCGCGCCCTGCTGCGCGACGCGCCCGTCCTCATCCTCGACGACGCCCTTAGCGCCGTCGACACGCGCACCGAGACGTCGATCCTCGACGCACTGCGAGGCCGTCGCGGCCGCCATACCACGATTCTCATCGCCCACCGCCTTTCGACGCTGGCGCAGGCGGACCGCGTGATCGTCCTCGAGCACGGGCGAATCGTGCAGGAAGGGACGCACGAAGAACTTTTGCAGCAGCCGGGCCTGTATCGGCGGCTGTGGGAGATTCAGGGCGCGCTTGAGGAGGACTTGCGATCCGAGAGTGAATCCGGCGTTGACGCTTCACGTGACACGGGTTTTCAACCCGTGCTGGAAGCATCCCAATAGAGGAGATCTCGGAACGGCAGAGTTTTCGCGGCAGCAAGGTGATTGGCACGGGTTGAAAACCCGTGTCACGACGGAGGCGCCAGCGTGTTACAAGGGAGCTAACGTGGCTGAGGACAGACTGCACGATGACGACGCGTTTCATCCGCGGATCAATCTGGCGCTGTGGCGCGGGATGCTGCGGTTTGCGCGGCCGTACGCGCGGCATTTGCTTGGGCTGTCGGCGCTGGCGGTCGTCTGTGCGGCGTGCGATGTGACGCTGCCCTGGGTCACAGGCCGCTTCGTCGATGAAATCACCCGGCACGGCGCGCAGGCGCGGCTGGGCGCCATCGAGCTGGCCTACGGCGCGGTGATCGCAACGCTGGGCGTCGCCATTTTCGTGTTCATCGTGCTGGCCGGGCGCATCACGACCGGCGTGAGCTACGACATCCGCGCCGCGGCCTTCGACAAGCTCCAGGAGTTGCCCTTCTCGTTCTACGACCGCAAGGCCGTCGGCTGGCTGATGGCCCGGCTGACCTCCGACGTCGGCAGCCTGTCGCGCATCATGGGCTGGGCGCTGCTCGATCTGGTTTGGGGAACCATCGTGCTGACAAGCGTCGCAGCTGTCATGTTTGCGCTGAACTGGCGGCTGGCGCTGATCGTCTTGACGGTGGTGCCGCCGCTGGTGTGGGTGAGCCGGTATTTTCAGGTCCGGTTGCTGCGGACCAGCCGGGCGTTGCGCAAAGCCAACTCGCACACGACGGCCGCGTTCAATGAGGGAATCGTCGGCGTGCGGACGAGTAAGTCCTTCGTTCGCGAAGAACGGAACCTCGATGAATTTAGAGACCTGACCGACCAGATGTACCGTCACGCGGTGAGCAACGCGCTGTACTCGGCGTTGTTTCTGCCCGTGGTGCTCGGGCTGTGCAGTGTCGGGATCGGACTTGCGCTGTGGCGTGGCGGGATCGACGTGGGTTTGGGGACGATCAGCCTGGGGACGCTGGTGATGTTTCTCCAGTACGCCGGCTTCATTCAGAATCCCGCGCAGGAGCTGGCGAACATGTTGACGCAAGTTCAAGGGGCCCAGGCATCGGCCGAACGCATCCAGGGACTGCTCGACACGCCGGTCGAAATCCGGGATTCACCTGAATTACGGGCGGCCATCGAAGCTCATCACGCGTCGCCCAATCGCGATTCGCGGCTGGCGCCGGATGGATATCCGAACCGGATCGAGACGATCGAATTTCGCGACGTCGGTTTCGCTTACAAGGAGGGACAAGCGGTCCTGGACAATTTCAATCTCACCGTAAAGGCCGGCCAGAGCATCGCGCTGGTCGGTCCGACGGGAGGCGGCAAGAGCACGATCGTCAGCCTGGTCTGCCGCTTCTACGAGCCGACGGCGGGGCAGGTGCTCATCAACGGCGTCGATTACCGCCAGCGCAGCCTGCATTGGCTCCAATCGAATCTGGGAATGGTGCTTCAGCAGCCGCACCTGTTCACCGGGACGATCCGCGACAATATTCGCTACGGCCGCCTCGATGCCACGGATTCGCAGATCGAGCACGCGGCCCGGCTGGTCAACGCGCACGAGTTCATCGCCGCGATGAAGGACGGCTACGACAGCCAGGTGGGCGAGGGGGGCAACCAGCTTTCGACCGGTCAGAAACAGCTCGTCGCCCTGGCGCGGGCGGTGATCGCCGAGCCGCAACTGTTCGTCATGGACGAGGCGACCAGCTCCGTCGATACGCAGACCGAACGCCTGATCCAGTCGGCGGTCGATCGCGTCCTGCGCAATCGCATCAGCTTCGTGATCGCCCACCGCCTTTCGACGATCCGCTCGGCCAGTCGAATCCTGGTCATCGATTCAGGGCAGATTATCGAGGACGGGACGCACCACCAACTGATTCGCCGCCGCGGCCGTTACTTCGAGCTGTACACCAGCCAGTTCACCAGCGAAAGGGAATCGCAACTGCTCGATACACAGGAGGTTGCGGAGCAAGTTGCTCTATAAAGATTCCGTTCAATGTAGGCCGCACGCGCCGACCGATAATCCTCAAACACCGGTTGTGCGAGTGCGATCAATGACCGAATCGAGCAACGAGCAAATCAATCAGGCGTTGAATCTTCACCAGGCTGGGAAGCTTTCCGAAGCGGAGGCAATCTATCGCGCCGTACTGGCGCGCGATCCGCGCAACGCCAGCGTCCTGGATCTGCTGGGCGTGCTGGCGTTTCAGGTTGGGCAGGCCGACGTCGCGATCGAGCTGATTCAAGAATCCATTGCGATCGCGTCGGATGCAGCGGACGCTCACGGCCACCTGGGGGTGGTGCTGGTCGCCAAGGGCAGGCTCGCCGATGCCATCGCGGCTTACCGACGGGCCATCGAGCTTCGAAGCAATGCGCCCGAAGTGCACAACAATCTTGGAAATGTCCTCCGGCAGTCGGGCCGAATTGACGAAGCAATCGCGGCGTATCGTGCGGCGCTGGCGATCAAAGGTAATTTTGCAGAGGCACATAACAACCTGGGGCTCGCACTGGCGGAAAGGGGCGAGCATATCAGCGCGATCGAGTCGTACAGAAAGGCGCTCGACATTCGTCCCGAATATGCCCAAGCCTGGAACAACCTTGGAAACTCGCTCTACGGCCAGGCGAATTACCCGGAAGCGATTACGAGTTTCGAGAAGGCGATCGCGCTGCGCCCGGAATACCCGGAG
>DATHPP010000399.1:0-5123 GCA_035483795.1 Tepidisphaeraceae bacterium | reverse complement strand
CGCCGGTGCCCACACCGGCGTTCTTTCCTGCGACGTCACGTTCCGCCGGTGAGGGCACCGGCGGCACCAAAAAGCCCTGCTTCACGAGGCGCTGACACCTTCCGAGCATGAGATCCGCTCAGATTGAGTCAGGTGGCGTTTTTCTGCCCGATCGACAGCGTGTCGATCGCGGCCTCGCAGTACCAGGGGATGTAGGCAGTTTTTCCCAGCAGCCTCCGCAGGCCTTGCTTGAGCAGGGGATAGGCCGACGGGTTGTTCATGGGCGTGGGGTCGAGATGATCGTACACGGCTACCGTCGTGGTCAGTCCGGCGTCTTCGTGCAATGCCCGCATCCCATCCGGAAAGATTCGCCAGCAGTCGACCGGGTTGGCGTGATACGCCCAGTTGACCGGGTTGACGGTGACGACCCATCCGCCGGGCTTGGTAACGCGGGTGAGCTCGCGCATCCATGTCCAGATCTTTTTCACGTGCTCGATGACGTTGCCCGAGACCACGATGTCGAACGTGTTGTCGGGGATCGGAAAACTGTATTCGTTGCTGGCGACGTAGGTGATGTTCGCCGCGGGGGCGAGCTCCAGGGTCTCCCAGCGGATCGTGGGCTGATCGACGATCTTCTGGTAAACGGAAGGCACCTTGTCGGGCGCGATTTCCAGGACCCGCATGTCCGCCCGGAAAAGCGGCCTGGCGTGCTTTTCGAACATCATCCAACTGTTTCGATGCATCGGTATGCCGGGCACTCACACCTTGTGCTTGAGCCGCAGGGTGTTTTCGACCGCGGGGCGGCCCATGGGGTAGTACTGGAAGCCGGCTTCGCGCATGACGTCGCGGTGCAGGCAATTGCGGCCGTCGAAGATGATCGGCTGGTTCATGGTGGCGGCGATCTTGCGGAAAGGCAGCGTGCTGTATTGCGGCCAATCCGTCAGCAGCGCCACCGCATCCGCCCCCACCGCGGCATGCACCGGGTCCGGCGACCACTCGACTTCGTCCTTGAAGACCTGCTTCATGTTTTCCATCGCCTTGGGATCGCACGCAACCACGTCGGCGCCCTGGTCGAGCAGGTGACGGATCACGTCCAGCGCCGCGGACTCGCGAATGTCGTCGGTGTCGGCCTTGAACGCCAGGCCCCAGATCGCAAGCCTGGACCCGCTGATCGGCCGGCCGAGCTTCTGGATGATCTTCTCGGCGAATCGCCGCTTCTGGTTTTTGTTGGTGCACTGGATCGCGTTGACGAAGAGGCTTTCGTGTCCGATCTGGCGGCTGATGTGCTCGAGGGCGGCGACGTCCTTGGGAAAGCACGATCCGCCGTACCCACACCCCGCCTTGAGGAACGCCGGGCCGATGCGGAAGTCGGAGCCGATGCCCTTGCGGATGTCTTCGATGTCGGCGCCGTAGCCCTCGCAGAGAATCGTCATCTCGTTCATGAACGAGATGCGGGCGGCGAGCATCGCGTTGGCGGCGTACTTGGTCAGCTCCGCCGACTCCCAATTCATCGTCATGAACGCTTCCTCGCGCTTGACGATCGGGTCGTAGAGGCGTCGCATCATGCGGAAGGCCTCGGGGCTTTCGCCGCCGATCACGATGCGGTCGGGCTCGAGGAAGTCGTTGACCGCAGTGCCTTCGCGCAGGAATTCGGGATTGCTCACGACCTGCACGTGGGCGCTGGTCTGCTGCTTGAGGAAGTGATAGAGCTTGCGGTTCGTACCCGCCGGGACCGTCGATTTCACGACGATCGTCACCATGTAGTCGCTCTTGTTCTCGGCCAGCGCGTCGCAGACTTCCTTGCCGGCCCCTTCGAGGTAGCTCATGTCGACCGTGCCATCGGACTTGGGCGGCGTGCCGACAGCCAGGAAGACGACCTCGGCGTCCTGCGTGGCGTTCTTGATGTTGTCGGTGAACTGGAGCGAGCCGGCGGCATAGTGCTCCTGCATCAGCTCCTGCAAGCCCGGCTCGAAGATCGGGCAGTGGCCGTCCTTGAGCACCTTGAGCTTTTTCTGGTCCTTCTCGGCGCCGCGAACCGTGTGACCGATGCTGGCCAGACAGGTCGCCGTCACCAGACCGACATATCCACAACCGATGACCGTAACGTCCATTGCAACTTACCCTTATCGTTAAACTGATCGGGCCGCGCCGTCAGTGGCGCGGACCGGAGCCAATGTAATATAGCTCAGATCGGCTTTTTCTCCGAACGGCATTTTTGTGCAGCTTATCAGACGCGGCGAACCGCGCGGCGCTAGAAATTATCCCGCCGTTCCAAGTTTCGGCTCGGCCATCGGATCGGGAGTGCGGTCGGGGATTTCCATCACCGATTCGGGACGAAGATCGGCGCCGAAGGCCTCGGCGGGCGTGTCGTCGAGGTTGCCGGTGTCGCTGGTCGCCGGACGCTCGTGGATCATTCCCATCTTGTACGCGGCCACGATGATCGAACCGAACACGACCAGGTAAATCGCAATCGCATACCGCGTTCGGACGAAGACCATCGAAATCCCCAGCAACCCGAAGAAGATCGCCAGGGCATAGCTGATGAGCACCGTCTGCTTGACCGTAAAACCCCGAGCCACGAGCTGATGGTGAAAGTGCTGCTTGTCGGCGCTGAATAGCGGCCGGCCGTTGGTCCACCTTCGGGCGAATGCCAGAATGGTGTCGAGCACCGGCAAGGCAAAAATCACCATCGACGCCAAAAACCATTTGGTCTGCCCCTGCCCCATCAGGATGATCATCGTGGCGATCACGTAGCCGAGGAACATGCTCCCGGTATCGCCCATGAAGATCGAGGCGGGATTGAAGTTGTAGGGGATGAACCCGAGCACCGCGCCCAGCAGGGCCAAGGCGATGATCACGCGTTGTGCGTCGATGTTGGTCTGAAACCCGCCGCCCCACATGGCCATGTGAACGGCGACGAACAGGAACCCGGCGGAGATCACCGCCGTCACCCCGCCGCACAATCCGTCCAGTCCGTCCATGAGGTTGGTCGCGTTGCAGCATCCGACCACAAGCACGACGACAACGACGCTGCTGATGGACATCACCAGCCAGTCGGGAACCGGGCCGGCGGCGCCATGATCGATCACATGCTCGGCCAACGAGTAAGCGGGCGTGAGAATCGGGCGCAGGCAGTCGACGCCGATTCCGTCCCACAACAGGAACATCGCCGCACAGATTTGCCCGCCGATCTTCATCCACGGATCGAGCTTGTAAACGTCGTCCCACAGGCCCAGCAGTGCGATCATCAGCGCGCCCACCACGATGCCGAATCGGATGATCGGATGCGCCACCCCCATGGCGTCGGTCGGCCAGCCGGGGTCGGCACGATGCAGGTGAAGCATCTCACTGATCGCCAACCCGCCCAGCCAGGCGATGAAAACCGCCACGCCCCCCAGGTACGCCACCGGTAATTTATGGATTTTGCGGAGCTTGTCGGGATGATCGATGATGCCGTAGTACATGGCGACGGCGCGCATGATCGGCGTCATGATGAAAGCCAGGATGAACGCCGCGTAGAAAACATAGATGTACGGCGACACCACCTGGTCCGCCGAGAAAACGCTCGTCGGAATTTGTCCGAGCACCAGACCCACAGCTTTCTGCCCCTCGGCGTATTTTCCCCTCGTCCAATCGGCAACTTAATATACCCGCGCCCGATCCACCCGCCCATATTGGCCGCGGTCCATTAATAGTTTGTACACCGACCCCAAACGGCAGGTTCGCACGGAAATTGCCCGCCCTGGAGCCTGAAAATCGGGCGAAAGGTCCTATAATTTGGCGGATCACTAAGCCTTTAGATCGCTTGGACTTCGACCCGCATGCCCCTGGTTCACGACCGCTGCCTCTGCCTCCGCAAGACCGAGTACAGCGAAACCTCGCAGATTCTCACCCTCTTGGCCCGCGAGCACGGGATCACCCGCGTCATTGCCAAGGGCGCCCACCGCCGGACCAAGGCCGGGGCAAGCAAGTTCGACGGCGGCATCGACCTGCTGGACGTCGGCGAGGCGGTCTTCTCCCACGACCTCGCCCGCGATCTGCCGCCGCTCACCGAATGGAGCCTGCGCGAAGGACATCTGGCCCTGCGAAAAAATCTTCGGGGCATTTATCTGGGCCTCTATTCAGCAGAGCTGGTCAGCCGGCTGATCGAGGAGCACGACCCGCATCCGCAGCTTTTCGATCGGCTGGAAGCGACGCTGCCCGAGCTTGCCTCGAGTCGGCGTGAGGAGGCGTTTCTCGCATTTCAGCTCGATCTGCTGCGCGAGAGCGGGTATCTGGCCGAGCTGTTTGCCTGCGTCTGCTGCGGGACGGCAATGGACGACCGCGCCCCCTGCTATTTTTCCGCCGCCCGCGGCGGCGTCGTTTGCCGGAATTGCGAGCATACGACGACGGATCGCGCAACCCTCGACCCGCGCCTGCTGCGTCTGCTTCAGACGATCTCGCGCCTGCCGCGGGCCAACGGGTCGCCGCAACGATTGCCGCAGCTCACGCGACACCAAACTGATCCGATCAACCGCATCTTCGCCAATCAGATTCAGCACACGCTGGGGCGCGGCTTGAGGCTGCCAAAGTATGTGTTGGGTTGAAGTTGGTAGCAGGCACGCTCCGCGTGCCGTAGCGGACGGCACGCGGAGCGTGCCTGCTACTGCTCCCTTTGTCCCTTTTGTCTTACAATCCGATCCATGAACACCGCGACACCGATCCCCATCAACACCGACAACACCATCAACGCCCGCATTCTCGCGGTTTCGGAAGACAAAATAAAAGGGTTCCAAACTGATCCGTTCGGGGAAGTCTCCCGTCTGTCGGAGGTTGATCTTCCCACCGTGCTGGAGCGGGTGCAGGCGATGCTGAGCGCCGGGACGATCCGCCGGGTGCGGCAAACCCTCATGGCCACGAACCTGGCCCGCGGGTCGCTCGTCGCGTGGCAGGTGCCGGCGGAAAAGCTGAACGCCGCGTTCGAGTACATGTTCCACAAGGACCCGTTCTCGGGTCACGTGGTGATCCGCTCGACCGATTCCGCCACGACCGGCTCCAGATATCGCCTGTGGACGACAATCAAAGTGCCGCAGGGATTCTCCATCGCCAGGCATTGCGATTACCTCGCTTCGCAAACTGGCGCCGTGCACTATCGTCTCATGCCG
>DATHPP010000398.1:0-4349 GCA_035483795.1 Tepidisphaeraceae bacterium | reverse complement strand
CGTCGTATACCTCCCCGCCGACAGCTCGGCGATCCCGTCGAAAAGCGTCGGGACGCTGTTGACCAGCGCGCCGGGGACGGCTTGGGCCAGCGCCGACAGAACCTCGCGGGCGCTGTCGCCGATCAGAAGCACACGCTCGTGCAGCAGGCGGACCATGCTCAGGACTCCTCCCCCTCGCCCGCCGGGGGAACAATGGGTTGCTCCTGGAGCAACGCGCGAAGTTCATCGGCCGAGAGAATCGGCTCGTCTGGCGAGGAATCTTCGTCGGCGGTTTCAACCGGGCGCGGCGCCGGTGCGGGGGCCGCGGCAAGTTCGGCGGTTTGTGCCTCGGCCGCCGCGGCGAAGTTCATGCCAATCCGGTGCAACCCGTCGTCGTCGAGCAAGCCATCGGCCCCCTGCCGCATGGCCTCCGCCAAGGCGGCCTGGCGGCCGTCCGTGTGCGCCAGCCACAGCTCGACATGGGGATAGCGTCGTTTGATCGCCCCGATGATGGCAAGTTCCTCGCGGTAGGTCCCGCCGAGGCTCAGGATAACCGCCTGATAAATCAGTGGCCGGCGGCAAAGTTCCGCCATTGCCGAGTACGGGTCGTCCAGCTCGTGGCAGCCATACCCCAGGCGGTCGAGCGTTTCACGAACGTCAGCGCGGGCGGCGGGGTTGCTCACGAGCACCGCCCGACCCGTCGGCCGCGTCACTGGTAAACTCACTTGCGACATCCCGCTCCGTTATCTTACACCGGCAATGATAGTTGCGGGGTGGGCGTATTCAATTTTGGACGTTGGTTTTACCTCAACCGGCCAGTGAAACGTGAAGACGTGAAACGTGATGAAGGCCGGCGTTAATCACGTTTCACGTTTTCAAGTTTCACTGGCCAGGGGGGCGTAGAAGCAAACGTCCTGCGAACCATGTCCTGTTCTCCGGGAAAACTTGACCCCCCGATCGCGTCAAGTTAGGATGAGATTCGCGTTTTTCGGCTTGAAATCGCGTTTAACGATTGCGCGGTTATGCCTTGCCGATCGCACAGGCGGAAGAAGGAAATTGCGACCGTGAGTTGAACGTTTTCTGGGTTGAACGGTTTAATCGGTCGCCGCCTTCTCCACCCGGGATACACCACTGCCGGACAGCTTCGTCCAAGGAGCCCCCGTGAGCGCCCTCACCAAGGTTTTTGTTCTCCTGCTCGTCGTGCTGAGTCTCATCCTGACCGCCGGCACCGTCGTGTACGTGAATCGAGCGGAAAGCTTCGCCAAGGCATTGAATGATGAGAAGAACGCCAGGCAGGCGGCGGTCGCGGAAGCCGGGTCGGCTCGAGAAGATCAAGCCATGCTCCGCGAGCAACTGAACACGATGGGCGCCCAGTTGCAGAATCAGCGCAACGTCGGCGACCAGACAATCAACCAGCTTCGTGGCGCGATCGCCGAGCGCGATGCGAACATCGCGCAGCTCAACAGCAACCTGCTCCAGGCGACTGCGGGGCAGAAAAGCTCCAGCGACGCCCTTGTCGTCGCGCAAAAGGTGCTCGGCACGCAGAACGATCAGCTCACGGAGATGCGCAAGGAAAACCTCGATCTGGCCAAGCGCAATTCCGACGACAGCCTGGCACTTTCCGACCTGACCAATAAATACGAAACCGTCCGCACCCAGTGGCGCGACGCCAACGAGCAGAACACGCAGCTTCAGAATGACAACAAGACCCTCCGCGAGACGCTGCACAAGGCGGGAATCGCCGAGAATTCCGCGCCGACGATCAACACCGAACCGCTCATCAACGTGCACGGCATGGTCCGCAGCAAGCAGAGCATCGGCGGCGTGGCCATGGCCACCATCGACGTCGGCAGCGCCGACCAGATCACCAAGGGCATGCAGCTCAAGCTCATCGACCCCAACTCGCAGGATCCGTTCCTGGGCTATCTCATCGTCGACCGCGTCGAACCGAACCAGGCGATCGGCCATCTCAGCGGCCCGCGCGTCAACGAAGTCCGGCCCGGCGTCGAGGTGCGAACACAGCTCTGATTCGTCATTGGTCATTTGTCACTTGTCATTTGTCACTTGTGACTGGTGGCTCCGGAGAAATGACAAGTGACCAATGACAAGTGACCAGTGACCGGTGACCAGTGACGGCAAGGAATACGATTTGATGAGGCATCGATTATGACCCGCTCCCCTCGCGACCAGGTTCAAGTGAAGGCCGGTAACGACGTCTACACCGCGCTGACGGCGGTAGCCTGCGTAGTCAGTCTGCTTGGCATCCTGGCCCTGTTTGTCGCCTCCAACACCAACTTCGGCGAAAACCTCTTCTTCCCCAGCGGGACCTCGGCCGCCATGAAGTAGCCGGACCGGCTTCGCCAGCACGACGCAGCTTCTCGGATTGTTCTTCAATCGCTTCAAGTTCCTGGATCCCGGCCCGCTCATCGACGGCGAATTGGAACTGGTTCAACCCGACCCGCAATGGTTTGACGACCTGCTGGAAGCATGCAGCCACCCGCTGACGATCGCGCAGGCACCCCAGGAATCCCACACCAGCCGCAAACAACTCGAGCAGTTTCTGCGGATCGCGCCCTGGGGACATGAGCCGGCCGACCGCGCGACCGGACGGGTCCCGCAGTACCATTTCTGGATGCGAATCCGGCACGATGTACCGCCCGCGCATCCGGCGGGCCTGCCCCCTGTGGCCCTGGCCGGCGGCATCGGGCTCCGCATCGGAACCAACGAGAAAATCGAACTCTATTACGGCCACTTCGGCTACCACGTCTACCCCCCCGCCCGCGGCCGTCGTTACGCCGAACGATCGGTCCGGCTGTTGCTCCCGCTGGCCCGCCGGCATGGCCTGAAAGTCCTCTGGATCACCTGCAATCCCGACAATTACGCTTCCCGGAGAACCTGCGAGAGACTGGGCGCACGGATCGAAAGCATCGTCGCCGTCCCCGACGATGATCCGCTATACGCTCGCGGCGAGCGGGAGAAGTGCCGATATCGCCTGGTCCTATAAGACCCAGATCGGAGTAAAACTCGTTTTTCACGTGTTCGTCTGTCACTGTCGATAGCAGAAGCAAGTTGTCCGTCGCCAGTGATGTTCGATTTATAAAGTGTGTCTGTTCCGGAACAAGCAACTTTCGTATAGGCTCTGAAAGCCATGATGCCCGACATTCACGGAGGAAACCGTCACTCATATGGGCGATGACCCCTTGACGGGTTGGGGCCTGCGGTCGGTGGAATTGAGCGACCGGGCGGTCTTCCATTCGTATTTTGCCTCCCTCGAACAGCCCCTGTCCGATTACACTTTTTCCCAGCTCTACACCTGGCGCAACAGCCTGCGGATCCTCTGGAAAATGATCCGGGGGCACCTGTGCGTTTTTGCCAACGGCACGGGTGATCTGACGCTGCTGATGCCGCCGATCGGAGACACGTCCGGAGACGCCGCGCTGGCCGAATCCTTCGAGCTGATGAACGAGTACAACGCCCGTCGCGGAGTCCTGGAACGCTCCCGCGTCGAATATGTCAGCGAGGAACTCCTTGCCCGCTTCGATGCATCCAAACTCTCGGTCGCGCCTATGCGCGCCGACTATGTCTACGACGTCCGGCGAATGATCGACCTGGCCGGTTCCGACCTGGCCAGTAAACGCCAGGCGAAGAACCGCTTCATGCGCAACTACGGCTATCGCGTGGAGCCCTACCGCGTCGAAGAACACGGTCCCGAATGCCTTGCACTGCTGGACAAATGGAAGCTCCACCAGGATGGCCAGCACCTGGCCGAGATCGACGCCAGCGCCGTCAAACGTTCCAAAGAAACCACGGCGACGGCGCTCTGCCTTGAAACCGCGGATCAACTCGGGCTCAAGGGACTGGTGGTCTACGCCCGCGGCGCTGCAACACCACCCACGGAAGAAAAAATAGCTCCCGACCCTGTTTTCCTCCTCCGTGGTTTCACGTTTGGAGAAGTTCTCGGAAACGATCAAAGCAGCATCACGATCGAGAAGACCGATCTGGAGATCAAAGGCCTGGCCCAGTTCATCTTCAGTGAATTCTGCCGTCTCAACTGGGCCGATCGCCCGCTGGTCAACGTCGGGGACGACTGGGGAGTCCAGACGCTGGCGTGGACGAAGCAAAGCTACCGGCCGGTGAAGCTGCTGCCCAAGTTCATGCTGAAGCAGTGCCGGCCGGTGGGCGTCGGCGCCGGACCCGCTGGCGACGTCGGGAGCACCCGAGCCCGCCGCGTTCGTGGTGCCAAGAAAACCACCCCGGCCGCCTTGCTGGGCTGAAAGTAATTAATTTAACTCACCCCCCGGTGCGCCCTTCGGTGAGCGCGTCGAGTTGGCGGCCGAGCTTCGCCAGCGCCTTTTCCAGATGCCGTTGCC
>DATHPP010000397.1:0-11606 GCA_035483795.1 Tepidisphaeraceae bacterium | reverse complement strand
CGCCACGCCGCTCATCCGCTGAAGAAAATTGAGGATCACCCGCTCGGCCGACAAAAGCGACCGCAGCGGCCCGCGACTCCGCAACAGCGGCGTGGTCTTGGCATCGCTGAACCGCCCCTCGATCAGGTCCATGTGAAACCCGGGAATCAACTCCACGCGCAGCCGCTCATCGTACGTCCGGCAGATCATCTCGACGATCGGCAGCCCGCAGACGATCCCGGTCTCCTTCTGAAGCAGCGTACCGACGCCAATCCTGTTCTCCGGGACGACGAGCCGGCTGGTGACGTCGTCACCGCCCAGGTCTTCGCGTTTAGCAAGCTGAATCAGCTCGCGGAGGTTTTCGTATGTTGGGAACTGAAACATAAATGTCTTAAGTGATTATACATCACCAAGCGGGCAAGCTGGGCGATTCATTTCGCTACTTTTCTTTTTCCTCGCCCCTTGCTCCTGGGCTCCCAGATCTTCTTGCCTTCCTGAGCTTCCGCGCCGAATGAGTTGCCGCTCTTGATGGTGGGAGCGCCTTTGATCTCGTTGATCTTGTCGCGCAACTGAGCCGCCCGCTCGAATTCGAGGTTGCGGGCGGCGTCGAGCATTTCCTCTTCGAGCAACCGAACCAGTTCCGTCTGATCGAATTCCTGCTCGTCAGCGTGGATCGCGTCATGGGCGGCTCGCCGCGCCTTCACCTCCGACTCGATCGTGCTGCGAATCGCCTTCTTGATCGTCTGCGGCGTGATGCCGTGCTCGGCGTTGTAGCGGAGCTGGAGCTCGCGCCGCCGGCCCGTCTCGTCCAACGCCTTCTGCATCGCCGGCGTCACCGTGTCGGCATACAGAATCACCTTCGCGTTCACGTTCCGCGCCGCCCGGCCGATCATCTGGATGATCGAGGTTTCACTTCGCAGGAACCCCGCCTTGTCGGCGTCGAGGATCGTCACCAACGACACCTCCGGAAGGTCCAGCCCTTCGCGAAGCAGGTTGACCCCAACCAACACGTCGAAATCCCCCTGCCGCAGGTCCCTGAGGATTTCGACGCGCTCCAGCGTCTGAATTTCGCTGTGCAGATACCGGCCGCGGAATCCGGCTTCCTGAATGTACGCGCTGAGGTCCTCAGCCAAACGCTTGGTGAGCGTCGTGACCAACACGCGCTCGCCGGCATCGACCCGCTCCCTGATCGCGGCCAGCAGGTGCGGCACCTGGCCCTGGGCCGGGCGGACTTCGATCGTCGGATCGACCAGGCCGGTGGGACGGATGACCTGCTCGACAACCTCCCCACCCGTTTTCTCCAGCTCGAGCTTGCCCGGCGTGGCGGAAACAAAGACCACCTGATTCCACATCTGCTCGAACTCTTCGTACCGCAGCGGCCGGTTGTCCAAGGCGCTGGGCAGGCGGAAGCCGTGCTCGACGAGCACTTCCTTGCGCTGGCGGTCGCCGTTGTACATCGCCTTGAGCTGCGGGATCGTCACGTGTGATTCGTCGATGATCAGCAGGTAATCCCTGGGAAAATAATCGATCAGCGTATATGGCTTCTCGCCGGGCTTGCGGCCGTCGAGATGCCGGCTGTAGTTCTCGATTCCCGAGCAGAAGCCAACCTCGGCGATCATTTCCATGTCGTACTTCGTGCGGGCCAGCAGCCGCTGGGCCTCGAGCAGCTTCGCGTCGCCGCGCAATTGCATGACCCGTTGGTCCAGCTCGGCTTTGATGGATTCAATCGCCGTCTGCACGCGGTCTTCAGGCATGACGTAGTGGACCGCCGGGTAGATGAAAATCTGGTCTTCGCTTCTGAGCAGCTCGCCGGTGAGCGGGTTGATCGCGTCGATATTGGTGATCTCGTCGCCGAAAAATTCGATGCGGTAGGCGAATTCTTCGTAGGACGGGTGAAGCTCGACGACGTCGCCGCGGACGCGGAACGTGCCGCGTTTGAAATCGATGTCGTTGCGGGCATACTGGAGATCGACCAGTTGGCGGAGCATCTCGTCACGGTCCGTCTCCACCCCTTTGCGGATCGGCACGACGCTCCGCTTGTAATCGACCGGCGAGCCCAGCCCGAAGATGCAGCTCACCGACGCCACGATCAGCACGTCGTTGCGGCTGACCAGGTTGCTCGTCGCCGACAAGCGCAATCGGTCCAGGTCGTCGTTCCGGCTGGCGTCCTTCTCGATGTAGATGTCGCGCTGCGGGATGTACGCTTCAGGCTGGTAATAGTCGTAATAGCTGACGAAATAGCCGACGGCGTTGTGCGGAAAGATCTCGCGAAATTCCTCGTAAAGCTGCGCCGCCAGGGTCTTGTTGTGGCTGATAACCAGCGTCGGCCTGTTCACGCGGGCGACGGTGTTCGCCATCGTGAACGTCTTGCCCGAGCCGGTAACGCCCATGAGTGTCTGGAATCTCTTCCCCTCGTTAAGCCCGCGCGCCAACGCCTCAATCGCCTGCGGCTGATCGCCCTGCGGCTGGAAAGGACTGACAACCTGGAAGTCGGACATTGCGGTCGATTATAGCTGGCCGAACATCAAGATTGCGTTGCCGGAGACTCTGGTGGAAAAATCAGATACGGCGCCAGATTGGCAACTGTCGCCGGACCGATCCCGCGGACACGGCGCAGATCGGAAGCTCGCCGGAAAACCCGGCGGCTTGGACTCGCCCCGCGGATGCGATCACGGTACTCAACGATGCTCTTTGCCCGTTTCTCGCCAAGACCGGGAATCGCCGCCAGCGTCTGCCAGTCGGCGGTGTTGGGATCGATGCGCGTCGCCAGTTCGTCGGCGCGGGCGCCCTGGGGCGGCTGAGGATTCGGCACGAACTGCCGGTCCAGCGCGAAGCGAATGCACAGCACGACGAGCAGTACCGACAACAGCAAGGCCAGCGCCCGCCGCTGGGAATAATTCCAACCCCACTCGCGTGGCTCGGGTTGGTTGCTGTCGGACATGAGTTTCGGGAAAGCCGATTACGACTTCCGCCCCTGCGACGGCTTGAGCCGCTCGCGCATCTGCTGGAGTTTAAGGAAGCTGGGCTTGGGCTGGAGGACGTCGTCGAACAAGCCGCCGCCGGGTACGGTTTGCCGCAAGTCCGCCAGGTTGCCCCAGGCAATGCTTTCGACGAAAGGCTTGCTGAGCGCGACCTGGTACACCGCCTCCATCCACTCGGCCTGAAGCTGTGGGTCCCAGGGCCGTCGCCAGCGGCCGCCCTTGCTGGGGTCCAGGGTCCCTTCCGAATCATCGGATGAATCCGGCGTCGATCGCGACGGCGCGCTGACCGCGGTCAAAAACACCGGCCGGCCCAGCGTGCTGAACTTGTCGAGCAGGCTGCTGAGCTGAAACAGATCGCGCATGAACATCCCCGGCACTGGCACGCCCATCTCGATCTCGAGGGCAAACGCCTCGAAGTTGATCCCCGACTGCGAGAGCATCTCAGCGTAAAGCATCGGCGGCACCGCCGCCCGCCCGTGTGCGTGATATTCCCCAAACGGATGGGAAATCGTCACCAGCGTCCGCGCCGTCGGAATCATGGTTTTGATCTGCGAGACCAGCATTCGCGTCAGCTCGATGATCTGCTCGAAGGTGAGGGTAAACGCGGCGTTGGTCTGGAGCGACGCCGCGACGTTCCACGCCGACACGACCCGGCGATAGCGGTTGACCACCTTCTGCACGTAGTCATAGGCCATCTCGCGGATCATGTCGAAATCGTGTTCCCAGATGACCATCCAATCGGGCACGTGCTCGTGCTCGAGCCGGAGCAGCGGCCCGGCGATCGTCGGCACGCGGCGGCGGCTCAGCATCTCCACCCATTCGTCCACCGTCGACGTGTCGAACTCGTGCTCCTGTGGCTGAAGCTTCTTCCACGACATCGGCAGCACGATGTAGTCGAAGCTGCTGGCCGCCAGCTCCTTGTACCGCTCGTTCTGGACTTCCGAATTCACCCGGCAGCCGAAGACATGCTTGACAAACGAGTTGCCCGACCGCCGGCGGGTCAACAGCAGGTCGCCGTGAAACGTCGACAACTCTTCGGAAAGGTCCAACGCCAGCGCCAGCGATTGGTCCGCCACTTTCGCGGCTTCGGCGGGCGTGTCCAGACGGCCCAGCGACTCGGCAAACAGCATCTGCGCGTCACGAAACTGGCTGTTGAATTTTTCCGCCTTGGGAAAATCGAACAGGTTCCAGTCTTCCTGCTTCTGCATCACCTTCATCAGCCGCGACCGCGCCAGCTCGACGTTGAGCACGTAAGGCCGCTCACGCGGCGGCAGTCGGGTCGTGTCCAGATGGAACGCCCCCAGCGGCCCGCAATCCCACATCAGGCCGACGCCGGTCGCATGGTCTTCCTTGCGGTTGATGCTCAGAACGCCGTCGCGGAACGAAATGTCGGCGGGAATGGGAATGCCTTCCGGCCCGATGGCCATCGCGGCCACGGGCTCGAACGCGGTTGATCGCACCCCGTCTCGATAAATCTCAAACTTGATTGCCATACCACCTGCGATACTCGCGCATGAGGCGCTGCCGGGGATGAGCCGTCCACCGTCTTCCCGCGTTCAGCATCGCATCTTAGCAGAGTTGCAGCGTGGCTCAAATTGTCGCTTGGCGACCGGTGTTCAGGGATGTTCAGGGAGGGCGAGGCTCCTGCCGAGACGAGGCTTGCGGACACGGAAAGTGCGGCTCGGCAGGAGCCTCGCCCGCCTCGCCCTCCCACTGCTTTCAAACTAGCTTGCGAAGCCCGCCGGCCAGAAGCTTCTTCTTCACCGGGAGTGGCTGCTCGCCGAAATTCAGCCCCGCCGAAGTTACACCGCTCGAGATCGTAACCGAGTATTCGCCCGTTGCCGGGGACGTGTTGGCAAAACCTTTTCGTGCGACGGCGCGAATCGCGTAATTGCCCGCGGCAAGTTTGAGCCTGTAGATGCCGCGCGCATTGGTGAGAGCAAACGGCTCGCCTTTCTTCCAGACCCCGTCGTTGTTCAGGTCCACAAAGACCCGCCACTGGGCAATTGCGCCTTCCCCGGCATCGCGGATTCCGTTGCCGTTGCGATCGCGAAAGACCGTCCCGGTTGCCCACCCCGGCGATGCCGGCGGAGGCGGGGGCCAAGTGGCGCCGGGTGTGAAATCCACCTCCACGTTCTGCGAACCGATGACCGTGTTATTCACGGCGACGGTCCCGATCCCCCCGCCGGTCGCGGTGATGTTGTACGTGCCCGGCGGCAGCGCCAGCGTGTATCCGCCCGCCGACCAGGTCGTCGTGGTGAACACGGCGTTATCGCTCTGCCGCGTCGCGGTCACCGTCACCCCGCCCAGCCCTTCGCCGGGCGCGTAGAAATGAGTATGAGCGCTGTCGACGAACGCGACGCCGGTCAAGAAGCTGTCGCCCGACTCGTAAGCAAAATCCTGGGTCGTCAGCACGGCGTTGTAGCCCTGGAACGTCCCGGTCTCGACGCCGACGCCGATTTCCTTGAAATTGGGGTCCAATATGTTGAGCCGGTGCCCGCGGCCCGGTTCGGAGGAATCGACAAACAGGCTGTTCTCCTCCTGCGCGACGGTGGAATTCACCGGCGGCGTCGCCGGAGTCTCACCCTGAAACGAGATATTCTGCCCCCAGGAATAGCTGCCCGTGAACGGGTATCCCGCCGCACTCATCTGCCCGCCCGGATCGACGTTGCCTTCGTTGTGGGCGAAGGTGTTGTTCTGAATCATCCAGGTGCTGTGCTCGCGGGCGGCGGAAATAAGGTCGGGATTGAAGGCCAGCGGCTGCTTGGCGGCGGCCGAGATCGTGCCGGGTGAGAGACCCTCGTTGAGATCGATTCCCAGCGACGCCGCCGCCGCTGCTGGGTTGGCCCGGGCCTGGTTGACCAGCTCGAGCATGTACTGTTCCGCCGCCGTCGGCTCGACCGCCGACATCAGCCGGCGTGGCTCCAACCGTTCCCAGCGGGCAATCATTTCGTTGGCCACCTGACGACTCCTGCTCATGACGATCCTCCACCGTCATTATCGGCACGATCCACCAAGACAAGGAGACAAGGAGAGGGGAGACAAGGAGACGGAGCAAATGCCCAGCCGTGCTATATGACCGCGGGTGATTCCGCGCCGCTGCCTTTCAGGTGGCGCGGGTTTGTAACGTTTGTAACCGGTTTGTAACCCGTGGACGGATCAAGCCGTTCACGCAGCGCCGGTTGTGCCGTGGGAAAACCGACCTGCCTCGCCGAGACTTTTTTCCCGGTAAGCCGCGAGTAGTTCGCGCTATGAAACTTGGCTTTCCCACACCAATGCCGTCTTGCGTCTTTGTTCCTCCTCGTCCACGGCTTATAAAGCCGTGCCACGAAAAGAGAAGAACGCCGCCCATTTCCGCAAAACGCCGGTGTAGCATCAGAAACGAGACAACGAAGAAACGGAGAATCCGCGCATTCTCCTTCTCCCCCTTCTCCTTGTCTCGTTTTCTTGCTTTCCTAGACGGCCGGCAACTGATCGGGCGCGGTTTGCGCCGTGAGGGTGGCGGGGATGAGGTACTGGAGGACGGGCGCCGGCGCGTCGCACGTTCCCTGTTCCACCAGGGCGTCCACGCATTTGAGAAGCTCGGAAAGGTCGTAATCTCCCTTCTGGAAGACACGGTCGATCCCCAACTCGCTGGCGCGCCAGCGCAGATCGGGATCGGAAACCCCGGTGAGGATGATGATGGGAATGCGGGCGGCGAGCGGCTCTTCGCGCAGGTCGCGGAGGAAAGCAAACCCGTCCATCTGCGGCATGCGGATGTCGGCGATGATGACGTCCGGCTGGACCGCCGGCAACGCGGCCAAGGCGTGCCACGCCCCCGTCGACTGCATCACCAAGTGGCCCGCCTGCTCAAGGCAGGCAACCACTGCGTCGCAGCTTTCCGGGTGATCGTCAACTAGAAGTATCGTCGCCATGCCGCACCTCCAATCTCGCCCTCCAGGACGAAATTTTGGAACGCACCATGGACGGCCGTCTCGCCGCTACCAATGGCGAGAACCTCGTCCGCCGTGGTGAGCTTACTTTACCTGTTGCTCGATCCAGCGCGAAAAATCCTTTGATTCGCAAATTATTTGCGTTGGCTCTGCGGATTATTCACCGCGGAGACGCCGAGGTCGCAGTGGAGATTGATCTGGAAATGACTTGCGCGAAAAGTGCGCTTCAACCCGGTCAGACACGTTGCGCGGGTCACACAAGAGCCCGCTCTTTCCGTTTCTCCTGTGCTCTGGTCTACGTAATGAATTCTGAACCGGTGAGGTTAAAATCCGGAAATGTCCTTCTCCTGGTCGCGTCGGAAGGTCCTGAAGACCGCGGTGGCGGCGGCAGTTTCTGGGCCGACCCTGGCCCGCGCGGAAGCGCCGCGCAAACGTCCCAATATCCTCTGGATCGTCGCCGACGATCACGCGCCTTACATCTGCGGCGCCTACGGCAATCGGAAAGTCAGTACCCCCAATCTCGACCGTTTCTCCCGGCAAGCGATGCGTTTCGAGCAGGCATACTGCTGCTCGCCAGTCTGCACCGCGTCGCGGCAATGCTTCATCACGGGGCGATATCCCCGCTCGGTCGGCGTCACGCAGTTGAGCTCGGTGCTTCCCGAGTCCGAGCCGACGCTGGGGCATTACCTTTCCGAAGCCGGCTACGACACCGCCGCCTTCGGAAAAATGCATTTCAACAGCCCGCTCAAACACGGCTTTTCCCAGCGGCTCGACCTGGAGGAATTCAATGCTCTGCGTCGGCGCTCGCCGCGAAGGCCGATGCCAGCGGGAGTTAAAGTTCAGCCGCCTTGGCGTCCGTTCAAAGACCCGGCATCGATCTGGCTCAACAGCGATTGCCTTCCCTTCGGTTTCTACGAAGCGGACACATCCGCCAACTTTCTCGCAGACCAGGCCCAGCAGTTTCTGCGCCAGCCGCGCGAGAATCCTTTTTTCCTGGTCGTCAGCTTTTATGAGCCGCACTCCCCGTACAACTTTCCGATCGAGTTTCGCGATCGTCATAAGCCGCAAGACTTTGTCGCCCCCAGGCCTGGCCCACAGGACGCCGGGCAGATCCCGCTGGTCTTCAAGGACATCACCGATGAGCAGAAGGCGGGCAGCATCGCTGCGTATTACACTTCTGCCGAGTTTCTCGATCACAGCATCGGCCGTGTGCTCGACGCGCTCGAGCGCAGCGGCCATGCCGAAGACACCATCGTCGTTTACCTGGCCGATCACGGCTACCTGCTGGGCCAGCACGGCCGCTTCGAGAAACATTGCGGCTTCGACCCCGCCATCCGCGTCCCGCTGATCGTCCGCGCCCCCGGCATCACGCACCCGGGCTCAAACCCGCGCGCCCTCGTGCAGTCATTCGACCTGGTGCCCACGATGCTCGATCTGTCCGGCGTGCAAATGCCCTCGCGAGTCCAGGGCAAGAGCCTGGCGCCGATCCTTCACGGACAAACCGATCATCACCGCAACCAGCTCTTCATCGAGTATTCCGAAAACGCCGAGGGGTACGTGCGCACCGACCGCTGGAAGTTCATCTACTGTGCCGGCAACCGCGCCCGCCAGGACGGCTACGCCACCGCCAACCCCACGCCCGGCCGGACCCTCCGCCTGTACGATCTTCAGAACGATCCCGATGAGTTCATCAATCTGGCGGTTCATCCCGCGCACGCCGATCGCGTCGCACAGTTCACCGCGGCGCTCGCGCAGCACATGCGCTCGACCGCGCGCCAGCCCGAGCTCGTGCCCAAGACGGACGATCACTTTGCCATTCTGGATTTCTGTGTGCAGCCGAACGACGTGAAACCAGGTTGAACAGCCGTCGTACGGTTGCATGCTGCTGTGCTACAATGTTCACATGCTTTCGCTGGTAAGCACCAAACGCGCGCAGATTGCTGAGCTTTGCCGCCGGCACAATGTCAGACGGCTCGAGCTTTTCGGCTCAGCAGCCCGAGGTGATTTTAGAACGGATGAGAGTGACCTCGACTTCTTCGTCGAATTCCTCTCCTACGACAGCCCGTCGATCGCCGACGACTGGTTCGGGCTCCAGGAGGACCTGGAGTCGCTTTTCGCCCGGAAAGTGGACTTGGCCAGCGCCCGCGCGGCGATGAATCGCCATTTTCTCGAGGCCGCCAACCGCCACCGGGTCACGCTTTATGCCGCCTGAATCGCGCACGCTTTTGGAAGACATGCGGAAGGCGGCGGATGTGATCGCCGATTTCGTCACCAACAAATCGCGCGACGATCTGGTTCAGGACAAGCTGTTGCGCGCGGGGATCTACTACGAGTTTGTGATTATCGGCGAGGCGTTGTCCCGCCTTCGCGACAGTGATTTACCGACCGCGCAGCGGATCAGCGAGTACGCGAGGATCATCGCGTTTCGCAACCAGATCACACACGGCTACGCGAAGATCGATGACGAGATTACGTGGCGAATTATCGAAACAAAATTGCCCGTCTTACGCGGCGAACTGCAAGCTCTTCTGGCGGAACAGTGCGGGAATTGAGGTGTTTTCGGCGGAGCTTTGGGAGGAACGAACGGTTGAGCTGCGCCAGGAGTGGGCAGACCTATTTGATGGGAGCGACGGGGCTGCCGAGTCCGAATTGCCTTTGGACGTCAAGATTTTGTTGCGATCGGCCACCCTTGCGGATCCTGGAATTATTTTCACTGGGTGACACAGGGACGTAACGCGGGCCGGATCTACTGGTGGCCTTGGACGATGCCGCCAGAGGAGAGTGAGTTTTTCGCCTCGTGCTTCGGCGAATTCATCGCGAGGCTGCACGAGAATCCTGTATCCCTGCTGAACGAGGTCTTGGGAGGCTATACGAGATACTTCGACGGAAAAACGCAGAATCAGTGGGTTCCCGAGCGATATGTGCCGGACGTTCGAGGTCTGTGATCGGTCGGCGGCACCGGGCGAGCATGGACAAAGCGATGCACGAAATCCGGCGGAACATGCGATCCTCCCTTGGGAGATGAATAGACAACAACAATCGATTCTAATGTGCCGGTCGCGGCCGGCAAAAGGCGACGCGCACACGATGATAAAAAAGCAATTATATGATAAATGGCTCGTTATTTTGGGCCACTTTGGGCCACTTTGGGCCATTTTGGGCCACGCGGAGCGACCGATTCTCAGAGGACGCGTGAGATGAACCAGGTGCGTTGCGGCTTGATCGGCTACGGGGCTTGGGGGCAGCACCATGCGCGGGCGATTCGGGCCGTCGCGGGGGCGAAGCTTGTAGCAGTGGCGGGCAGGTCGCAAGAGAGCGTGGAGAAGGCACGGCACGAGCAGCCGGATGCAACGGTTTATTCTGATTACCGGGAAATGCTCGCCAGGGAGAAGCTCGATCTGTGCAGCATCGTGCTGCCGTCGGACCTGCACTCTGAGGTGACCACGGCAGTGCTGGAATCGGGACGGCACGTGCTGCTGGAGAAGCCGATGGCGCTGACGCTGTCGGACTGCTCGCGACTGATCGAGCTCGCCGAGGAGCGCAAGCTCGTGCTGGCGATCGGACACGAGCTGCGGCTGTCGTCCTTGTGGGGGAAAGTGAAAAAGTTGATCGACCAGGGCGCGATCGGCGAGCCGATCTACGCGCTGATCGAGCTGTGGCGGCGGCCTTACCGGCTGGGGGCGGGCGGTTGGCGCTACAACATCAATCGCGTTGGAAGCTGGACCCTCGAGGAGCCGATCCATTTCTTCGACCTGGCCCGCTGGTACTTTGCCGGCGTGGGCGAGCCGGTATCGGTCGTTGCCTCGGCAAGCGGAAAACGGTCGGACCATCCGGAGCTCAACGACAACTTCTCGGCGATTGTAAGGTTTCCCAAGGGTCGCTATGCCGTGATCAGCCAGACCCTAGCCGGTTGGGAACACCATCAGACGGTGAAAATCACCGGGACCGGCGGCGCGCTGTGGGCGGCCTGGAGCGGAGCGATGGATCGGACGTTTGCGCCGACGTTTTCGCTGAAAATGCAGCGGGGGGACAACCTAAAAGACGTGGCGGTCGAGCGGTTGTCGGGCGAGGTGTACGAGCTGGTGGACGAGATCGCGGCGGTGGTATCGGCGGTCCACGAGGGAACGCCCGTTCCCTGCACCGGCTGCGACGGATGGTGGTCGGCGGCGATGTGCCTCAAGGGCGAGCAGTCGCTGGCCACGGGAATGCCGGTTTCGTTTGCGGAGGGTTGATTCTTGGAAAAGCCGGCCGGCATTCCGACTGTGGAAACTCCGTCGCTCGTGGCGCCGGAGCCGTGGTATCGTCAGGTAACCCGGTATCAGTGGCTGGTGCTGGCGATCGCGTCGGCGGGATGGGCGTTCGACGCCTTCGAGGGCCAGATCTACGCGCTCACCTGGCCGGAGATGCTGCGGGAATTGGTCGGGGGCGATCCGCACCGCATCGACTTTTGGGCGGAAGTGTTCAAGGGCGTGTTTTTGGCCGGCGGCGCTGTGGGCGGAATCGCCTTTGCGTCGCTGGCCGACCGCATCGGCCGCAAGCCGGTGATGGCGATCACCATTCTGCTCTACTCGCTGTTTTCCGGATTGACCTACTTTGCCTCGTCGCTGTGGCACGTGGCGATCCTGCGGTTCCTGGTCGCGCTGGGCGTGGGCGGCGAATGGGCGGTGGCGGCGGCGTTGGTGGCGGAGGTTTTTCCACAGCAGGCCCGGGCGCG
>DATHPP010000396.1:0-2515 GCA_035483795.1 Tepidisphaeraceae bacterium | reverse complement strand
CGCAAACTTCGTGTCGGGCTCCATCGCTCCAACTCGCGAATCGGCCTCGACCCGGCCCGTCGGCAACGATACTTTAACTGCGGGACGGCCCCATTTTCATCCTCTCAGGGTGAGGCGCCGCCTCATGAACAACTTCGTGGTAAAAATTCCGTTCGTGCGAATTCTCGGTATCGATCCCGGCCTCCAGCTCACCGGCTACGGCGTCATCGACTGGCGGGCCGTGCGCCCGCTGCTGGTCGATGGCGGCGTCATCCGCCTCTCGGCCAAGACCCCCATCGCCGACCGGCTGGTCGAGCTCGAAACCGAGCTCGAAGCGCTCATCACCGAGCACAAGCCGGATGTCTGCGCCGTCGAACAGCTCTACGCCCACTACGCCCACCCGCGCACGGCGATCCTCATGGGCCACGCCCGCGGCGTCATCCTGCTGGTCGCCCGCCGGCACGGCGTCGCCCTCGAACAGTTCGCCGCCAACCGCGTCAAGAAATCCCTCACCGGCCACGGCCATGCCAGCAAGATCCAAATCCAACGCGCCGTCCAATCCCAGTGGAACCTCCCCAAGCCCCCCGAGCCCCCCGACGTCGCCGACGCCCTCGCGGTCGCCTTCTGCTGCGGAATGAGCCTGGAGCGCACCCGCATCGCAACCGCATCCATTGCACGCACTTCTCGTCGCTCATGATGACGATTCGTGTTTAGACCCACGGCTCGCACGCCCCTACAGTCCTATCGTCGAGCTGGGAAACGTTTCGGAATGCGTCGCCGGATCAGGAGCGATCGTGGCGGAAACAACTGCTGAAACTTCCCAAAAAGACCCGCGCAAGTTCCCCTTCCCCCCTGCGATCCCCGTAGCGGCGCTGCTCCTGGCCTGGCTGATGGAGGTTGTCTGGCCTCTGGGCATTCACTTCCCGGCGTGGTTGCGCTGGGTCGGCGCGTTTCTGATGGCGGCGCCCTTCCTGCTGGCGATCTGGGCGGCGCGCACGTTCCGCCGGCACGGGACGGTCGTCAATCCGCTGGGCGAATCGACCCGGATCGTGACCGCCGGTCCGTTTCAATTTACACGCAACCCCATGTATCTCAGCCTGATGATTCTCTACCTCGGCGGCACGCTCGCCTTCCACCTCCCCTGGGGACTTGTCCTCTTGGTTCCCGTTTTCCTCGCCCTGCACTTTGGCGTGATCCTTCACGAAGAACGATACCTCGCCGCCAAATTCGGTCCCGACTACGCCGCCTACCGGCAGCGCGTCAGGCGGTGGGTGTGACCGGCCTGCACGGATTTTCTGATAACCGTTGGCGGAAGCACCGGTTTCCATGAGGGATCTCGATCCGAAGGACAAGGCTAAAGAATACCGGAAAACGGGGCTCCTCATTGCGGGCGAAGTGGCAGATACGATCGAGAGCGGTGGCTGGAAATCCAGGTCTATAGAGCAACGCGAAGACTTGTTGCTCGCTTGGGCGGCGAAGGAATGGGCGGACTGAGGTTATGAGCTTTCGCGTGGCCGACACCTTCACCAGCAGTCTTGGCTGGCTCACCAACGAAGATCAGACGGGCGTGAAGACGACAACATCGACTGCCAGATGAACCCGGCCAACCCCAGGGGCGGAATGCGATTGAAGGCGCACAAGAGATATCGAGACCTGAAGAAATGGTGCGCGGCGCAACGGTCCAATGCATCGCCCGTGGCGGGGACGTTTTTCCGCGTCGCGGGCCCGCGGCATACCAGTGCAGCCGCGATTGTCAGTGGGGTGGGCGGTTACAAGGCCAACGGCCGGTGGTGTCGTCGCGGCGTCACAAATCTTCTGTACCTCAGCGTGGCCCCAGAAACCGCGATGCACGAGTCAAACGCCTGGGCCCGGCGGCACAGCCTGCCGCTCTGGTCACAGATGCCGAAGGTGACCGTCGCTATTGAAGTCGAAGCAGAAAAATTGTTGGATTTGACCAGCGCGCCCGTAGTGTCGACCCTGCCGGTTGCGATCAACCTGCTGATGGACGAGGACTGGAGCGGTGAGAACGATCATGGGCGCGAGTCGTTGTCTCAGGCACTGGGACGGGCCGCGCTGGCCGCCGGCTTCGACGGACTGCGGGTGCCGTCGAAACCGGATCCCGGCGGCGTTAACCTCGTGATTTTCCGCAAGTCGTCCAGAGGGCCGGTAATAACGCTGGTCAACGCCGACGCTCTAGAGGTTCTTGGCAAGGATTGACGAAGGACAGACTTGATGCATGCAACTTTGCATGCAATAATAAAGAAGCGTTACAGGAGGTTCCGATGGCGGCGGGTGCCCAGGTCAGAGCCAAGAGCGATCAACCCGTTGTGTCACCCAAAATGGCGCGGGGAACGACCCGGCGCGTCTTCGGACGATCGTCGGGCCCGGGAAAAGCCCCAGCCCTGGGAAACCCTGCGCGTCGGGCTCCTGCGGTCGCGGAAATCCGCAAACGTATTGGCTTCTCGCAAACCGAATTTGCCCGGATCACCAGCTATTCGACCCGCGCCGTCGCCGATTGGGAAGCCGGCAAGGCACT
>DATHPP010000395.1:0-4125 GCA_035483795.1 Tepidisphaeraceae bacterium | reverse complement strand
TGACGCATCCATCAAAACCCGACAGACGTCCTGCCAACGCGCGCGCGTTTACCGATCTACCAAACGGCGTCGACGAACCTGCGGCGATTGGAAGCTCCTGGGTACCGGGCAATCGGTAGGACGCCGATCAATCTCAATCGTCGGAGGACGCGGCGGATGGCTTCTCGCAGCACTGAATCGATACTCCGGTACACCTGATTGATTGATGCGCCGTTGAAGCAGGTCCGTTGCGGTGTGGATCTTTCGCACATTCTTCCGCGATCATAGCTGCGTTTCAGCGCCAGTTCGTTTTTCGTGAAGGTCATCGGGATGCTCACGAATTTGGCTGCGACGTGTTTGTCGAGAAGCCCTTTCACACCTTCCTTCAGGTAGCTATTGACCCATCTTCTGAGTTGGACGGCACCAGCGAGTGAGAAGCTACCGTCACGCGCGCCGCCACGCGGCATGGACCCTCTGGAAGGCAAACCGAGTTCAATTTCAATTTCATCCATGACCGTTTCAATATTGATCATTCTTGCGCGCGCGCCGACATCTCCCCTGTCGTCGAAGGAAGCAAAAGACGACCGCGAGTTTCAATCGGGCTTTCGCTTCGTTTTCAGGATCGAGTTGCTTCAAGTTCTGTCGATCGTTCCTCAAGTAATTGAGCTTGGGCAAGCGCTTGGCGAGGGTGCGCAGTGTCACAATTTCAGAATGAGAACTCATAACCGCGATCCTTTCTATCGATCCAAGACGCCGCAGAAGTTTGAATCAGAAGGGCTCGCAGCGAACTTTGAGTTCTCCGCGAGCCCTTCTTCTATTCGTGCCCCCCTACGAAAGTAGCGGGCGTACTATTAGGGGACGTACTATGCCCGGCTGCGGCGCCGGGCAAAGTACGTCCCTAAATCGCCACATCCGCCGGCACCAGAAAAAAACCAGCAAAGCCGGCCATCCTCTCGCCTCGCGACCCCGACTTGGGGCCAGCGCCGGCCGCGACGGCGCGGGTGCCGTCAGTAGGCGCTAACCGGCCAAGGCAGTGGGCCGCCTCATCCCCTCCAACACGCGCCGCGGCATCTGCACGTTCCCGGTCGATGCCACCATGACGGGGAGCAAATCGACCAGGGCTGGGAGGCCGCTGATCCCCTATGATTCCAGTAAGAGGTTGAATCCGTGGGCCGCGGGCTCGGCGCGTTACGCCAAAATGGCAGAAACCCGGGTAAAGTACGTCCCCTATCAATGCGTGTGTCATTTGACGTCCTCCAAAGGTCAAACGGGTGGCGCTTTTTCAATCCTTGCATCGATTTCCCGGACCAACTTGAGCAGTCCTTTACGTACCCGAATGAGACCTTGATCTGTCTCCGGGCCGAGCGCGTGGCTTAAAGCGTCTCTCAGCGAGAACTTAACTTCGGGAGGGATGCAGCCGTCACCCGGCGCCATCCCCGGAAACGATACGATCATCGTAAGCGGATCCTTATTCTTGCCATCTGCAAACCCGGTGAACCTGACGTCGGCGCCCTCTTTGAGGCTAAATCGAACAACTTCATTTAGAGCCCCAATCATCCTTTTCCTAAGGCCCGAGAGGTAGAGCTCGATGTCGGTAATATTCCAGTCCGCGAAGTCAGGCGAAGTGCCTAGTTTGGTGACAGTTGCTTTGACGCCCGATCGCTTTTGCTTCTTTGATCCAGCCAATTTCTTACCTCCGTCTCATGGATACGGACGAAAGGTTATCGACCAGATCGCGGTGTTAAAACCGGGGTTAAACACCGCGATGCCGGCGGCGATTTGACTTAAGCCCCGTTGCAGCCCGAACCGAAGTGCGTCCCCTGTACCGGCGGCGCCGGCCGCGTGCCACTGCTCGGTGAGGCGCTTGAGGTGTGGGGTTCGTCCGAGTGTGGCGACGGCGCCAAACAGTTCGCAGGCGTCGATCGCGACGTACAGCGGCAGCTGGTCGAGCAGTTCCGGACCGGCGTGGGCGTTCAGGCGGCCGGTGACGTAGGCCTCGAGCCCGGAGACGGGTCGTTCGACGGCTTCGGTGACCAGGCGGTTGAGACCCGGAATGACGCCGGCGACGTGGTGGGCGAAGTCGTGGAGTTTGCCGGGCGTGAGGTCGCGAATGACGATCGTGAGCGCGATACCGTGGGCGGCGCAGGTCTTGACGACGGCGATCTGCCAGATGGCGCGTCCGAATTCGAACCCGATCGCTTTGAGCCTGGCGGCATCCGGATGAAAGACCTTGGCCACTCCGTATCGGCAGCCGGCGACGCGCGTCCGTGACCCGGACGTGCTTGAGTTGGTGCGCGACGTTGTACGGCGGCGCGAGCCACCGGAAGACCGGCCTGATGATCGGAAATTCTCGCAACGGAACGCCCCGGTCTCCGCCGGAATTGCGCCGCCCCCTGTACTGAACACTGTACGCACCATCCCACCAACAACCTTGAAGAGAAGTTTATTCGGGGAACGCCCGGGATTTCCGAGAGAATGTGTCTGCGTTCTTGGTCAACGAATCCTTTGAAAAGTTTGTCTGCCTACATCCGTGGGCTTCGAAAGTCGTCTTCCCCCAGCGCATCCGCCAAAGATTCGAAAGCGGCAACGTGGCTTTCCTCAAATGGTCGTGGCCAGAGGTCGCGGGTGACCTGGGCTATCAACCCGCCTTGCTCCAGCGCGATCATGCGGGCATTAACCGAGATATCCCCGAGCTCGATCTTGGCGAACTTCATCAGCGTGAACGCGCGCGGATCGAGGACGGAGACAGGCGCGGCCCGGCCGTTACGGTCGATGACCATCGTCGTGAGGGTTTCCTGCTCATTCGCCCACGCCAGAGCCTGGCCGCCGGCGTAGTTGTCGTCGGCGATGCGTTCGGCCTGCCTCTCCAGGTCAGGCTGCGTCACGAAACCAATGTCGATACCGCCGCCCGTCCGAAGCCCCGACCCGCCGCGCCTGGGGTGGACCTCAAGGCCGCTACGACGGAGCACTTCCGCGGTTTCGTCGGCGGCTTCATGCGCATCGAAGCCGGAGATCAACAGGTCTACACCACCGGACGGCATTGTTGCGTTCGGCAGTAGCACCCCAAATTCGCATTCGTAGGCAAACAAGGCAGCGTCGCCTACCAGGGTGATGTGCTCGACAAGATCCGTCATCGCGACCGCGCGCAACACGTCCGCGACCGCCGACGGCGTGCGCGTCAGGCGGAGAGCCTTAGCCATCCGCGCCTGCGTCGCCAGCTTGGGTTTCATAACCGCAAGCTGCTCCTCGAGCCTGGCGCGCCCCTCGAAGAACCGCAGATGCATCGCCTCAGTCTCCGCGGAACGCCGGCCGAGCGAGGTGGACCGCTGCTCGCCGGTGACGGCATCCCGGCGGTAGCGCGTCAGGTAGTCGTGCCCCTTCACCGACTTCCACTGCATGCCGCCGACGAAATCGTCACGCGACCGCTCCAGCGGCCAGAATTCCGCGGCGGCTTCGCGCATCTCTTCGAGCAGCCTTCGCTGCTCGGGGGACATGAGCGTATACATGAGAGGTTTGTATCCAAAACTGTCTTTGTATATTTGGATACAAGCGCGGCTAATTTAAGGCCTTCGTGGCGCTGATGCTCTTCCCGAGCAGCTCTCACGCCGGAGGCGACGGGCCTCTGAAACGATTGGACCCCCCAACTCGGGAATAAACGAGAAGGGGGGTCCAATATCCGTCAGATTTGGTTAGCGCGTTTTCGGCATGCAGCCACGGGCAAAGTACGTCCCCTATGCGTCGCGTAAGTCGTTGAAATTGCCGACGCGGATTTGGGGGCTTTGGCGCGAAAGCTCGTGGTTGCCGAGCAAAGTGCATCCCCTAAATGGCAATGCTGGCAACGACGAGGTGAAGCCGGTGCAGCGGCAATCCGCCGTACGTACCGGAAAAGGTCAGATCCCGAACTTGCGCACATAGACCGGATCTTCCGCGGGCCCAGGATCCAAATCGTCACCAAGAATCCGTTCCAGCGTGACCCACGCCGTTTCGGCCTCCTTCACGTTGAAGTCTTCGGCCATCCACTGGACGAAAGTCTGCGTACTCATCAGATCGACATTCGTCCGAAGCAATTTGACAGCGTCCCTGCCGTCGCGGTCGTCCATGAGTATGAGGAACGTCTGATCGGGCAGCAGAAGCTCCCGCGTCATC
>DATHPP010000394.1:0-2853 GCA_035483795.1 Tepidisphaeraceae bacterium | reverse complement strand
CCAAAGAGATTACCGACGGCCTGATTTCCCCCACTCCGGCCCAGGGGGTCGAGACCTGCCTGGTATCAACCAACGGCACGGTCCTCGATGATGGCGAGGCCGTCACCTCGCCGCGCGCTTCAACCGCGGTCAGGCCGCTCGTCGCGCTCGCCTATCACCTCAGGTACACGACCGATCCGGAAAGCGTGAAAGCGCTGCCGAACGGCGAAGCGTGGCTGGCCAGCGTCGAACGTGTGGACGAAAACGTTCGCCACCTCTCCGTTCACCGCGGTCATAACCTAGACATTGCGAACGGCCATGACGCGCTGGTCGACGTGTCCGCTGCCAAACAGATGACCTTCACAGGCACTCGCGAGGAGTTGCGCGAACGGCTCGCCCAGTTCGAGGCCCGCGTCGCCACCGGCATCATCTTCGGGACCAGCGGTTACGATGTGGAACGGGAGCTGAGGGCCTACGCGGAGGTTGCTGGATTGAGGTGACGGACGGAGGCGCGTCGCTTATTTGTGATCGCCCGCCGCCCTTCGTACTGAGCAAGGACCGCAATGGGGCAAGAAGAGTAGTCCCGCCCTCGAGGTCGAGCGTCGGCAGCCGGTTCAGTAACCGGACCTTGGTCGCCGACAAATTCGGAATACGCGCGTGGCGCGCGTTACGGCCTCGCCGCCGTGTGCATCTGGGCCGGGTTCATAGTCGTGGCCACCGCTCATCCCGGCCACGCCGGCGGAGCGCAGGCAACCGATTGGGGTGCTGCCGGTGAGATGCGCACTAGGATCTGGCCATGCAGCCCGCACCAGCCGCTGGCGGGGCCGTAAAGGCAGCCTTCGAACGCCTGCAACGTCGTATCGCGAAAGATGGCGCTGATCGCGGCGTCATCATGCTGCCATCGCTCCTCGACGGCCGCTTGGAACCCGGCATCCGGCACCGGCGGCGTGATGCACCTCTGAGTCGGCTGCCCATATTCGGCGTTGAGCGCCGCCGCTATCGCGCGATAGGCCGGCGGATTGATTTCGTGACCCAGAGGCTCAAGCTGAACGCGCTTCAGCCCATGCGTCACCTTGTCCATCTGAAAGAACACTGCGACCGGCACGCCGCCGAGCGTGTAGCCCTCCAGCACAACATCAGCGTAGCTGTCGCCAAAATCGAGCGGTTGCGGCAGCCGCCGCGTCGCCGTCCCGAATTGCCGCACCAGCGCGTCCGCCGCCTCGCCCCAATGGATGTCGCCCAACAGCGCCGTAAGCCCCTCCGCCGCAGAAGCCGGCCACGCCAGCACCACGGCCAAGGCTGCCGAAATCCACGTCAGACTGCGAATAGAAGGCAACGATCAAGCAGCGTCCAGGTTCAGGCGGCGCGCCCGGGTCAGATTAGCAGAAGCGACGCATCGTCGCTCGACTCCCTAAAGGGGGGATGATGTGAATTGTTGGCTTCTGCACCGCACACGACCGCTTCGACCGCCAAGCCGGTCTTACGCGGCGGAACGCCGCCTCAAATAGGAGCTCGTCAGCTAGGCGCCTCAGGTTCGCAGGAGACTCACCGCTGGAGGGAGACGGATTCGAACCCTGAATCCCACCGAGAGTTTGAATCCAGTTCGCTCCCACGCAAAAAAATACGCGATCACTCCATGTAATGAGTAATAAACGCATTAAACTCCGCTTCGGAGTGGCAGTTGCTCTGGCCATTGTGGGAGGGTATCAACCGACAGTAAGGCCGCACCTCCCAAGATTTCTTGCTGTCCGTCGGTCCCCATGCATACTCTGCGTAAGTCCGACCCTCATACGCATCTAAAAGGGATCTGATCTGAAAACCAGCATTGCTGACACCTACGCCAAATATTTCAAGCAGCACAAAACATTTGTCTACCACTGTATTGTAATGACTTTCGAAATTAGCTATCACATCATTACTGTCGCTCTCATCTCCTTTAGGCCTTGTGATGTCTTTGCTGTAGCCCCTATCTCTAAATACCTTCTCCGCCTGGCGAGAGCATCTCTCTTGCAAATCATAACTGACCTGCGGGAGCGCCGGGCTGCTGGCGACAGACGCTGCGGTAACCAGTGCAGCTGTCGTGAAGCGCCGAAGCCCCTTGATGGGGTGCTGTTTCTCTACTCTCCGGCCAAGGTGGGCGGGTTGTTGGGAGCGCCACCGGACTGGCCGCAACTTCGCGTCGATGAACGAGCGCGAGGTCACAGAGATTTGCCAGCGCTACGGTTGGGCGATCGTCGGGCCATTGCCGTTGTAAAGCGAGCCCGGAGCCTCAGACGTAGCCCGCGGCAGGGTTGAACTGAGCCCCATCCGCGAGAAGCCCGGCGCGTTGATCATCCCGGCTCCATGTCTTTGTCTTTGAAGACAGGCGCAGCGGCAGGTGCGGTCAGAAATTTGATCAGCGATCTCGCCGCGTCGGCATTCTTGCTGGCGCTCGACACGCACGCCATGAAAACCAGGTAGGACTGCAAGCCGGCCGGATAGGGTCCGGCAAGCTGGACGCCGGGAACGAGCAGAACCTCGCTCATCGGACCCAGTCCGATTTCAACCTCGCCCTTGGCAACCGCGACCGGAGCGGACTCGTTCAGCAGCTTGATCTTCGGCTTCACTTGGTCCGCGATGCCAAGCTTGGCCAATAAGGCTTCGTTGCCGGCGCGGCTGACGCCGACGCCGGTGAAGCCGATCGATTTTGCCTGCAAGAGCGTCCGCTTGAGCGCCTCCGCCGTGCTGACATCCGGCTTCGGCGAGCCGGCGGGCACCGCGACCCCGGACCCGGCGCGCGCGATCGCGACGCGGCTTGCCGGATCGATCTTGCCCGCCGCGAGGCCGTCGATCAAGGCTGGCGTCAAGACGGCAACGTCGAACGCGGCACCTTCG
>DATHPP010000393.1:0-12277 GCA_035483795.1 Tepidisphaeraceae bacterium | reverse complement strand
CGCAGGCAGGGCCGGAAGCCGGCCTCCTGCGCCGCCGCGGCGGTCGGCACAAAACGACAATTCTCAAGCTTGGGCGGCCGCGCCGGGCAGATCGGCCGGCAGTAGATGCCCGTCGTCTTCACGCACGTGAAGAACCGCCCGTCATAACGGGCATCGCGTGCGAGCACGGCTCGGTAACAAACAGCAGGATCAAGCTTCATGCTCCCAAGAATAGGCGGAAGCGGAAGGGATGTCTGGCGGTTTTCGGACGTGGTTGAGATATCACTCTTGTCGCGCCCCAAAGCGGTCAGACGTCCGACACCGTGGCGGCGGCGCGGTCGGTGACCTCAAACAACTCGCCGTGGGCGACGGCGGTAATCCCGTGGAATTCGCGGATCAGATTCTTGTATTCCGCCGCCACCGGACGCGGACGGCGCTCCAGATCATAAAGTCCGCAGGCGTTCACGCGGCCGTGTTTTTCCGCCAGTTGCGTGTCCCAGTCCATCTGGTCGGTGAGGCTGTACCACGTGAACCCGAGCACCGGTATTCCATCCCGCCGCATGCGCAGCACGTTCGCCCACTGCTTCCACAGCCACCGCGGGTTCAGCTCCGGGAACGGCGTGCTGGTCTCGGTGTGCATCACCGGCTTGTAGTACCGCCGGTAGTAACGCATCGTCACCTGATACCAGCCGAGCACGTCCTCGCCGGACATGATCGAACCGTCGGGAAGAAGCAGTTTTTCGTTGTGTCCGTAGTAGTCGTTGCCCATGATCTGAAAACCGGCGGGCGCCGAGCTCATGAACCACATAAACTCGTTGCGGGTCAATCCATTGTCTTGCGCGAACATCAGCACGTCCGCATCCGGCGACTTGGAATACAGCAGGTCCAGGGACAGGAAGATCAGCTTGTTGCGAAGCTTGATGTCGTGCGACGGTGAGGTCACCACGTGGTGCGTGTACTCGGCCGACTCGCTCTGGACAAAGATGGCGTCGGGCCGGTGCCGGGCGATCGCGGCATCGGCTAGCAGGTTGGCGGCGACCAGGTGCTTCAGTGCCGTCACGAATCCGCGCTCCGTCCGCAGCCGCTCGTTCCACCGGCCGTCCCACCCGCTGTTGCGCGCTGCCACGTACATTTCATTTACGGGCGTGTATGCCCGTACCCACGGGTAGCGCTGCGCCACGGCGCCGGCGTAGGCCGCAAAGTGAAGCGGCATCTCGGGATTCTGGAAGTCGCCGATCCAGTCCGGTATGCCGAAGTGGAGGAGATCGAGAATCGGAGTGATGCCAAGCTTGCGAATCTCCGCCATCGCCTCATCCGCGAACGACCAGTCGTAGCGCTCGGGGCCGAGGTGGATCAGGTGGTTGGGCAATCCGTAGCGCAGGCACGGCGTGCCCAGTTCCTTGACGAGGGCCAGGTCCTCACGGAAGTAGCGGTAGTGGCCGCACTCCTCCAGGAGGTCGCGCCGAAGCCGGCCGCCGTTTGGATCCGCCACCACTGGGTTCGAGCACTCGATTCCGGTGGCGAAGGCAAAATCCCAGGTTCGGGCGCTGCCGGCCGGCCGCACGTCCTGCGCCGCCGGTCCGCCACAATCCGGGCGCGGCAGCGGCCCATCCATGCCGCGCTGCCTCAACAGGTCCAGGAAATCAGGCATCGTTTCACCAGCCTACGTCAGGCGCGGCCTTTTGCCGAGTGACGTTTTCGCTGTTCGAACAGCGATTCCGCCTGCCGGCCGACGTGCTTGAGGTGCTGTTCCAGTCGCCGCAGATCGTCGGGCGATAGACCTGCGAAAACGTTCTCCATGGCCGCTACGTGCTGCTGAAATATGGGGACGATGACGCGTTTTCCGCGGGGGGTCAGGTCGACGAAACGGACGCGTCGATCCTCCGCGCATTCGACGCGGCTGACCAGACCCTTGGCGACAAGCCGCTCGACGGCCACGCTGATCGATCCGGGCGTCAGGTTGACCTTCGGACCGATCACGTTGACCGGCAGCGGTCCCTTGTGAAGCAGCACCTCGAGCACCGCGAAATCCGACACGCCCAGGCCGGATTCGGCAAGATCGGCCAGGAGGTAGCGCATCATGGCCTGCATGGCCTTCTTCATCACCAGCCAGGTATGCACGGGGGTGGGAGCGTCTTTTTTCATGCTGCCGTCGATCCCTCAAAACCCCGACTATACCATAAGCGATTAACTTGATATAAAGATAATTGACTTCAATATGATCGAGGGCTAGAGTGTGGCGACGACGACGTTCTGATTCAGGATCATGGCTTCAATACAGATCGGCATCGACAGTTTCGCGGCAGCGCACGACGACACCAGCCGGGCGCTGAGCCCAGCGCAGCGCCTGCGTGATCTGATCGAAGAAATTGCGTACGCCGATCAGGTTGGGCTCGATGTGTTCGGGATCGGGGAACACCACCGCAAGGACTTCCTGGACTCCGCTCCCGCCGTCATCCTTGGCGCCGCGGCGGCGCGCACGAGCCATATCCGTCTCACCAGCGCAGTGACGGTCCTCAGCTCGGCCGACCCGGTGCGCGTGTTTCAGAGTTTCGCCACGCTCGATCTTATCTCGCAGGGGCGGGCGGAAATGGTTGTCGGCCGCGGCTCGTTCATCGATTCCTTTCCGCTGTTCGGCCTCCGGCTCGAAGACTACGACTCGCTCTTTGCCGAGAAGCTCGACCTGCTGCTCAAGATCCGTGACAACGAGCACGTCACCTGGTCGGGCAAGCATCGCGCTGCCCTGAGCGGCCAGGGCGTGTACCCAAGACCCGTGCAGGATCCGCTGCCCATATGGCTGGGGGTCGGCGGAACGCCACGATCGTTCGCCCGCGCCGGCGCGCTGGGGCTCCCGTTGATGGTTGCAATCATCGGCGGGCAGATGGGCCAATTCCGACCGCTCATCGATATCTACCGCCAGACCGGTGAGCACGCTGGGCATCCGCCGGATCGGTTGAAGGTCGGCGTCCACTCCCTCGGCTACGTCGCCGCCACGACCCAGGAGGCCGCTGATGACTTCTTTCCCGGCTATGCCCGTGCCTTCACCGACATCGGCAAGGAACGGGGATGGCCCCCTGTCACGCGCGCCGGTTTCGATACCCAGCGAGGCCCACGCGGCGCACTGCTGATCGGCAGCCCGGACGAGGTGGTGGAGAAGCTCATCCGGCATAGCGAGGCGCTGGGCGGCGTCTCCCGCTTCACTTTCCAAATGAACGCGGCTTCGCTTCCTCATGCGAAGTTGATGCGGGCCATCGAAATGCTCGGTACCCGCGTCGCGCCCCAAGTGCGGCAGGAGTTGGCCAGCCGCGACGTTCGACACGCCGCGGCATTGCGCAGGTCTGGTTCGTAACCGTTGTGTGGCGCATCACTTATTCGCAATCCACGACGGGTTCCGCCGAGTTTCTTCGTCGCGGGATGGCAGAAACCCTACCTGTGTGTCCACCCTCTACGCTCAGTCTTCAATGAGGCAGGTGATTCCTGCTTGCAATGGTTTTGCGCCTCATCCGTGGAGGGTGAAGCAAACACTTCGTTTTGGCGTCACGGCAGGAGAGAAATTATGAGTTTGGCCACGAGAGATGGGCTGGTTGTTGCGTTGGTTGGACTGATGGGAATGGCGGGCGTGGCCAACGGCGGGCAGATTACCTGGTCAGGGCAATCGTTGATCGCCGGCGACAGCGATGTGAGTACACAGGGGACGCTGGTGTACGCCTACAGCCTGGGAGACAACGTGACGCCGGTGGTGAACGGCGTCACCTTCACGCCGGCGGTGAGCAATGATGGCTCGCCGAACTTTGATTACGCCGATACCCACGTTCTCCTTCACAATTACACGCAGTACACCGGGTTCGGCGCCCCGTCGAACATCACTCCCGGATCGCAGTATGCCAATCTGCTCAGCAGTGCCGGCTACGCGCCCAACGCGGGCAACGACATGGTGTTCACCCTCAGTGTCACGCCCGGGAGTTCGTATCTGCTCCAGGTATGGGCCAATGATGCCCGGGGAGACCACGTCGGCTCGATCGAGACGTTGACGGATTCAAGCGGCGGCGCCCCCGGAGGACTGACGATCGGCGAGGCCTACCCGACGGGATTCGGCGGAACATTTATCACCGGCACTTTCACCGCCGACAGCAGCCTCGAGACGATTACCATTGACGGCTCGGTGGATGAACAGCAAATCAATGCGTTTCAGTTGCGAAATGTCACGCCCACCCCTGAGCCGGCTTCGGGTTTGCTGTTTGGGATCGGGATAGCCGCGTTGGCCGTCAGGCACCGCCGGGCTATCGCATAGCGGATTTCAATTGCTCGGGGATTTCGTCCCCGATGTGCGGGCAAGAAGGTCATCGACCCGGTTCCACAAAGCAATCCACCGTTCCCGTTCGTCCGCGGGCAGGGCATTCAGTGCATCTGCGTCGCGGAGGCCGCTCAGGACCCGATCTGTCCGCCAAAGCGTCAACATTTCCCTGACCGAGTTTCGTGTACCCGGCCCATTGTCGGACAGTCTGCTCGCCAAGGCACCCAGGTCGTCGTGCAGCCACTGGCATGCCTGCTCGCGCCAGCGCTTCCGCTCCGCCGGGGTGAGTTTGGCCCCGTCTGCGCCCAGACCAGATCCGGCCAAAGCCGCGCAGCGTGCGGCGAGGAAACGCCCTTCGGAGTTGAGGACCTCGGTTCGATCAGCGGATACCTCTTCCCGTGCGGCGCGATCGAAGCAGTCCGCGGTCAAATCCCCGGCCAGAGTCGGGTCGGCTGCGAAAGCGTCGGCGTATAAACGGGCGGCCGCGGCGTTGAGAGTTTTGGACTGGCAAATTCCCAGCAGAGCAAGCCGTTCATCGTTCTCCTGGGGCTGATATTCCCCGCGAAGGAACGCCGGCAGGTTTGGCAGGATCATGGCCTCCGCCTCACGGCGAAGAACGTGGTTGACCCATGCGGTGGTGTGGTCTGCCCGGATTTCCTCCCAGTTATATTTGCAAACCGCCGCCGCCAATGATCTGCGTCCCTGATGCGCATCGCCGGACTGGAATTGGGCCATGGCCAGCACCAGCCGCGGACCCGGTCGATTGGGAAGTCTCGTGGTTGCTGCCTGCAATAATGGAATAGCCTGCGGAAGTCGGCCCTGACGATATTCCGCCAGTCCTTTGAGAAACAGCAGATACTTGTCCTCGGGCTCTCCGGCGGCAACGGCGCTGTCCGCTAACTCGATTGAACGCAATAATTCGTCCCCTGCGAGAGGCTGAAGCAGGCACGCCAGGCCGGTGCGCTCGGCATAAACCGACGAAATCTCGGCGACATGTCCGAAGCGGTCGAGCATCGCATGGCGGACGCGACGGTACGCGCCCTCATTACCGAGAAACAGGCAAAGCTGGGCATAACCGTACCAGGCATCGTTGTCCGGCGGGTCGCGGTCCAGCGCCTTCTCCCAGACAGCGCGAGCCTCCTCCAGTCGGCCTTTTGGCGCCAGGGCCTTTGCGAGGTCCCTGCCGTCACCGCAATCCGGATTTAATGCCAGGGCTTTTCGGAATGCGACAATCGCCTCATCGGTATCTCCGGCGTCGCGCAAAGCGGCGCCCAGCACGACGTACGCCTGGTCGCTGCTGGGGCGGATGGCCACCGCCGCTCGATAGAAGGCGATCGCTCGTTGCGGCTGTTCCTGTCCCCAGAAACGCCCAAGCAGATAATTGATCCAGAAATCATCCGGATGGCGCTGCTGGGCGTCGCGCAACATCGCCAGCGCCGCCTCCCTCTGATTGGCCACGATCAGGATGCCGCCCAGCCCGGAAAGGATGACCGGCGACTGTGCGGCTGCTTCCGGTGAAGTTGCCAGAAACGTCAGCCGCCCGGGAGTCTTGGCGGCCATTTCCTGGCGAAATGCCCGCCGCCACGGATCGTCGTCGGCGATATCCAGTATCGCCTGGAGCCGGGCGCGGTCCTTGTCGGCGTGATAGAGCCATTCGTGCAGGAACGCCAGAAGCGTCTCGCGAATGGCCGAGTTGTGAATCCGCAATGCCGCCTCCGCCGGCGTCATCGTCTGCGAAACGACGCCGTACTTCTCGAACGCCGCGGCATACAAGCTTTCCGGTGAAACCGTTTCATGGGCCCTTTTGCCTTCCGATAGGCGAAGTCGAATCTCCTCGAGTTCGGTGACCATTTCCGCGTCCGCGCCCGCCTGCTGGAGAGAATGACGAAGATCCGGCGGCGCCGAAGCGTCCAGCAGGCGTGATCCTCCTTCCAATACCGCCGTCGCGTCGGGCCAACGGCCTTCCTTCCCGAACGCGGCGGCCTGTTCCAGCACAGTCTGGACCGCCTGCGTGCGGCCTCCCTGCTGCCGCGCCGTCTCGGCACGGCGTTGATCTCGCTGGTTCTGAAACCAAAAACCGCCCCCGATGATCAAAGCCACCAGAGCCAGCGCCGTCGCGACCAAAGCCGCCTCCGCCGGCCGATGCAGGCACCAGCGCCATACTCGCGCCCCCAGGCCGAGCGGCCGGGCCTGGATCGGCATTCCCTCCTGAAACCGCGTGAGGTCATCTGCCAGCGCCGCGGCAGTGGAGTAGCGCTCCAGCGGGTCCTTACGCAGGCATTTAAGGCAGATCGTTTCCAGATCGCGGGGAACCATCTTGTTGAGCCGCGACGGCGCGACCGGGTCGTCAGCGATCAGTTGCCGCTCGGTTTCCCCCACGCTCTCAGCACGGAACGGTGGCCGGCCCGTCAGCATTTCGTATAAAATGGCCCCCAGCGAATAAATGTCGGCGGGTGGACCGACGGCACCCGCTTTTCGGGATGCCTGCTCGGGCGGCATGTAACTGGGAGTGCCGACCCCCGGGGCGCCGGTGAGGGTGAGGGTCGCATCCCCATCGACGCGGCGGGCCAAGCCGAAATCCGTTACCTTGGGCGTGCCGTCAGGGGCGAGCAGGATGTTTGAGGGCTTCAGATCGCGGTGCACAAGCCCGGCCTGATGGGCGGCGGCCACCGCCAGGGCAACCCGCGTGAGAAGTTCCGCGGCGTACCGCGCCGGCTGCGGATGTCCCCCGAGCTGCTGCGCCAGACTGCCGCCGGCCATCAGCTCCATCGTGAAATACGGACAGTCTTCCGTTTCGCCGACGTCGTACACCTGCACAATATTTGCGTGTTGCAGGCCCGCCACCAGTTCTGCCTCGCGCCGGAACCGCCGGACTTCCGACGCAGTGGCGTTCGCTCCCAGGAGCAGCATTTTGAGGGCGACCGGGCGATTCAGCTTCAAATGCCTGGCCTGGTAGACAACACCGGCGCCGCCACGGCCGAGTACGCCTTCGACCGTATACCCCTGGATTTCCGGCAACTCGTCGGCCAGCGGCGGCATTCGACGACGGCGCGAGCCAACTCTCGACGATGGGAAAACGGCCTCGAGTTGCGCCTCGAGTCGCTTGCATTGCTCCAGGCGATTGCGAACGTCGAATAGCAGTTGCGGGCAGTCCGCACACACCTCTTCCGGCGTTCGGCCGGAACCGATGATTTCTTCGACCAGATCGAGGACGCGCGGATCATTCGACATGGTTCGACGTTTCACCGCCCGTTGGTTGCAGGTCACCCAGTTCAGTCGACAGGAGCACCAAGCCTCGTCCAAGCCGCCGCTGCACAGTCTTGGGTGAAACACCCAGCACCACGGCGGCCTCCGTCTGCGCCAAACCCTGGATGCGCACCAAGTTGAAGACTTCCCGCTCATTCTCGGGAAGCCCCTCAATGGCGGAGAGCATCCGGCGCAGGTTGGGGCTGATCTGAGACCCACTGCTCTGCGGTGGCGCGGGAACCTGAGACTCGTGCAGCTCGACGGCGCTCTGCCGCTCATCTAAGCGGCGGGCCAGGTCATTCAACTCCCACCGCATGTGCTGGTTGGCCAGGGCGAAAAACTCGCGAACCGTCGTCGGCCGAACCTGGCGCATGGCCTTCAGCAGCCGTTCGACCACCGCGCTGAGCATTTCTTCGGACTGCAGGTTGAGCGGCGGCCGGGTCAAGCGCGGGTAACTGCGGACCAGAAGCGTCGCGCACAAGAGATGCAATCGATCGACGGCACTGGTGAGTAACGCGCGAACGATTGGCTCGGCGGGTGAGTCTCCGCGCACAGCGGCCAAATCGTCAAGGTAATTCTGGATCACGACCGTGGTTGGCTTCTCGTCCACGGCAATGAAGTCTAGTCCGTCGCCTTTCCACCCTCAACGCCCAGTTCTCCATCGGGCACTGGTCGCCCGCCCGGTAAGTCAGCCGCTATTTGTTCCTGCCATCAACACGGGTCGGGGTGATCGGCCCGCTTATCGCGCCTTCAGTACCCGATTTTCATTCTCCCCCGCACGAATTTTTCCGCTTCAGACCATGTGACTGTGAATTCGCCAGTTCTGCGGTCGACCAGACCACTCGCATGCCGTGACTCAACATAGAACGTGTCGCGCGATGCGGATCGAATGCGCCAAGTCTCGTGGATGGGCCCGGCAATGGATTCGGCACGCTTGATCGCCTCTTGGGCTTGCTCCCGATTCAAACGATCAGGGTATTCTTTGTAGGCTAGCCGGTACGATAAGGCACAAATGCGTCGAAGGGCACGCCTTGCTCTCCCTACCCCATTTTTGGCCGGCCGCCCGGCGGCTTCTTCGGCGAACTCTTCTTGATCGCATCCGCCCAGCCCATGGCCTCGAACTGGTGCGTGCCGGCAATTCTCCTTCCGCACGGCATCCGGACGGAGCACCTCAGACCATGGACTTGAGATGTCAGAAGGCCTCGGACCGTCTGTAGTAATCATTGGACTTTCCTCTTCTTGACCCTTCTGTCGGTGCTAAGCGTGGTGGGTGGACAGCCAAGTTCTGAATCACGCCCGTGATGGGATTTTTGTCCACGGCAGCCAAGTCTAGTAGCTGGCCGGTCCACCCTCGACGCTTGTCGCCAGGTGTGCACTGACCGGTTGGATTCCGCTCGAAAGGCGTTTCCCGGGCATGGGAAATCAAAGTTCGGTTGCGAACGGATCGCGAAAACAATTGGCCCGTCCAGCGCTCACGCTCAGCAAAGGGGCCTGAGGCCCACAAACCGCCGCGGCCGGTTGAATCGGCCGCTGGCGCGATCCGTCGGGCGCGGAGATCAGTGGCCTTCGATGGCCGTTGGAGGATTCATGACCGCGGTCAAGCCAGAAGATGTCGTCCGTCTGACCCGCGATCTGCCCCATCTCTTTCTGCACCGCGGTGCAATTGGCGTTGTGAAGAGCACCTGGTGTTCGGAAGCCTATGAGGTTGAGTTCGATGCGGGGGATTGTGCCGGCGCCATTCGCGCTTTGGTTTTCGGCGAACAGATCGAGTTGACGGCCGGCAATGACAGTTATGCCGATACCGGCGGGTAGACCAATTGCTGCCAGCTGAGCTGATGCCGCCAGAGCAGAGCGACGCCGGCTCAAAGCGGGTGTTCCCATCCCCGCGCGGCCAGTGGACCGACGCCGGTTGCGTCTTTGATCAGGATGTCACTGGCGGCAGTCATCTGGCCGATTCGGACCAGAGGAGCGGGAACCGGCTCGAATCGTCCGGCCAGCAGAAGCTCATGGTCTTCGCCGTCGTGCAGGGCGTGGTCGAGCGGGGTTCGGCCGTCGCGACTGGCCAGAAGCGCGTCGGGATGGATCGGAACGTCGGTGGCGTCGATGATCGCGCCGACGCCGCTTTGGCGGCAGATGTGACCAAGGTCTCGGCTCAGTCCGTCGCTCAAATCGATCATCGCACTGACGCGGCCCGTGATCGCCAGCTCGCGGGCCAGTGAAATCCGCGGCGAAAAAACCATGTGACGCCCGAGGATGCTCCCGCCCAGGAGTCCGGTGACGTAAATTGCGTCGCCGGCTTTGGCGCCGCTTCGCGTGACCGGCTCGATGCCGGCGCTGCGGCCCAGGATGGTGACGGTGAGGACAAGTTTGCCCTCCCACGATGCGGTATCGCCCCCGACGATCGGGCAATCGAATGGATCGGCGGCGGCGCGCAGGCCCAGGTAAAGCTCCTTGACATAATCCAGCCCGACGCCGCGCGGAAGCGCCGCCGTCGTAATCGCCGCCGCAGGCAGGCACGCCATGGCCGCACAATCCGACAAATTTCGATTCATCACCTTCCGCCCGATCGCCCGCGGCGGGTGGACCTTCGAATCAAAATGCACCCCATCGAGCACCTGATCCGCCCCAACAAGCAACAGATCCTCGCCCCGCCATTTGATGACGGCCAGGTCGTCCCCCTGCGGAAGGGGCACGAAGTCCGACGGCCTCTGCTGGCCACTGAGCCATTCGATAAACTCGAACTCACCGGCCATGGATGAATCCCAGACAACATCAGTCTGCCACCGATTGAACCCGATCACGGACGGTGCAGAACGAGCGGGACGTAGCGGGCATAGTGGTCGAAGTCCGCGTCCGTGGTATAGAGCGTCAGCCCGCGTCTGACCGCGACCGCACACAGCAGGTAATCGGTATTGGAGCCTTGAATGCCGTGACCGCGGCAGGTGTTGAAGTATTCCGCCGCCTGCTCGTGGTCCGTGGTCTCGATCGGCAGATCGACAAAGGCCCGCAAGTCATCTCTCAGCCGCTCGAACTGAGCGACCTGTCGGATTCCCGAGAGGAGTTCCTGGCGGACCGGCCCGATCAACTGCGCCCGACCCTGCCGGATCAGCTCGCCAAGCGTATTGGCCTGCGTCGATCGCGGTGCGGCGCGGCGCAGAGCAGCCGACCAGACCGGCGTGTCCACCAGGACGTTCACCGACGCTTCCTCTGCGTCTTGTAATCATAAGCCGGGTCGAAATCGATCGTCCCAAAGGCTTGAACCACCCGCATCTGTTCCCGGCGGCGGATGTACTCCTCCAAGGCCTCGGTCACGGTGGCCTTCTTGGTGCGCTGGCCCCCGATCTTAAGGGCCTTGTTCAGAAGCCGGTCGTCGATTTGCAGGTTCGTCGCCACGGGTTGAAGTTTACACATCGGAATGTGTGAGGGCAACAGACGTTATGAGTCTGCGGCTGATGACACGTGACATTCTCGGCCGCCCCGGCAAGCTGGGCGGCTCATCGGACGACGGACGGCGACACACGCGACATATCGTGTGGCGAATCGGTTTCTCTGGATGACAAACCGTGCTAGAGTGCTTCCGCGTCGTCAGCGCGTCCGGTATTTCACAATCGCAAACTGCAAATCTAAAATCGCCATTGCTATGTCTTACACCGTCCTCGCCCGCCGATACCGTTCCGGAACGTTCGATGAAGTCATCGGGCAGGACCATGTTGCACAAACGCTCAAGAAGGCGATCAACGCCGGGCGGGTGGCGCATGCGTATTTGTTCTGCGGGACGCGCGGGACGGGGAAGACGTCGATGGCGCGGATTCTGGCCAAGGCGCTGAATTGCTCGAACGCCAAGGGACCGACGACCGAGCCGTGCGGCAAGTGCGAGTCGTGCCTGGCGGTCGCCCGCGGGGACGACATCGACGTGATCGAGATCGACGCCGCCAGCAATACCGGCGTCGACAACATCCGCGAAGTCATCGAAAACGCCCAGTACCGCCCCGCCCGCAGCCGCTTCAAGGTCTACATCATCGACGAAGTGCACATGCTCTCCAAAAGCGCCTTCAATGCGCTGCTCAAGACGCTGGAGGAGCCGCCGGAACACGTGAAATTCATCCTCGCCACCACCGAACCCGAGAAGGTGCTGCCCACGATCCTTTCGCGCTGCCAGCGGTACGATTTCCGCAACATTCCGACCCGCGAGATCGCCGGGCACCTCAAGGAGATCTGCGGCAGGGAGAAGATCAAAGCCGATGAGGACGCGCTGATGCTGGTCGCCAAGGCGGGCGCGGGATCGATGCGCGATGCACTGTCGCTGCTCGATCGGCTGCTCAGCATCGGCGAAAAGCACCTGACGGCGGAAATGGTCGAGCAACTGCTCGGCTTGCCCAAGACCCAGCTCCTGTTCGATCTGGCCAACGCCGTCGGCGCGGGCGACGTCAAAAGCACGCTCGGCCAGGCCGATTCCATCCTGAGCGGCGGCCTTTCGGTCGATGGTCTGATCGCATCGCTGACCGACCATCTTCGCAACCTTCTGATCCTGCGGACCTGCGGTCCCGATTCGACGCTGGTCGAAGTGCCCGGCCTGGCCATGAAGGACCTGCTCGAGCAGGCCAACCGCTTTGATCCGGTGGCGCTGACACAGGACATCACGATCCTGGAAGAATTGCGCCGCAACATCCGTCAGTCGCAGGCGGGGCGCGCGCTCCTGGATGCGACGCTGGTGCGGATGGCGCTGTCGGATCAGTTTTCCTCGATCGGCGAGCTGCT
>DATHPP010000392.1:0-15896 GCA_035483795.1 Tepidisphaeraceae bacterium | reverse complement strand
TTGGGTCTGCAATCACAATACGGACCTCTGGCGCGCCACCGGCCCGATTGACGGCGCCAGCCAGGGCTACTGGCCGACCGGCGGGGCGTGGCTCAGCACCAACCTTTGGCAGCATTACTTGTTCACGGGGGACAAGGCGTTTCTCAAGGGCGCCTATCCGATCCTGAAAGGCGCTTCGCTGTTTTTCGTGGACACGCTAGTGGAGGAGCCTGAGCATCACTGGCTGGTCACGTGCCCGTCGAATTCGCCGGAGAACCAGCATCCGGGCCGGTCGGGAATCTGCGCCGGGCCGACCATGGACATGGAAATCCTGCGCGATCTGTTCTTTGAGACGGCAAAAGCCGCGGAGATTCTGGGTATCGACGACGATTTCCGGAAGGAGATTCTGGAAAAGCGTTCGCGGCTGGCGCCGTTCCAGGTGGGCAAGCACGGGCAGCTTCAGGAGTGGCTGGCCGATTGGGACAATCCCAAAGACGAGCACCGGCACGTGTCGCATTTGTACGCGGTGTATCCGAGCGATCAGATTACGCCGGATTCTCCGGAACTTTTTGGGGCCGCGCGCCAGTCTCTGATCTATCGCGGCGACGGCGGCACCGGTTGGAGCAAGGCGTGGAAAATCAGCCTATGGGCCCGCTTCCTGGATGGCGATCACTCGTACAAGATGCTCGCCGAGGCGATCAGCGGAAACACGTTCCCGAATCTGTTCGACGCGCATCCCCCGTTCCAGATCGACGGCAACTTCGGGGGCACGGCGGGGATCACGGAGATGCTGCTCCAAAGCCAGAGCGGGCAAATCCGCCTGCTGCCCGCGCTGCCCAGCGCCTGGCCAAGCGGATCGATCACCGGCCTCCGCGCCCGCGGCGGGTTTGGCGTCGACATCTTCTGGAAGGACGGCAAGCTCGATCATGCGGTCATTCGATCGGACGTGGGGAACCCCTGTACGATTCGATCGGCGATGAAAGTGAACGTCGAGTCGGCTCAAGCCGTCGAAGTGACCAATCCTTCGCCCGAAAGCTATCGTTTCGCCACCGCTCCTGGAGGCGAATATCGTGTGACGCTTCGGTGATTATCGGTGGCCGCTATGGTGAGGCGCGCTGTGCCCGTGCCCTTCGAATCCGAATCCGGAGGCGAAGGGGAAGAACCCATCCCCTCTGAAGCCCCCGCCGAAGGTCAGCAGGTTGTAGTAGGGGTAGTAAAAGGGATACGGGTACGAGAAGCCGTAAGGCGAGTAGGGCGGGGCGGGCGGCTCGAGCGTCGCGTAGGGTTGCGGTGTGTACGGCGGCGAATAAGCGTATGAATTGCCATACGTCGGCGCGGGGGCGGGCGCATCCGATGGAAGCTCGATGATCTGCCGACGCCCACCTTGTGCCGCGGCCAGGCCGCGCAGGTTCAGCATCGTCCTGGGCAACGACTGCAATGCCTGTCCTGCGAGTCTGTCTTCAAGGCGAAACAAGTCGTCCAGGGAGCCGGTGGCTTTGAGCGTGCCCAGGAGCTTGGCATTGTTAACATCGAGCACCTGACCGGTCGCGCGAATCTGTTTACCCAGCAATTGCGTGCCGCCGAAGATGACCACGGGGGCGTGGTTCTCGCGACCGGCTTTGAGGGCGGTGGCCGCGTCGTCGGTGGCGGGCAGGTTCGCAGGTGAAACCGCTTCGCCGCGGAGGTTCGGCGAAAGCTCCGCGATCAGGTTCTGCTGGATACCCTTGCCGGCCCAGTCGAGATTCGCCCCGGCGGGCGGAACGAATGGCAGGACCAGAACGGTGCTCGAGGGCCGTGTTGCGGGCGGGGCCGCGTGAACCGACGTTCTCGACACCAGCAGGACCAGAACAACCAACCAGGGCAGGTGACGCATAACATCTCCTTTGCGAAGACTCCCTACGCGTCCTCGATATTCTAGGGGGCTCGAAAGGGAGGTGCAGGAATTGCGGCCAGCGTCGGGAAACGCAAAAACCCGCGCCAGGAGGCGCGGGTTTGCAGTTGAATCCGATCCGATGCAGCCGAACTCAGGCGGGCTGGACCTGGACGAAATTCTCGACGCTTGTGAGGTCGCGGAGCAGTTGCGGCGTCGCCTTGAAAGTGGCGAATTGTCCTCTGGCGAGGTCGGGATGGACCTTGTTGGGGCGCTTGGTCCAGATGACCCCGCCGCGGCGTTTGGGGAGTTCCTTAAAGTTGCGGCTGCGAAGGGAAATCGGCTTGCTGATCGACTTGTCGAGCAGGAACAGCCGCTCGATGGTCTTGCGGGCCGACGCCCGGTTGATGTTCCTGCTGATGGTGACCCGGATCGTCTGTCCGGACTGTGCTTCAATGGCCATTGCGGGTTCTCCAGGGGCGAAAAACGGGGGAGTATAGCGGCTGATGTGCCGGCCGCAAGCCACCGCGGATCAGAGGAACATGATCTTGATAGCCAGGGCCAAGCCGGTGATGGCCGATTCGACGATGCCGATCACGAGGGCGGCGGTGGCGAAGCCGCGGCCGTCGAAGTTGCCGGCCTCTTTCATCTCCTTCTGAATATTGACGGCCATGATGATCGCGACGGGCCCCGCGGCGATGCCGCAGCAAAACGGCAACAGGCACGCGCCCACGATCGAGACGACAAACGCGATGATCGCGGTCCGGCGGAACGGAGAAGGCTCGGAATCGACGACTCCTCCGGCGCCGCGATAGGATAGCGCACCGCCGGGCGTGACGCCCCCGCGGGCGTAGGCCATGTCGGCAAAATCCGCGATCGCGTGCAGCGGCTGCCAGTTCTGCATCCCGTCACACCAGGCCAAGTCGTACGCCTGGACGTACCCTGTCATGAGCATCTGACGGATCGATTCGGCCGACACCGGCCCCTCCTGCTGCTGGCCGGCACGGGTGTAGAACCATTTGGCCTCGACCATGGGCCGCCTCGACGCAACGGATCAGGAAACCAGCGCCGGCTCGTGTGCCGTCGCGTCATTCCGCGGCGGATCGCGGAGGATCGGGCGGTAGAGGGTATCGCGCTCGACGGGCTCCTTTCCCGTCTCGCGGATGAGCCGGCGGATGTCGTGGATGTGAAGCTCCTGGTGCGTGCCGTCGCCCTGGCGCTTGGTGATGTCGTACCAGACGACGGTGCCGTCCAGGTCGTCGCAGCCCCAGTCCAAGGCCAACTGCGAGAGGCCGATCCCCTGCATGATCCAGAAGGCCTTGATGTGGGCGATGTTGTCGAGCATCAGGCGGGCGATCGCCAGGGTCTTGAGGTCGGTCAGACCGGTGTTGCCGGGCAGATGACCCAGCTCGCTGTTCTCCGGGGCGAATGAAAGGGGGATCATGCAGTTGAAGCATGCCGTTGTGGAAGACAAGGAGACCGGGAGACAAGGAGACACGGAGACGACCGGATTCCTAATCTCCTTGTCTCCTTGTCTCCTTGTCTCTTTGTCTTGCTTCGACATCGCGGCCAACGACTCCTCCTGCAACTCCCTCAACTTGATCAGATGCCCGATGCGCTCCTCCGGCGTTTCGACGTGGCCGTAGAGCATGGTGGCGTTGGTGAAGATGCCGAGGCTGTGGCCGGTGCGATGGACCTCGAACCACTTGTCGGCGCGGACTTTGCCTTTGAAGACTTCGTCGTGGACGCGGTCATCGAAGATTTCGGCGCCGCCGCCAGGCATGCTGCCCAGGCCGGCGTCGCGAAGGGCAAGCAAGACGTCGCGAACACTCAATCGCGCGACGCGGGTGAAGTGCACGATCTCGATCGCGGTAAAGGCTTTGACATGCAGGTCGGGACAGGCCGTGCGGATTCCCCGGAGCATGTCGAGGTAATAGTCGAACTTGAGCCACGGATGCAGGCCGCCGACGATGTGGACTTCGGTGGCCCCGGCGTCGGCGGCCTTGCGGGCGATGGCGACCACCTGTTCGACCGGCATCTCGTAGGCGCCCTCTTCGCCGCGTTTGCGATAGAAGGAGCAGAACTTGCAGGAAAGCGCGCAGACGTTGGTGTAGTTGATGTGGCGATTGCGGTTGTAGAAGGTCTTGTTGCCGTGCAGGCGCTGGCGTACGAAATCGGCCAGGCGGCCGATCCCGTGGACATCGCGGCTGCGATAGAGGGCGACGCCGTCGTGCAAATCCAGCGGCCGGGCGTCCAGGACTTTCCCAGCCACGGCCCGCAGCGCCGGATCGGTTACAATGGGCTCCTTCAGCATCGACAAAAGTATAAGCTCCCAGTCAGAGGACTGCTAAGGGGAGCGAACTTTTGAAAGATCGCCCGCGGGAGAGAGGCATGAAACCAGCGATCATCTGGACGGTCGTGCTGTTTGCGTTGAGCGCGGCCTGTAGCGCGGAGGACACATCGTTGCCCTGGCGGATGAGCCGGCCGCCCAACCCGGCGTACACGCCGCAGGAGGCGCTGGCAAAAATGACGGTGCCGCCGGGGTTTCACGTGGACTTGGTGGCGAGTGAACCACAAATCGTCAATCCGATCGCGATGACGTTCGACGACCGGGGCCGGATCTGGGTGACGCAGAGCGTCGAGTACCCGCGCAAGGCCGGCGGCCCGGGGAAGGACACGATCAAGCTGATCGAGGGGATCGACGCCCAGGGCCACGCGAAGAGCGTGACGACCTTCGTCGATGATTTGAACATCCCGACCGGGATCGCCGTCGGGTACGACGGAGTCTGGGTCCTCAATTCGCCCGATCTGCTGTTCTATCGCGAAAAGGATGGGAAGCCGATCAGTCGCGAAGTGGTGATAACAGGATTCGGGCGGACCGATTTTCATGAGCTTCCCAGCTCGCTGACCTGGGGGCCGGACGGCTGGCTGTACGGACTCAACGGCGTCTTCAATCAATGCCACGTGATCGACAAAAATGCCAAACGCCACGATTTCACCGCGGCGATGTGGCGAATCCATCCGCGGACGCGCGAATTCCAGGTTTTCGCCCAGGGCACGAGCAACCCGTACGGCATCGCCTGGGACGCGGAGGGCAGCGCGATCATCGAAGTGTGCCACTGGGCGACGGACCACCTGTTTCATTTTGTCGAAACCGGGTACTACCAGCAGCAGGCGGGCATTTATCCGCCGTTCACGATCAAGCTCGGGTCGATCACGGATCACGGGCACCAGAAGACCGCGTATTGCGGGATCGCACGGCTCGGCACGGACCAGTTTCCCCCGGAATATCGCGACCGCATCTGCGTGGGCAACCTGCACGGCGGGTGCATCAACGCCGACCGCCTGGAGCGCGATGGGTCGACCTATCTCGCCAAGGCGGAGCCGGATTTGCTGACGGCGCACGATGACTGGTTCATGCCGGTATCGCTGAAGATCGGGCCGGACGGGTGCCTTTACGTTCTCGACTGGTATGACCGCTATCACTGCTCGCAGGATGCAGTGCGCGATCCTGCGGGCGTCGATCGGACGCGGGGACGCCTGTATCGGGTTCGATACGGCGAGTCGCCCGCCGCGCCCGCGATCGGTCTCGATGGGGAAAGCGATTCGCAACTGGTCGCGAGGCTCGGCAGTCCCAACATTTTCTTTCGCGAGACGGCGCAGCGGATCCTGACCGAGCGGCTCGGCAGTTCATCGCAGGGACTGCGACGCTCGCTGGAAGAGATCGCGCTCGATCATCGCATGTCGCGATCGGCCCGGCTGGGCGCGCTGTGGACGTTGATCGGCGCGGCGCCGCTCGATCCCGACTTCCACCAGCGGCTGTTTGCCGAACCCGATCCGGCCTTCCGCGCCTGGGCCGTTCGCGCCGCGGGAAATACCGGGAAGGTTGCGCCGGCCATCGGCCAGGCGGTGGCGGGATGTGCGGCTGATGCGTCGCCGGACGTCCAGCTTCAAGTGGCGATCGCGTCGCGGAAGATCGATCGGTTTGATGCATTGGCGTCGCTGGTCGACGTAGCGACTCACTGTGGCCAGGACAAGATGATCCCCGCGATCGTCTGGGCCAACCTGCATCCGCTGCTGGAGCATGATGCGGGCCGGTTTGCGGCGCTGGTCGAGGCCGGGCCGCCGGTGCCGGCGGTTGCCACGCTGTTGCCTCACGCGGTGGATCGCATCCTCGGTGCGCGCGAGGCTGACGTGTCGGCGGTCACGTCGCTGCTCGAGTATGCGACGAGCCGGCAGGCGGATTGTGCGCCGCAATGCGTGGCCGCCGTGGCTGGAAGGGTCGACGGATTGCATGAGGCCACGCTGGATGCGTTGCGAAAGCAATTGACACCTCTGGTCGAGAAGATCCTGGCGGATCGACGATCGACGCCGCTCGGCCTCAGCACTGAGTTGCTCGCGGCCCGGCTGCACGTCGGGTCGGTGGATGCGGCGGAGGTCCGGGGCAAATTTGTTTCGGCGTCGGAGCCGGACGCGGTTCGTCTGGAAGCCCTGGACGCGCTGATCGCGTTCAAGGACCGGCGGCTGCTTGATGCGCTGCCGGAGGTGCTGTCTTCCGCCTCGCCCGAGTTAACGATCAAAGTTTTTGCGGCGCTGGGCCGGCTCGACGACCCGCGGTTGGCGGAGGTGATCCTGGCCCAGTATCCAAAGCTTTCTGCTCCGCTTCAGCCGCTCGCGATCGACCTGATCATGCAGCGGGAGCCGTGGGCAGCCAAGCTGCTCAAAGCCGTGCTCGACGGAAAGCTGCCTAAAAGCGTGCTGAACGCCAACGACCTCCGCAAGATCATCGACAGCGACGATCGCGAGGCGATCTGGGCGGTCGAGAAGACGTACGGCCAGGTCCGCGATGAGCGGAACCCGCAGCGTGAAAAAGTCGTGGCAGAGATGGGCGACTATCTGCGCAAAAATCCCGGCGATCCGTTTGCCGGGCAGCGGGTCTTCAACAACTTCTGCGGCCAGTGCCACACGATCTACGGCCACGGCGCCAAGATCGGGCCGGACATCACCGCGAACGGCCGCTCGAATTTCGAGCAGCTTCTGTCCAACGTGTTCGATCCGAGCCTGGTAATCGGACCGGGCTACCAGGTGGTGACGGTGGTTACCCGCGACGGCCGCAACCTCACCGGGCTGCTGGCCGAGGACAACGAGCAGCGGGTCGTCGTTCGCATTCCCGGCGGGGGAGAGGAGGCGGTCCCGCGGCGCGACGTCAAATACACGCACGTGAGCAAGCTTTCCATGATGCCCGAGGGGATCGAGGATTTGCTGAGCCGCAGGGACCTGTCGGATTTATTCGCGTTCCTGACGCTGGACAAGCCGCCGGACGATCCGACGGCCCGGCCGATTCCCGGCGCACCGGCGCTGGCGATCCGCGCGCCGCGATGAAATACCGCCTGTTTGCTCAAGCGCGCTGGCCCCGAGCGCCTCATTGCGCCTTGTTGCGCCTCACCCGGCTCGATGGATGAGGGGTTGCTATTAACGCAAAAACTGGCGCTGCAAAAAGCCGATTCACTCGCCGGGAATGTAGCTGATGACCCCTTCGAAGGGGCTGCTGGCGGTGGCGTAGCGTTTCTTGGGGATCCGGCCGGCCTGATAGGCGAGGCGGCCGCTTTCCAGAGCGAGCTTCATCGCCTGCGCCATTTTCACCGGGTCTTTGGCGTGTGCGACGCCGGTGTTGAGCAGGACGCCGTCGGCGCCAAGTTCCATCGCGATGGCGACGTCGCTGGCGGTGCCGACGCCGGCGTCCACGATTACCGGGTAATTCGGGTCGTTTTCCTTGAGCGTCTCCAGGCAAAGCGAGATATTCAGCGGATTGAGCACACCCTGGCCCGAGCCGATCGGAGAGCCGGCGGGCATGACGCTGGCGGCCCCGGCCTCTTTGAGCCGACGGGCCGAAATCGGATCGTCGCTGGTGTAGCACAAAACGGTAAACCCTTCCTTCACCAATTCGCGCATCGCCTCCAGCGTGCCGACCGGATCAGGCAAAAGCGTTTTCCTGTCTCCCAGCACCTCGAGCTTGACCCAACCAGCGCCTTTGTTCCCTTGCTTCTCAAGTAGATCGCGCCCAAGGAGCGACACGCGGATCGCATCCTCGGCACTGAAGCAGCCGGCCGTGTTGGGAAGGATCACGTACCTGTCCAGGTCGAGGAAATCGAGAAGGCTGCGGCCCTGCTTGTCCACCAGCCGCTCGCGCCGCACCGCGACCGTCACCACCTGGCACCCGCTGGCCGCCAGCGCCTGCTGCATCAGCTCATAGCTGGCGTACTTGCCCGTGCCCACGAACAGCCGGTTGCGGACCTCGAAGTCACGAATTCGAAAAAGATCGAATGCCATATTCAAACCGCTCGGATTACATGCCGGCTTCCCTGTCACACGGGTTTTCAACCCGTGCCGGGTGCTTTCAAGCCCGGGCGCCGCCCAAAATTCGCGGTCGCCGGCACGGGTTGAAAACCTGGTTGAAAACCCGTGTCACAGAAAACCCGTTCATCCTCCGCCGACGAACGTGACAATTTCCACTTCGTCGCCTTCGTTCAAGGCGGTATCGTACTTCTCCGCGCGAACCAGCCGCCGGTTTAACTCGATTGCGACCTTCTCCGGCGTCAGGCTGTACCGTGCCACTAGCGCCCGAACGGTTTCGCCCGTCGAGATTTCGCGCTCGTCGCCGTTCACCTTGATCCTCATAAGCATCAGCCCTCGGGATGGTCCAGCAGGGACTGGAGCCGCTCCCCAAGCACCGGCGGATATCGCGAAGGCCACGTCGAATCCACCAGACCCACGTCAATCATATCGCGAAGATGAACGCGGTCCTTATCCCCGAACGCCGTCAGCTTGATTCGCACCAGCGGCTCCAGCGACAAAACGCGGAACGCCCCCGCGGGCTCCGAATCCACGACATCGGGGTTCGCGACTGGCTCGTGTGCGCGCACCCTTTCGCCAGCGAAGACCAGGTGAACCGCATCTCTCGGACCGGCGTTTGGTCCATCGAGAAACAAGTCCAGTCCGGACGAGTGGCGATAGACGAATCCAGCCGCTTCCATCGCCGCTTTCACACGGTCGAGATCGGGCCGACGGATCAGAAGATCCACATCCTGCGTATTCCGTACTGCGCCCTCGTCCACGCGTGAAACCCAGAGGGCCACCGCGTTTCCGCCGGCAACGGCGTACGGCACGCTGGCCGCATCCAGTGCCGCTGCCGCACGCAGCAGTCGGTTTCGCACTTTCTCCACGGCGTTCACCACGCGATCGATCGAGAATGGTCCGAGAACAGCAGTCACGTCGGCCCACATCTTACTTGCTGGAATGATTCATGACAGCATCACTCGACGGTGAACCCCTGCCGTTGATACTCCTCGAGTTTGTAATAAAGCGTGCGGCGGCTGATTCCCAGGGCGGTGGCGGTGGCGGTGCGGTTGCCGTCGTGCTCGTGGAGGGCGCGGAGAATGTGCTGCCGCTCGACTTCGTCGAGGGTCATGCCGGCGGTGGGCGGGGGCAAATCGGGCTTGTCCAGAACGGCGGGGGGCGTCGGGGCGATCCGGCGCAGCGCCCGGTCCAGCGCCTGCTCCAATTCACCCAGATGACAGGGCTTGGTCAGGAACTCGACCACGTCCAGGTGGACCGCCTGCCGGGCCGACTCGATGCTGGCAAAGCCGGTCAGGACGATGGCTTGAAGATTCGGCATTCGCTCGCGCAGCCGGCGGAGCGTTTCCAGCCCGTCCTTGCCGGGCAGATTCAGGTCCAGGATTGCGATGTCGACCGGCTGTGATTCGGTGAGCCGAATGGCTTCTTCGCCGCTGCGCGCCACCGACGTGGCGAACCCCCAGCCGCTCAGCGCCCGCGTCAACAGCTCGCGCAGGCGCGGCTCGTCCTCGACGACCAGGACCTTCGCTTCATTGATCTTCTTGGGATGGGCGACGCTCATGACTCATTTCCTTGTGAAGCCGGCAACTGGACGACGAATTCGCTGCCTTTGCCCGGGCCGGCGCTGGCGGCGCGGATGCGCCCGCCATGACTTTCGATGATCGCGTGCGAGATCGACAGGCCCAGGCCCGTGCCCGGCTGCCGCGCGCCCCGCTTGTCCGTGAAAAACGGCTCGAAGACGCGATCGAGGACCTCCGGCGTCATGCCGCGGCCGTCGTCGCGAACGCGCAACTCGACAAGCCCATTGTTGCGGGCGCAATCGATGCGGACGTGCCCGCCGGGCGGCACCGCCTCCAGCGCGTTGATCGTCAGGTTGAGAACCACCTGCTTCATTTCTGCCTCGATTGCGCTGACTTGCAGGCCCTCCTGCCCGCGAATCTGAACGTCGAGCTTTCGATCGCGAAAATCGCGCAGACCGGTGACGGCGGTGGCGACGTCCTGCGCGACTTTTCCCAAATCGACCTCGCAGCGTTTGGCCACGCTGCCCCGCGCCAGCGACAACAGTTTGCCGATGATGTCTTTGCAGCGGAACGCCTCATCAGCAATGATTTGCAGCGACTTGGCGGTCTCCTCCTGGGTCGCGGCGCTTGGCCCCGCCTTCAATTGCGAGAGCGTGTACTCGGCATAACCAGCGATGATTCCGATGGGGTTGTTGATCTCGTGGGCCACGCCGGCTGCCAGGTAACCGACACTGGCCAGCCGCTCGGATCGGATCAGCTCGCGGCTCTTCTGGCTGACCTTCTCTTCGAGGCGGTGATAGAACTCGTCCAGTTCCGCGGCCATCTTGTTGAACTCGTCGGCCAGCTCGGCGAATTCAGCGGTGCCGTGCTCGTCGAGCCGCTGCTTGAACTGGGCGGCAGCGATCTTCCGCACGCCCGCCCGCAGCCGGTTCAGCGGCGACATGACGTTCCGATACTGCACCACGCCCAACACAACCGCACCCGCGAAAATGACGGAGCTGATGAGGGCCACCGCGGCGACCGTGTCGCGCCGCTGCTTTTCCTCCTCCCGCTGGCGCTGATACACCAGCTGATTGATGCTCATGGCAAACGATCGCATCTGCGCCATCACACTTTGTATCGCCGCCATGTCGGCCAGTTCCAGATCGCGTTGTTTGGCCGGATCGGCAGGGCGGGGCGAGCGAAGCTGGGCGAGCGCCACCCCCAGCGAATCGCGGAGCGCGGCCTCGGCAAGCTGGTCGCGGGGATTTTCCTTCAACCCGCCGTGCAGCCAAGCAAGGTAAATCTCAAACCGCTCGGCGGCCTGCTCGATTTCCTGGGCGGCACGCTCACGCTGGTCCGGGGAAGCGCTGAGTATTTCGTGCGCCACGGCCACGTGCGGGCCGACTTTGCCGTACACTTCCCCCAGCTCGCGAAATCCCGACAACGCCAGGTCGTATTCCTGGTGAAGGCCGTTAATGCCCCAGAGCGCCGAGGCGCTGAGCAGCAGCGCTCCGGCGAGCATCGCGGTTATTTGAATTGCCATTTTCTGGCGGAGGGACATATCGGAGCTTCAACGAGCACTGAATGTCAGAATGATAGGCCGGACGCGGCACGGTTGCGATCAAATTGCTGAGCCCGGAAAATGCCTCGCAAGGGGGTTTTTGATCGAGCGCCTTCGGCCCGGAGTGCGGTTGTCAGCCAAGACCAGACAGACAAAGAAGCCGGCGATTGACCGTCCGCAGGTGACCGCGCCGGTTGCTAATCGCGTGGCCGCGGTCGCGTTGCTCGCGTCAGGCGCGGCCCTTTGGGCGTTCCTGGGCGCCGGAAGCGGCATGGGGACGGTCCGCTGGACCGTGATCGCCGCCGCTACGGCAATCGCGCTGCTGCCGCCGGTATCGCGGCAGGTGAATCGGCTTCTGGACCGCCTCCGCCGGCCATCGCCGCGGTCGATTCGATGGGCGACCATTCTGATCGCGATCATTGCGGCGGGATATTTCGTCCTGACCGCGATTCTTCAGCGGCGCGACCTCTTTCCCAAGACTCACGACGAGTGCAGCTATTACCTGGGGATGCAACTGCTCGCCCGCGGCAGGCTTTTCCTGCCCAGCCATCCTCTGGCTGACTTTTTCGAGTCGTTCTACATCCTGGTCAAACCGGTTTACTGCTCGATTTATTTTCCCGGAACGGCGCTGGTCTTTGTGCCGGCGATCTGGCTCGGCCTGCCGACGTGGCTGCTGCCGGCGCTGGTCAGCGGCGCCGCCGTCGGACTGACGTATCGCGTGATGACCGAGTTGATCGACGGCGCCGCCGGTGCGCTGGCGGCGCTGGTGATGGTGTCGCTTACCTGGCTGCGAACGCTGTCGATCATGCTTATGTCACAGATTCCGATGCTTCTGCTGGGGTTGCTCCTGGTGTGGGCGTGGCTGAAGTGGCGGCGCAAGGGGTCGTGGGGCTGGGCGCTTCTCGTGGGGGTCACCGCGGGGTGGGCTGCTATCACCCGACCCGCTGATGCGATCGTCTATGCCGCGCCAGTCGGGGTCGCCGTGCTGCTTGCCCTTCGCGACCAGTCGGCTGGTCGATGGCTGATCACACTCGGCGCCATCGTCGCCGGCACCGTACCTTTTCTGGCACTGCAAATTGCATTCGACCTTCGCGTGACGGGACACGCCCTGGAAACGCCATACACCCTGTATCTGAATCGCGAGCAGCCCGGCGCGACTTTCGGCTTTCATCGTTTCGACCCGCACGCTCAGCCCGAATCGATGCTTCCGCAGCAGCGGGCTGACTACGCCTTCTCACAGACATATTTCGCCCGGCACCAGCCCGACAATTTCTGGCAACCGTGGCTTACGACACAGTACCCGCCCGGCTATCAGCCCAGGGCCGCTTACCTGGCGATGATTGCGGACACGACGCTGCCTGCCCGGGTACTGCTCGTGCTCGTTCCGGTCGGGCTGCTGGGCTTGCGGGACCGAAAACGACTGGTTCTGTTTGCCACGCTGCCCCTGTTCATCCTGCTGTACATATTCAATCCGTTTTTCCTGGAACACTACGCGATTCCGATCATTCCAGCGGTCATTCTGCTCGTGTTGTTGGGAGCCGAAGCAATCGCGTCCGCGTCGCCGCGATATCAGCCGCAGCTTCGGTCTGTCCTGACTGTTCTGATTGTCGGGACGTCGCTGACATCGCTATGGGAAATCAGCCGGTTGATCGACAGCCACTGGCACACCGATGAATCGCTCGAGTCGCCTCTACTGCAAAAGGCGCACAGTCTCTGGGGCGAGAAGGCGATCATTCTTTTCCGTTGGAGTCCTCCGCAGAACTGGAAGGCGGAACCGGTTTATAACAGCGAGGTCCTGTGGCCTGACGATGCAGACGTGATCCGAGCCCATGATCTTGGCCCGCGGGACGCTGAATTGATCGAGTATTACGCGAAGCGCCAGCCGGACCGCATTTTGTTTATTTGGGACCAGAAGTTTGACAGACCGCAGCCAGTCGGCCCGGTTGCTGACTTGGCACGGGAGCTCCACGAAGGCAAGAGCATCGATTCGGTTCTCGTGCCGCGGCCGACACCCGCCGCGCCTCCCTCGAACGGGCTATAATTTCGCCATGGGAAGCGCTCGCGAAAAATCGTACGGATTCGAACACCTCGATGACCCCAGCGACGACGAACCCGTCGGATCCACCGAATCGACGGTGGACATGCCGCGAATCGAGAAGGCGGTCCGGGAAATCCTGCTGGCGATCGGAGAAAACCCCGACCGCGAGGGCCTGCAAAAAACGCCGAACCGAGTTGCGCGGGCGTACGGCGAGATGGTGTGCGGCCTGAAAATCGATCCGCGCATCCACCTGCGGACGGTTTTCCACGAGAAGTATCAGGAAGTCGTGCTGCTGCGCGACATCCAGTTTTACTCCATCTGCGAGCATCACCTGCTGCCGTTCATGGGAAAAGCGCATGTCGCGTATCTTCCCAACGGCAAGGTGGTGGGGCTCAGCAAGCTGGCGCGGCTTGTGGAAGGTTACGCCCGCCGGCCGCAGGTCCAGGAGCGGCTGACGACGCAGATTGCCGACGCCCTGATGGAGGAGCTTCAGCCGATCGGCTCCGTCTGCGTCATCGAGGCCGAGCACACCTGCATGACCATCCGCGGTGTGAAAAAGCACGGCAGCACCATGGTCACCAGCGAACTTCGGGGCATCTTCAAGAAAGACCCCGCCAGCCGGGCCGAAATCCTTTCCCTCATGTACGGAACCGCCGCCCGAAGATAATTTCCAAGGGGCCAAACAAAGCGACCCGGAGACTTCACATCTCCGGGTCGCCGCATCTTTCTGCCCACTGCCTGCGACTTGACTGAGCTCGTCGAAGTCCACCTGCTGCTCATCCGAGCTTCTTCTTCGCGTCGTCCGGCACTTCAACCTTGGTATTGCCGACGTCGCTGATCTCGACGGTGGTGGTGCGATCGATGTCGCGATCGTTGCCGTTGAAGCTGACCGTGCCTGTCGTGTGGATCTGATACTTGGAAAGGACGCCGTCCTTGACCCAGTATTTCAGGGAGACTTTGGCGTTGCTGACCTCCGGCGCCTGCCCACCGTTGTTTCCACCGCGACGGCCGCGCATGCCCATCATGAAAAGCGCCTTGGCGTCGTCCCCGCTCAGGTCGACGCTGTACACGTCCTCTTCATGCTTCATTTCCTTGGCCTTGGAAGCGCTATCCTTCGCCTGGTCGGCGGGGGACTTGAAATTCCGGGCCATCATTCCCAGGAACCGCACCGGTCCCTGCTCGTCGGCCAGTTCTTCGCTGGTCTTCCAGCCATCCTCGGTCTTCACCACTCCCTTGGTGCCTTTCATGGCGACCTGGAAGCTATTGTCGCCCATGGTGATATTGATGAGGGTGTACCCGTCCTTTTCGAGCTTGCCTTCCTGGGTGCCGGCGCCGAAGCCACCGCCACCGCCGTTTTCGACGGTTTGCTTCCAACTGTAGTTGCTGGCATCGGAGAGCTTCTGACACGCGTTGGTCACTTCTTCACTGGCATCAGCGGCCAGGGCGACGCCGGTCATGCAGACGACCGCGCCGAACATGAGTTGCTTCAACATGGGATTCCTCCTTCGGGGGATTGTTTTTGCCTGGCGCCGCGCGCCCGGCGATCATTGCGCGAAAGCCTAGCCATGCCTCGCTGGAAAACAAGCAAATTTTCCAATAAGAGAGCCGCGGCGGCTCAACCTATAATTCCGCGGTCAATGTGAAGGAGACACGAAGGTGGCGCAGCCCAACAACCGGATCGAGCAGTTTCAGAAGATGGCCAATGACGACCCCAACAATGAGGTCGCTCATTTTTCGCTGGGCCGCGAATCCCTGGCGGCGGGGCAGCCTGAACAGGCGCTGGCCAGCTTCGAGCGCTGTCTTTCGCTGAATCCCAACATCAGCAAGGCCTATCAACTGGCGGCGCAGGCGCTGCTCGATCTGAAGCGCAAAGACGCGGCGATCACGCGTCTGACCGAAGGCGCCCGCCGGGCTGATGAGCGCGGGGAGATGATGCCGCGTAACGAGATGGCACGGATGCTTCAGGACCTGGGCGCGCCCGTTCCCGAGTTCAAATCCGCCGGGCAATTGGAGCACGCGGTCGGCGAAGGCCAGGTGCTCTGCGCCCGTTGCCATCGAACCGCCGCCAAGCTTCCCAAGCCACCGTTTAAAGGCCCAAATGCCCAGGAGATTTTCGAGAAGGTCTGCGCCGACTGCTGGCGGGAATGGATCCCGATGGGAACGAAGGTCATCAACGAGCTTCGCCTGCCCCTCAACGACCCGCAGGCCCAGAAGCTCTACGACCAGCACATGCTGGAATTCCTCAACCTACGGTAGGGGCACCGCGTTTGGCCTTAGCTGCACGAAGTAGCTCATGCTTGCGTGTCGCGCGAAAACCGCGCCAAACCAAGCCAAACCAAGCCGAACCGCGCCACGCCCTCTCACCACTGGCCGGGACTGACATTCGGTAACGTGGCGCGGAGCTCCGCGGCCAATGTCCCATGTCCCCTCGCCGGGAGGGGACATTATGGGACATTATGGGACATTTGATAAATGATGGCCCGCACCCAATGGGTCGCAGGTGGCGGATCCCCATGACCCGCCAAAAAACACGCCAAAACACGCCAAAACACGCCATAACGGGGTGCTCCAGAATGGCGTGTCTGCATCCGC
>DATHPP010000391.1:0-2704 GCA_035483795.1 Tepidisphaeraceae bacterium | reverse complement strand
CACACCCTGATGATCGCGGCGCTTCGCTACCTGGACTCGTTTGTTAAAAAGGACGGCAAGTGGTTTATCCGCCAACGCCAAGTCCTGGTCGATTGGACCGAAACCCGCCCGCTGGCAACCGGCTAAACCAATCACGTGGGCCGTTCGCCAGCCCGAGGTTGGTACCTATGCGCGCCGGGTTGGCGGTTTGTCTGTAGAGCGCGTGTTCCGGGCTTCGCTCTTCGTCCGTTTCGAGGCCGCCGTGGTCTGTGACCTGATGTGCGGGGCTACACCGGCGGACCACCTCGAAGTGTTCTGCGGGACATCGACTGCTGCCGAGGCGATCACGACAATTTAGAGCGCAACGAGAGTCCGCGGACGGCGTCGTCGGCAAAGGTGCGCAGCGTATTTTGATCGGAGACACGCCGCCGCCAAGCGGACCATCCACCGTTGACTCGAGCCGGAGAGGAGTCCGCTTGGCGTATGCGAATCAGCTGGTTTCGGAACCCACGGCCGCGCAGGGCAGGCAGTCGCGACAGCGGCAACCGCGCCGAAAGTCGTGGTGTTTCACCGCATACCGAAATCGGCTCCCCGTTGTGGGGCCCCGCTCCTCATCAAGATCGATCAAAGAGTAATCGACCAAAGAGTTTCTGTGGGACCAGTCGTGACCGCGATACCGCGTCCCTGACAGGCAAAGGAGATCCATCATGGATATCAAGGGAAGAACCGTCTTTGTTGCCGGAGCAACCTCTGGTCTGGGCCTGGGGGTGGCCCGCCACTTCGCGGGCCGTGGCGCGAACGTGGTTCTGGTCGGACGCCGGCGCGAGCTCGCGGAGCAACTCGCCACTGAGCTTGGCGAGACGGCTATCGGAGTGGGTGCGGACATCGCCGTGCCCGAACAGGTCGCCGCCGCAATCAATGCTGCCGTCGATCGTTTCGGGACCATCGACATCAACGTCAACACCGCGGGCGTCCAGGGCTACGTTCCGCTGGTCGGCGCGGAGGGGCCGACGGACGTGGCCGACTTCACGCGGATGTGGAGCACCAATGTCGTGGGCACCTTCAACGTGATGAGCCGGGCGGCTGCGGTGATGCTGAACAACGAGCCGGACGAGGACGGCGAACGAGGCGTCATTGTCAACACGTCTTCGGTCGCCGGTGAGGACGGCACCGTCGGCATGCTCGGTTACACCGCCACCAAGGCGGCTCTGATCGGCATGACGCTGCCGGCGGCGCGCGAATTTGCCGGTCGCGGCATCCGCGTCAACACCATCGTCGCGGGCGGCTTCGACACGCCGATCCTGGACGTGACCGGACGCGAGGCCGCGGCCGGGCAGATCCAGTTTTTCGCCAATCCTCGCCGACTGGGCACATCGGAGGAGTTTGCGGCGCTTGCAACTCACATCGTCGAGAATGGCTTCTTCAACGCCGCCACTCCCCGCCTCGATGCCGGCTACCGGGTCCCCCTGTAATCGTCATCATCTGTATCGGCGCGTGCCGCGAGCGATCGCCACGGTGAAAGGCCCGCATCCCCTCGTGATTGTGTACTTACGCGTGCTTGGTTGGCGGTTTGTCTGGAGAACGCGTGCCCTGGGCTTCGCTCTTCGGCCGTTTCGGCGCCACTTCTCGTTTGCGGCCGGTCAGCTGGCTCGCCCGGAGCAACTCGGCCACCCCGCGCTCGACGCCCTTGGCCAGGACGTCGATGTCGCTGGAGCTCTCGTAGTCCCCGGTGACGCCGAAATAGAGGCCGCCGTTGTAAGAGAAGATTGCGATCGAGATCCGGACGTTGCCGATCAGGGGGACGAAGGGGAACGATTCGAGCAGCCTTCGGCCGAGCGTCTGGAGAGGCTGTTGCGGTCCGGGGACGTTGGTCACGCCCGTCTGGACGCCGAGGCTAGGCGATCGGGCGGCCAAGCGGCCGCCGAGTGCGAGCAGCAGCGGAGGCGCGAAGCCGGAGAGCGAAGTGAGCACCTCGCCGGCCACGGCCTGTCCCGACTCTTTCAACCGGTCCATCTGCGTTCTCACCGACCGCAACCTCTCGACCGGATCCTCCGTTCCCACCGGCAACGTGGGCAACATCGCGGACACCTGGTTGTTGTAGACGCCGCGCTCGCCAGGCTGGCGGACAGACACCGGGACGAGGACCCGGACACCGTCGCCCTCGATGTTCTCGCCTCGGCTGAGGAACAGTTCCCTCAAACCCCCGGCGACGATCGTCAACACGATGTCGTTGACGGTCCCACCGAGGGCCGTGCGGACCGCTTTGACGTCGCTCAGGTGCACGTAGGCCGTGGTCCACGTCCGGTGCGGTCCGATCGACCCGGTGAGCGATGACTCGCCCAGCGGTCGCAGCAATCCTGCCGTCGACCTCACCCCACGCACCAGGGCCTGCGCTTTTGCCAGCGATGCCCGAGGCCGGCGCACGGCTGCCCGCAGCGCCCGTAGCTGCTCGGATGGATTGAAGACCTGGCGGGTCAAGGTATGCAGGACGAGCTCTGCGTTTGTCGGTTCGGGCGCCGGCCGCCAGCGCTCCTCCGGCGGCTGCGGCGGGCTGTCGTCGAACATCACTGTCATCAGGTCGGTCGCCGATACGCCATCGACCATGCAGTGATGGACCTTGGAGAGCAGCGCCCAGCGGTTATCGCTCAGCCCCTCCACCATCCAGATCTCCCACAGCGGCTTTCTGCGATCGAGATGCTGGGCGAAGATCCGGGCGGCGGTCCGG
>DATHPP010000390.1:0-34169 GCA_035483795.1 Tepidisphaeraceae bacterium | reverse complement strand
TCGAGAGGCACTTGCTGCGGCGGGCCTGCTCGCGGGCCTTGTTCAAGGCCGGCAGCAGGATCGAGATCAACAGCGCGATGATCCCGATCACCACCAGTAGTTCGACGAGGGTAAACCCATTCTTTCTTTGACTGATGTTTTTCATGGAAAGCTCCAAATTCTGTTACGTTGACGCGATGTGAACATGCCCATGGAAGGATGCGGTGGCTTGGTCAAGGCGGTTTTCGCCAAGGCGGTTCCAAGCCCCGCCCATGATGTCCCGCGAAGACGACCTGACGCATGACGTCTCCTTGTGAAAATGACTGCCGATGTGTGCATTTGCGGCCGGGCGGCAAGGCGCCCAATCGCTCGACCAATGTCCTTTCTGTAATTATTTATGCATATAGATGTCAATGAATAATTGTGCGCCGCCTGGGGGCATCCCCAAAAAATCTGCGTTATTGTCGTAAAAACCACGATTTTTCGGTTATCGCCACCGCGCGACGGTGATGTGAGAGCCAGGCCCGTTTGCGCAGTTAAGAGAAATTAAAGAGTAAGTTTGCGGCGAGTTTTTGTCGATTATTTGCTCAAACTGGTGCCCTGCGCGTTATTTCGCCGCGTCAGGGCCTTCAATTGTCCGCCCCAATCCCGATGCTAAACTACGCCCCCATTTTTCCAGAAAGAAGTCCATGATCGATCGCATCTTTAAGGCCTATGACGTCCGCGCTACCTACCCCACTCCTCTCAATGAAGAAACGGCATGGAAGGTCGGCCATGCAACCGCGCAATTCCTGAAGCGAAACCGACAAAATCTCAGTGTCGAGCAACGCGTGGCGCGTGAGGACACGATGGTCGTCGGCCGGGATATGCGGCCCAGCTCGCCCGACCTGGCCAGAGCGCTCATCGACGGCCTGCGCTCCGTGGGCATGAACGTCATCGACATCGGCATGATCGACACCTCGATGATCTATTACGCCATCAACCATCTGGAGACGGTGGGTGGAATTCAAGTGACGGCGTCCCACAACCCGGTCCAGTACAACGGCTTCAAAATCAGCGGCCCCAAAGCCAAGCCGATCGGCGCCGCCAGCGGGCTGGACGACATCAAGCGCATCGCCACGACGCTCCGCGTCGGCCAGACGGGTTTGCACGGGAAACTCGAGCAAATGGATTTGTGGCCGGGCTATCGCGAGCACGTGCTCAAGTTCCTCAGCCTCGGCCGCAAGGTTCGCGTCGTCGTCGACGCCAGCAACGGGATGGCCGGGAAAATGGTGCCGGCCGTCTTCGACAATGTTCCCGATCTGGAAATCGTCCCGATCCTCTTCGACCTCACCGGAAGCTTCGTCCATGAGCCCAACCCGTTGGTCGAATCCAATCTGGAAACGGTCAAGCAGGCGATTCGCGAGCGCCGGCCTGACCTGGGCGTCTGTTTCGACGGGGACGCCGACCGGTGCATTTTCCTGGACGAAAATGCCACCACCATCGGCTGCGACATGACCACCGCGCTGCTCGCCCGCGACTTTCTTCAGGACCCAGAAAACCGCGGCTCGACGATCGTCTACGACCTTCGCTCCAGCCACGTGGTTGCCGACGAAGTGAAGGCCGCGGGTGGCGAGCCGCGGCGCGAACGCGTCGGTCACGCGTTCATCAAAAAAACCATGGCCGATTCCAAGGCCGTGTTTGGGGGCGAACTGTCGGGGCACTTCTACTTCCGCGACAATTTTTTTGCCGATTCCGGCGCGATCGCATTTGCCCGGGTACTCTCGGTCCTGTCGAATCAGCCGCGGGCCCTGAGCGCGCTGATCGCGCCGCTGCTCCGCTACAGCCAGAGCGGCGAGATCAATTTCCAGGTCGAGGACAAGGACGCCAAGATTCGCGAGCTGGCCGATGCGTACAAGAAAAAAGAGGCGCAGGTCGATTACCTGGACGGGATCACCCTCGATCTGGGCCCGTGGTGGTTCAACGTCCGCAAGAGCAACACCGAGCCGCTGCTACGCCTCAACCTCGAGGCCAAAACCGCGGAGTTGTTGCAGGAAAAGCTTAAGGAATTGTGCCGCATCCTCGGGGAGCCATTGGCCGGGCACTGACGTTTTCCCTTGAGAGGGAAACCCACGCCTCAGAGTTTCACGTGCCTCCATCCGCCGTGCCAGAAACGCATATAGACCGCCAGCCCTCGGATGTTCAGCTCCGTGGCCAGGACGATCCAGATGGGGATGAGCCCCAGGTGCAGCAGCCATCCCACAGCCAACGCCGCGGGCAGGCGGACGCCAAGGATGCTCGCAAGGTTCAGGACCATCACCCAAAAGGTGTCGCCCGCGCCGCGGAGCGCGCCGGCGAAGATCATGGCGGCGGCAAAGCCGGGCTGTGCGAAGGCGGTGATGAACAGGCACCCCGCCGCCAGGTCCGCAATCGCTTTGCCGTCGGACATGAAGCCAGTGAGAATGCGACCGAAGCAGATGAAGACGACCCCGCCCAGTGCCATCGCGCCGCCGCCGACGGCATAGCAAAGGTATGCGGCTTGGCGGGCGCGGGGCTCGTCCCGCCTCCCCAGCGCCTGCCCCACCAGCGTCGCCGCCGCCGTGGCAACCGCGTATCCGACCAGATAGCTCAACGCCTCGACCCGCACGGCGATGATGTGCGCCGCGGCCATCACATTCGTCGGATCGGCGCGGTTGATCACGATGATGATCAGAAACTGCGCCATCCAAGCCAGCAGCGATTCCGTGCCACTCGGAATGCCGATGCGGAAAATGCGCTTGAGCGTCAGCCAGTGCGGACGCAGGCGATGTGTATATAAACGAAGCCGGCCTCGCCCTCGCAGGAGCACGACAAACAGCAGCACGCCCCCCACGAAGTATGCAATCACCGTCCCGATCGCGATCCCGCGAAAGCCCAGCGCCGGGAATCCCCACCAGCCGCGGGACAGCGCCGTGCTGAAGCCCATGTTCACCACGTCGACGACGATCATGGAAATCGCAGGCGTGAGAGAGTCGCCCGCGCCGCGGAGGGCGGCGCTGGCGGCGTACATCAGGATGCTAAAGGGCAGCGACAGGCCCAGAATGCGAATGTAAAACAGCGCGTAGCTGTACGCGTCTCCGCCCAGGCCGGTCAATAGCGCGCAAGGCTGCGCGAACAAAAGAAAGAAGATCGAGAGAAGGGCTCCGGTGAGGATCGCGGCCGTCACAGATTGCCCGCAGACGCTGTTGGCCAGCGATTGGTGTTTTGCGCCGATGGCGCGGGCGATGATCGCGGTGCTGCCGGTGCCGATCGCACCGGCAATCAGTCCGATGAGCCAGAGTACGTAGCTGATCGACCCGACAGCCGCAGTGGCCGGGGCGGCATGGGTGGGCAGGTGGCTGGCAAGATAAACATCCGTCAGCCCCACCAACATGTGCAGGATGTTCTCCGCCACCATCGGCAGCGCCAGCAACAGCAATTCTGCAAGCAACGTGCGCCGCGCAAGTGTCGCGGGCGTACCGATGCCTTGTGACACGAGTTTGTAACCCGTGCTGGCGCTATCCGGCTGCAATCCGTCCTTCAATTGCCGAAGTCCTGAAGGTGATTTTCCGCTTGTAGGGGTTGAACCCGCGTTACAGGAAGCTCACTTCCTTCCCATCAGATTCTTCACGATGAAACGCTCCAGTCCCTCGTAATCGCGCGCATCGACGTAGCCCTGCCAGGCACTGCGGTCGATTGAATGCACCAAGTCGACTAGATCGAGGAAAATCTCCTTCGAATTCTTCAGATGCAGGAACGATTTCTCCGCCGGTTGGGTGCGCATCGCCTTAACATCAAGGCCGATGACTTCGCCGCGTTTCCCATAACCGTGGCGGACCAGCACGTCGACCTGATTGAACGCGCGGCGCAGATCGACCGATCCAAACGCCTTGTCCTGGTCGTATTTCAAACCATTCTGGTCATTGAGGTGGACGCCCCAGAGCTTGCCGTGGAACAGAGCATTCGCGAATTCGTCGCTGGGGTCCAGGCCCGCCAGAATGCAGTGAGCCGTCTCGATCAACACGCCGACGCGGGTGGGATCTTTCGACTTGTACGCCAGCGAAAGAAAATGTCCCGGCGTCGGCAGGTACATCAAGTCCATCGGCTCATTCGGCTTCATCTCGCCCAGAATCCGGATGCTCTTGTCGTAATCGAGCATCGCGTTGACGAACTCGAGCATGCGGTTCAGGCTCGTGACTGCGTCCTTGGCTTCGCGAATGTAGGTTCCCTCGCGCGCGGGCCACCAGACAAACCGCTCGGTGCCCAGCTCGCGGGCCACGTCGATGCAGCGCTTGCCGCGGTCGATCGCCCACTGCCGATCGGATGCGTTGTTGCAGGTGACCGGCCCGTCGATCCCGTGCGAATGCTCCCAGTGGCGCGGGGCGCAGATCTCGGCCTTGAGGCCGTGATCGTCGAGAAGCTTCCTGACCTCCCGCGCCTTTTTCTGCCGGTCGGCGGGCGAAAACTCATCGGGCACGGCGTCGTCGTCGTGAAACTGTACGTACTCGAAGCCCAGGTCCTTGAAGATTCTGAGCTTCTCGGCAAACGCCCGCTCGGCCCGCACCGGCGGCCCGAACGGGTCGGCCCCCGGATGCAGATTCCACGGACCGGCGGAAAATTTGAAATCCTGCTTCGTGCTCCATTGCGGGTTGGCCATCGGTGAATCTCCCTCTAAACGAGCTCAAATCAATCTACGACGATGCGCCTTGCCTCGCCAGTCGACAGACCGGTGGTCATTTTTCCACCGCTAGCGACGCAAGCACGTCAACCTGAAGAAACGAACTTTCCTGCGGCGAGTGATACACGCGCTCGGTCGCCTTTTGAAAGTCCCCCGCCCCGGCGTGGTAGATGTCGCAGAATTTCTGCGGGTTGCGGTCCACCAGCGGGAACCACGTGCTCTGCACCTGCACCATGATCCGGTGGCCCTTGCGGAACGTGTGATCGACATCGGGCATGACGTACTCGATTTTTGCTAACTTCCCCGGCTCGAACGGCTCGGGATTGGCAAAGCTGTTGCGGAATTTGCCGCGAAACGCCTCGCCGCGCACCAGTTGCTGATAGCCGCCCATTTCGGCTCCCGTGGGATTGGGATCGGGATTGGGATAATCACCCGGGTAAACATCGATTAGCTTCACGACAAAGTCGGAGTCGGTGCCACTGGTCGATATCTCCAGATGCGGGCTCAACGGACCGGCGATCGTCATGTCCTGGTCCAACAAGTCGGTCTGGTACACGAGTACGTCCGGCCGCGAGGCGGCAAACCGTTGGTCGTCGAGCATGTGCTCGCGGGTCATGCCGATCGCGATATTGGGAACGTATGGAACAGGCTTGGCCGGATCGCTGACGTACTCATCAAACGCGGCGTCCTCGCCGGACGGCGCGTCAAACGAGAGCTTGCCGCCGGCACGAAGGTAGAGCGCCCGCTGCCGGGCGCCCTTGGGCGGCCACGAACCATATCGACGCCACTGATCCGTGCCGGTCTCAAACACATATGCCTTGGGCATGTCGAATTTCGTGTCGCCCTTGAGGAAACGCCTGAGAAACGGCAGCTCGATGTTTTGGCGATAGAATTCCGAAGTTTTGGAGAAGAAGTTGACGTTACCCAGGTGATCTCCGTCGCCGCGCGACCACCCGCCGTGAAACCACGGCCCCATGACCAGCATGTTCTGCGCGCCCGGATCGTTCTTCTCGACCGATCGAAACACCGCCAGCGCGCCAAAGAGGTCCTCCGCGTCGAACCATCCGCCGACCGTCATCACCGCGGCCTTGACGTTGCGAATGTGCGGGCGAAGGTTGCGTGCCTGCCAGAAATCGTCGTAGCTGCCGTGCTCCATCAGATCGTCCCAGAACTCGATCTTGCCGTGGAAGTAGAGCTTGTCGGCGTTGGCCAGGGGTCCGAGGTTCAGATAGAACTCGTAGCCGTTGGGGGTTTTGTAATCGAAAGCACTGGGCGTCTGCCGCGTCGGATCGTCCAGTTTCTGCCCGAAGCCCGAGAGAAACCCGAATGCGTGCGGCAGATAGAAAGTGCCGTTGTGGTGGAAATCGTCGCCGATGAACCAGTCGGTGACCGGCGCCTGCGGAGAGGCGCACTTGAGGGCCGGGTGGGAATCGATCATCCCCGCGGCGGTGTAGAAGCCCGGATACGAAATCCCCATCATTCCAACCTTGCCGTTGTTGTTCGGGACGTTCTTGACGAGCCAATCGATCGTGTCCCATGTGTCGGTGCTCTCGTCAATGTCGTTGGGGCCGTTTTTCACGTCCTTCTGCGGGCGCATGTGCACGAACCGGCCTTCCGACGCGTAGCGGCCACGAACGTCCTGGAAAACGAAGATGAATCTTTCCCTGGCGTAATAATCCAACGGTCCGGCCGGCTCCGGGTACAGGTCCTCTCCGTACGGCTTGCATCCGTAAGGGGTGCGCGTCAGCAGGATGGGATAGGTCTGCGAGTTGTCCTTGGGAGCGTAGACCGCGACGAACAGCTTCACGCCATCGCGCATCGGAATCCTGTACTCGTACTTCGTATAGTTCTCCCGCAGGTAAGCCTGGGCCGGTGTGATCACGTTGCGGGGAAGCGTGTTTCCCGGCGGACGGGGACGAGTCGTTTGCGCATGGCTGAGCGCGCATAGGGTCAACGCGAGAAATAAACTCCGCCCGCTTAGAACGCTTCTTGGCTTCATGTGCTTCTCATGGTCGGGTCGTACTCAGACGAGTGTCGTCTGCACGGGCTGAAAGCCGGTGCCACAACTCCGGTCTTCGCGAGGAGAGGACGCGCTCTGCCCGTTGGATGACCATCTCGGCGGTCACCTCGCGCATGCAGGCGTGGTTGTATCGGCATTGGCGGAGCTGTCGGAGATAGCAGGGCGAGCACGCCACGCCGGCGCGCACGACCGCGTCCAGTTGCTCGTACGGGCCGACCCACACCGGATCGGTCGGGCCGAAGATCGCGACCAGCGGCGTTCCCAGCGCCGCCGCCAGGTGCAATGGTCCCGAGTCGTTGGCGATGCAGAGTTCGGCCCGGCGCATCAGCGCTGCCAGGTCGGACAACGAAGTCAGCCCGCACAGGTCCACGGCGCTTTCACACTGAACCGCGACCTCGCGGCATGCCTCCCGGTCCCTGGGCGAGCCCGCCAGCACGACCGTCCAGCCCGACTCGATGAAGTGTCGTCCCACATCCGCAAACCCGCCGGCACGCCATCGCTTGGTTTCCCATACAGAGCCCGGCGTCAGCACCGCCACGGGTTTGCCCTCAACCGCATGCTCCGCCAGCAGCTGGTCAATCCGATTCTGCGCCTCGAACGACACCGGCAGATCGAACCTGGGCGCGCCCGTGGGCAAATCGAGCATTTCGCCGACCCACAGATACCGGTCGATCGCGTGCGCATCCAGAGTCGGAATCGGGATGCGATGGGTATAGGCCATCCAGGACAGCTCGCGCGCGCCCTGCCAGGCGTGGTCGAAAGCGCCCTCGGGCAGCGCCCGCCCGGCGCGGCGCACGCGGCGGCGCGGGCGATCGAAACCGATCCGCGTGTGCGCCCCCGTCGCCAGCGCGAAACACGCGGAGCGAAACTGGCCGTGGAGGTCGATCACCAAGTCGTATTGCGTTTGGCGCAGGCCCGTGAGCATGCGCAGGAGGTCTGACGGGCTCGACCAGTCCTTCCATATCCGGCCGTACGCCTGGCGCTCGAAAAGAACAACGTTTGACAGCGCCGGATGCCCGCGGATCAGCTCGGCGTTCTGCGGCGTCAGCATCCAGTCGATCCGCGCCGACGGGTAACGCCGGCGCAGCTTCTCCAGGACCGGCAGGGTGTGAATCACGTCCCCCACCGCCGACGGCTTGATCAGCAAAACGCGGCGGAATTCCTGTTTGCGAAGGTCGGTAATGCGCAAGTTCTCGTCTGCCTTCGTTGCAAACCTCCCAAAATACAGTCGAAACACCCGCGACTCAATCCGGCGTCAATCGCGGCGCAAAGCGGGCTTGAGGGTCCATGCCTGAAGGCGGGCCTGCTCGACCACCTTAGGGGCGCGAAAGCCTTGCTTGTGAATGATCCAGCCGCCGAACAAGCCCGGCGTGTCTGGGGCGACGTGCCGCATGGTCAGAACCTCGATGCCCGACGGCAGTGCCACCGACTGCGGCGTCTGATGCGACTCTAGCATCGCCACGTACGCCGCTGCCATCGCGGGCACGAAATCGGCCGGTGGAATCGAATCGGCGCCGATAAAGACGCGAGCCGGGATCCGCTGGGAATTCTGCAAAAAGTCTCGCACGTCCCGCGTCGCATCCCGGAACGCCGGCCAGGGTATGACGCGGGCAACGGTCGGCGCCGGGGCGACAGAATCGGGGCCTAGAAGACCGGGCCGAACTCGAACTACTCCCGTGGCCCCAGGAGAATCGATGCCGCGGGCGACGGCAAATGCCAGCAGGGCAAACTGATCAGCGGGCGAGAAGATCTCCGAGCCAATCCGCTGGTCGTCCAAGCCTTTTGAGTCCGGAGCGAGGATTCGACCGGCCAATTCCAGGAGCTGCGCTTCGGATGCGCCGTCTGATCGCAAAGGATCGGGATAAAGCTCGGGCAAGTCGCGGGCGGTGACGAACCGAATGCCGGGACGCACGCGCATGAAATCGACGTATTGCGCAAACCGGGCAAATGCCAGGTCCGTCTCTTCCATCGGCCTTTGGGGCGGCGGACGCCACTGCTCACGAGGAGGGTTGGCGCCCCGGCGAAAATTCACGCCGTCCCAAAACTCCTGATGCACCCACTCGCAGGGATGGTAAAAGATGCTGATCAAACCTCCGCCTTCGGTGGCAAGCCGATCGGCAATCGAGGCGAAGGATTTTTCACCGCGTTCCAGCCCATCCTCGGCCCACAGGTCCATCCGCGTTTCGTTTTTCCCCATGTCGTAGACGTTGAGGGCGCCGGCGTACCAGAACGGCCGGTCCCCAAAGCCGACGTGATGGCCGGAATCGAGATAACATGGGACAGCAGAGTATCCAATGCCGCACGCACCCAAAGCGGCTATTGCCTGCGGCGCCCAGGAGGAGCCCGGCTGCCCGTAGCAGACCAGCGTCGGCACGTCGAAGATGCGGCGCACGTCCGCCGCCCCCGGACCTTCCCGGCGGACAAACTCCTCCATCCCGTCCAGCAGCCCGCAATCGGCCAGGTATTCGGTCGGGGTCGGATGCACCGAATGAAAGTTGGCGTGGTAGCCGATCTCGTGCTCTTTGAGCGCCGCGATAACGTCGTGCCGCCCGCGCCGCTCCAGCACGCGCGCCTTCTCGCCCACCACCTTGAAGGTCGCGCGGATGTGGCGCTGCGACAGCAGCTCGGCAAGCCTCTTGGCAGCGTCGTCGTCTGCCGGCAACAGATAATCCTCGGTGTCAAACCAGAGGATGACATCGATTTCCGCCGGCCGCGTCGTTTGCGCCGGGGAAACCCGTACAAAAACCCCCAGCAGGATCGCTACGCAGCTCAGCAGCGCAGCCCGAGCCGTTGCCGTTCGCATTGACTCAGGTTAACGCGCGGCAGCCGCTTTGACGATTGGCCGGACGTTTAATGGCCTTCGGCCTTGTCCTTGATCTTCTTGGCCAACTCAGCGCCATAGGCCGGATCGCCCAAAGTGCCCACCGTGACGGAGACCTGGCTGCCGGTGTCGGTCTTGTTGATGGCGACGTGGACACCAGTGCCGTCCGCCTTCTTCGCGTCCGCCATGCCGTCGACGCCGGTCGATGAGGCCTTGACATCCTTGAGGCTTTCACCTTCGAGGACGGCCTTGGCGGCGTCGGTGGTGGTCTTCGTGTCGGCGGCGACGTTCGTCCACTGCGCGTGGTACGAACTGGTCACGCCCTCCTCGTGGTGCGACTGACAAGAAGCCGATCCGATGTACAACATCGTTGCGACCAGCACGGAAATTGCACCTTTCATGGAAACGCTCCTTCCCTTCGGCGTCAAAACCTCATTTACTTACTGGTGATCGATTTTCCCAACTCTTTTGCTTTGTCCGTCGCCTGAGTGGTGGCCTGCTTCGTCTTGTCCATCGCCTCGTTGGCGATCTCTTTGCTTTTGTCCTCGGCCTTCTGAAGCGTTGGAGCCATTTTATCGCTGGCCTCCTTTGCGGCCTCCTTCGTTTTGTCGACCGCGTTCTGTGTCGCCTGCTCGGTCTTCTGCTCCGTGCTCTTGACGTCTTCCTTATTGCATCCGGCAACAATTCCCACGCCCGGCACAACGACGCAGAGCGCCAATCCGATGAACGGCCTCATATGCGTCTCCTTTGGCAAACTGTCAGTTTACCCATTTCGATTTGAAAGCCGCAACGCCTTCTCAAGCATGTCCGGTTCGGGCATGGCGCCGTTGGGTGTGAGCTGGTCGACCAGATAAGGCAGCAGCGCCGCCAGCCCGGTAACGCCGAAAGGATTTTACCTGGTTCCGCGCGGAGCGTCATCGCGGAAATTTGCATGACGGGCGAAGAACCATGGGTTGAACGGACGGGTCCGGTCGCCCGGCTTACTTTGCCGCGGCGGTCGCGGTTTTGGGTTGGACGGCGACAGAAATCTCGTGCACCTCGATTTTGCCCGTGCCGACGGAGTTGACGGTCGCCGTCCCTCCGCCAACCAGTCCCACCTGCACCGGCCCGGATGCCTCGACCTCACCCTTGAGGTCCATTCGGGCGACGCGGCCGCTCTGAAGATCGACCATCGCCGTCCCTTCCGCCTGGAGTTCCATGTGAATGTTCTTCGCTTTGCGGAGCGTGCCGACGACCGCCATGCTCACCATAACCTGCGCGAACGGCCGGCCGTAAATCGTCTGGACAGCGACCAGTTTGCCAAACGCGATCGTCTGCTGGTCGTCGCCCAGGAGAAACGCGTGCCCCATCGAACGGCTCAGGTCCCATTTCTCCTTCAGCTTGACGGGGTGATTGGGATAGAGATCGTCGTCGCGGCCAAGCCACATCGTCAGCTCGCTGCGTGCCCGCGGATCGTCGTAGCCGTCGATTTTAAACGTAGTAAAGTCGCCGGGCTGTCGCGTCACGTCCACCGTCTTGCCCGCCAGCTTCACATATTCCTGCGACGGGACCTGACCGCTGAACTGGTAGAATTCCCCGCTGGACTTATCGACGGCGATCCGCTGCGAGATCGGGATTCCGTCGGCGGTCTGCAAAATCGTGATGAGGCCTTTCTGTTGAAGTGCATCCGCCAGCCTCGCCCGGTCGATGACGGTCCCGCGATAGCTGCGCTCGAAGTCGATGTTGACGTTGGAGCTGTAAAGGCAATTGTAGGACTGGCCTTCGATGTAACGCTGCCGAAACGTGTAAGTCTGCTGCTCGGCGGCAAAGCTCGCACAGGCAACCGACGCGACAATCAGTGCAGAGAAAACAATTGATCTCCCCACCAGCGCAACCTCCTGGCCGGCCAACAAATGCCGGGACATTGACACATCGTCATCCGCCCGCCGGCCCGTGAGGTGCAAATGAACGGGGACGCATACGTCATCCAGAATTGAGTGTCCGTTTAATCCGGCTGTGCGGGGATCGGCCACAAAACGGCTGTCAACGGCAATTAGAATTGTCGATGGGCCAGCCAATAATCGCGAAAGGCAATCAGCCGGGGAAGCCCCTCACGATCCTTGACGCGATTGGCCGCCTCCTTGCTGGCGATGATGTCATCGGGGTGACAAACGGGGAATCCTTCCACATCGACGCGGCGCCTCCAGGCATCCTCAAAACGCTCGATGCCATCAGGCGCGAAAACCAGATCGAGATCAAATGGCCCATTTTTGAGCTGTATGAAATCCTTGCCGCGGCGGATGTCATTCGATTGATCATCCGTCAAGATAAAGCCCAGTTCGACCAGTGCGTCGACGAGCGCGTTTGCATTCGAAGGGGCCCGGTCAACAAACAGATCTGCATCCTGAGTTGTATCTGGGAAGCCAAGAAGGATGGCGCCAGATTTACCAATGAACAGGTATCGCACGCCGTGTCGTTTCAGCGCTTCGCGGATTTCCTGCGCCTGCCGATATTCAAACGCGGCCATAGCCGAGCCAACTGGGAAGATTGTCCTCGCACCATTGCCGGTACGATTCCATCGAATCGAATGACCGGTAGCTGGCGTCGTCCAGGACCGGCTTGTACGTGCGGATGAACGCGTACTTGAACCGCTGTTCGAGCGGTCGGCGTGCGGCCGCTTCGAATTCCTCGATCCAGGAGGGATCAACGCGGGTATCTGCGGGTCGCACCATCGCATGAATGTTATGGCCAACCCGATGGTCGGACAATAATCGCCTGGGGCTACGTCTCGGGTGACGCGGATGTTGTAGCGAGCGGAAGGCGTTCCGAAGTATGGAGGAAAAGCGTGAAGGATTTGGAATAGTCACGCCAAATGCGGTCACGGCCGGCGAGATCGCGACGGGCTACGCCGCAATCGTACCCCGGCGGTAGGTTTCGGTCGCTGACTTATTGTTCATCATCACGACCGTTTCCCACAAATCGATGCTTTCGAGTTTGTAGCGGTAGTCGATTTCGGCGCCGGTCTGGCGAATCAGGTCCTGGAGGACCAGGTCGCTTCGCCAACCGAGCTTGGTGCAGAGCGGGCAAAGCCATTTCTCGAACAGGGCGATGAAGCGGTTGGTGGATTGAAAGTGGTTGACGATGACGATCCGCGAGCCGGGCTTGGCTACGCGCTGAGCTTCCTCGACGAGCCGGCATGGATCGCTCACGACGCTGATCACGTGGCTGATGAACACGTGGTCGAAGGAGTTGTCAGCGAACGGCAATCTCATCGCGTCGGCCTGAAAAACCGAGGCGTTCTGGCGCCCCTGCTCGCGAATCTTCTTCCGCGCCTCGCGGAGCATTCCGCTGGACAGATCGACCCCCACGATTCGGCCGCGATCGAGCGGATAAAAATTGAGCGACATGCCCGTCCCGATGCCCAGATCCAGGACCCGGTCATCGGAGGCGATGTTCATGTGCGAGATCGCCCGCGCCACCCGGCGGGCCACGAGCCGTCCAAACGTCGCATCATAAAACATCGAGTGGATGTCGTAGATTCGTTTGGTGCTCGCTTCCTGCATCGTCCGCTGCCTTCCCGTCTGGCTGCCATTTCTTCCCGCTCGACCGATCGCGGGGAAACGGGCGGCGATTACTTTAGTGGGCCTAAAGCCGATTGCCAAGCCGGTTTTCAACCCTGGCGCATACAATGCCCATGTGCATCCCCCCGAATTCACGGCACAGCCTTCACCGCCGCTTCCCGGATGGGAGCTTGCGCATCTGCCACCCGCGCCGATCGAGGGATTGTACGTGCACGTTCCGTTCTGTGTTCACAAGTGCCATTACTGCGATTTTTACAGCATTACAAGGCAGGCACCGCAACGAATGGGCCGGTTTGTCGACCTGCTCCTGTCAGAGACCGAGCAGTGGCACGAATCACGGTCCAGCGAATTGCTGAAGCCGCAGACGGTTTTCTTCGGAGGCGGCACGCCGAGTCTCTTGCCGCTCGAATCGATGGATCGGCTCCTGAAGGGGCTGAAAGAACGGATCGATCTGTCCGGCGTCCAGGAATGGACGGTCGAGGTCAATCCTGCCACCGCGAATCTGGAATATTGTCAGATGCTCCGCGGGCACGGCGTCGACCGTCTCAGCTTCGGGGCCCAAAGCTTCAACTTGGGCGAGCTGGCAACGCTGGAGCGCAGGCATGATCCCGCCGACGTTCCGCGAAGCATCGAGCTGGCCGGTCGCGCCGGGTTTGGCCGGCTGAATCTCGATCTGATCTACGCCGTGCCGGGCCAGAGCCTGGAGAGCTGGTCCGATTCTCTCGAGCAGGCACTGTCGCTGGGCACGTCCCATTTATCGTGCTACGGCCTGACCTACGAGCCGAACACGCCGATGGCAGTCAAGAAACGACTCGGGCTGGTCCGACCAGCGGATGAAACGCTCGAGCTGGAGATGATGCATCACACGCGCCACCGCTTGGCCCGCGCCGGAATGCCGGCGTACGAAATCAGCAACTTTGCCCTTCCCGGTGACCAGTGCCGGCATAACCTGGTTTACTGGACCGGTGGCAACTACCTGGGCCTGGGTCCCTCCGCCGCATCACATCTCGAAGGACGGCGCTGGCGCAATCGCCCGCACCTGGGCGAGTGGGAGGCGGCGATCGCATCCAACCGCCTGCCCGCGACGGACGTCGAGCAACTTTCGCCGGTGATGCGGGCCGGGGAACTGGCCATGCTCATGCTCCGCCTGGCCTCGGGGTTAAACTTTGAGACGTTTTCCGCCCGCATCGGTCTTGATGCAAGCGCGCTGTTCCCGGAGCCAATCGAGCGGCTCACGCGGCTTGGTCTGGTCCGCGATGATGGGCAGGCGGTCGTGCTCACCGACGCCGGTCTCAATGTTGCCGACGCGGTATCGGCCGAATTCTTGGACGCGAGCGAATCGGACTGAATCCGAGAATCGCCCATCTCTCCTAAGCGCGCCCTTCCGCGCCACCGATAGAACCCAAGGCATCTTGAAGTTTTTAGCCAAAGTGGGTTTCGGAGGCCCGGATGCGATACTTTGTCCAGAGCTGGTTCAGCACGCCGTCCAGTCCGATCGGGGTGGACTTCGGCAGTGACTGCCTTCGCCTGGCGCAGGTGGAACCGGTGGACGGTGAATACCGGCTGGTCGCCGCCGCCAGCGCCGGGGTCCCGCCGCACGTCCGGAACGAGCCGATTTCCCGATTCAACTTCTTCGTCGACAACGTGCGGGAGTTGCTGGCGCAAGGGAATTTTCGCGGGCGCCGGGTCGCGTTGAACATGCCGGCGTCGATGATGCACATCCAGCACCTGCGCCTGCCCAAGATGGACGAGGAGGGGCTCAAGAAGGCGCTGCCGTGGGAGATTCGCGGCAAGGTGCCGTTCGACCCCACGCAGGCCGTGCTCCGCCACATCATCGCCGGGGAGATTTTTCACGATCAGGAACCGAAATTCGAAGTGATCGTGATGGCGGCGCGGAAAGACCTGGTCGAGCAGTTGATCGCTTCCGCCGCCAAGGCCCGCCTCGACGTTGCCGGGATCAACGTTGAACCCAAGGCGGTGCTCGACTGCTTTTCGAGAATCTACCGCCGCAAAGCCGATTTCGACACCGCAACGCTGTTCGCGGACATCGGCTGCACGGCCACCCGCGCGATCATCACTCAGGGAGGCCGCATCCGTTTCGCCCGCGCCGTTCCGATCGGGGGCGAGCATTTCAGCCGGGCGGTCGCATCCGCGATGCAGATTCCCCTGGAACAGGCCAGAGTGATGCGGGCAAAACTCGCCGAAGAGGAAGAGGTCGTAGCCCAGGAGAGTCCGCAGCCAGCCCCTGCCGGAGTGCCCGCGGTTCCTCGCGACGACAACAGCTTTGCGCTGCTGAGCGCCGCCGTCGCGGCGGCGGAAAAAAGCCACGCGCCCGTGTCGCCGGCTGGCGAAGTCCGGCCAACCGCGGCCCCGGCCGCCGCCGCCCAGCCCGAAAACGCCTCGCAGCTTGTTCCCACAGAGGAACGTCAACGGGTCGAACTGTCCTGCCACGAACCGGTGACCCGGCTCGTCGAGGAATTGTCGCTGTGCCGGCGTTATTACGAAACGACTTTCCCCAATCAGCCGGTGCAACGGATGGTGTTCATCGGCGGAGAAGCCAACCAGCGCGGACTTTGCCAGCAGATCGCCCGAAGCCTCGGGATCGCAGCCCAAATCGGGGACCCGATGACGCGAATCAACAAGGATAGCGACGTGGGGATCGAGGCCGGCATCGACCGTCGGCGCCCGCAGCCCGCCTGGGCAATCGCCATCGGCCTGAGCATGGGGCCGATGGCCGAGGTACCGGCCAACTGAGAAATCATCACCCCAGAACAGAGGACGTCCCATGACTGCACCGAATGAACTCAGCTTCCTGCCCGAAGACTACATCGAGAAGAAATACACTCGACGGGCAAACGTCGTGTGCGCGGCGCTGCTGCTGCTTGCCGGAGGCGGCATCGCCTGTGCGTTCACTTTGCTTCGCGGCGCCAACGCCCGGGTCGAGGCGGCCTTCTCCGAAGTCGACAACAAGTACCTCGACGCCGCCCGCAAGATCGAGCAGGTCAAGCGGATGCACGAGAAGCAGCGCGAAGTCGTCCATCACGCCGAGCTGGCCGCCTCGCTGGTCGAGAAGATCCCCAGGAGCAACGTCCTGGCGGAAATCACCAACTCGCTGCCGACCGGCGTCTCGCTGCTGGACGTGATCATGCACTCGTCGTTGCACCAGGACACCGGCGCCGCCCCGCAAAGCTCCTTCGCGCAGCACAAGGCCGCCCAGGAACAGGACGCCAACGCCGTCGCGGCGCCCCGCTACGACGTCAAGCTCACCATCACCGGAATTGCCAACGACGACGTCCAGGTTGCGCAGCTGATGACCCATCTGAGCCATAGCACGCTGTTCTCCAGCGTCAACCTGGTCATCAGCGACGTTTACCAGCCGCAGCAGAGCGATCGGCCCAAGGACGAAAAGGCGCCGCAGCTTCGCAAGTGGCAGATTGAAATGATGCTCAACCCGCAAGCGGAGGTCCACGACGACAAGACCGCGGCGGTCGAGCTGGGCAAATAACTGAACGCAACCACGGCAGCCATTAAGAGGACACGGCCATGGGCATGAAAGTCTTACTGAGAATCGGGATCTGTGTGCTGGTTATCGCCGGCGGAGGAGCGGGCTTCTACTTTATGTGGGCCCAGCCGATCATGAACCACGACGCCGAGCTGGTCCGCGAAATCGAGGACCGCCAGCGGGCGCTGGCGGACCTGGAGCGCTCTACCGCCGGCATCGACGACATCAACCGCAAGATCAAGGAGCTTCAGGACGCCGTCCAGTTCTTCGAGTCCAAGCTCCCCCAGGAGAAGGAAGTCGAGACCATCCTGGCCCAGGTCTGGAAAATGGCCGAGGCCAACTCTCTCCAGGCCAAGACGATCAAGAGCGGGAAGACCGAGCGAACCGCCAACTACAGCGAGCAGACGATCGAGATGAGCCTGGCCGGCGACTTCACCGGGTTCTACCTCTTCATGCAGCAGCTGGAGAAGCTGCCGCGTTTGATGCGGGTGACCGACATGACGCTCACCAAAATCTCGGAGCATGACGGGCAGATGCAGGCGACCCTCAGCCTCAACATCTTCTTCGAGCCCGCCGACGGCGGCGCGACCGCCAGCTCGATGTAGCACGCGGGTAAAACGGGCGAGCGGTAATACCACTGACCACAAGGCGACCGACACGGAGCCGTTATGAGCTACGATGATACACAAGACACGACCTCCAGCGAGCACGCCGACGACGGCGCCGGTGTGCCCGCCCTCGGTGGCGGTGACGAGTTCGATCCCACGCTCGTCGCCGGCGATCTGCCAAAATCCAACAACAGGAGCCTGGCCATCCTGGGCGGCCTTCTCACCGTCGCCGCCATCGTCATCTGGTTTGTCTACTTCCGCGGGGCGCCGGAATCCGCCCAGGGAGCCATGGCGCCCAACGACGGCGGCAGCCAGATCAAGCAGTTCCTGGACAGCGGCAACATCAACATCATGAAGCAGACCCTCAAGGAGACGGAGAAGATCGTCAAGCAGTTCCGCTCTTATCCGGGCCGTACCCAGATCCCTCTTGCGTCGCTGCGCTCCAATCCGTTCCGCGAGCTTGCCCCCAAGGCCGACCAGCCGGTCACCGCCAACTCCTCCAAGGACGACGAGAAGGAGCAGGAGCTGCACAAGCAGGCCGCCGACGCCGTCGCCGAAATCAAGGTGCAATCGATCATCCGCGGCTCCAAGTACCGCGCCTGCATGATCAACAACACCCTCTACAAGGAAGGCCAGCAGATCGGAATCCTCAGGATCGACCGCATCACCGCCAATGCGATCGTCGTCTCCAGCGGAAAGTATCGATTCGAAGTGCCGATGGAGAAGTGAAGTCCGTGCCGTAGATGCAAAGTCACGGGGCGGGCGACATGCCCGGGCCGAAGGGAAGAGAGAGAACGCATGTTCGGACGTAAGACCGCAACCCAACCCGATCCGAGTTTTGCCCGCAGGACCACCGACGCCAGCGCCTGCGATCCCACCGCGGATTTCCAGTCCCTCTGGGAGCCCAAGACCGCGCTGAGCAAAAAGAGCGTCGAAGCCCTGCTTCTGGAGCGCGGGCACATCACCGAGGAGCAGCTGGACCAGGCCCGCAAGGTAGCCGCCCAGACGCCCGGCAAGACCCTCCCCCAGATCCTGCTGACCATGAACGCCGCCACCGAGGGGCAGATCCTCTCGGCCCTGGCCGAGACGCTGGGCATGCCCTACGAGGTCCCGGAGAAGGCGCAGATCAACACAGAAGCGTTTGGCTTGCTCCCGCTGGACGACATCCGCAAGAACCTCGTGCTTCCGATGCGGTTCGAGGGAAACACGCTGGTGCTGGGCATGGCCGACCCGGCCAACATATTCATGCTCGACGAGGTCCGCCGCAAGACCCGCCGCGAAGTCCGCGCCGTCGCCGTTGCCGGCCTCGATATCGGCCGCATCGTCGAGCAGCTCACCGCGGCAAACACCGATATCAAAGTCGACGAGATCATCAAGGACATGTCCGAGGACGAGGTCCAGCTCGTCAAGGAAGTCACCGACGAGGTCACCGACCTCGAGAAGATTGGAAACGAGTCTCCGGTCATCCGCTTCGTCAACTACCTGCTGTTCGACGCGCTCAAGCAGGGTGCCAGCGACATCCACATTGAACCCAAGGAAAAGGCGCTGAAGATTCGCTACCGCATTGACGGCGTTCTCTTCGAGGCGATGGCCCCGCCCCACGCGATGCAGGCTTCCGTGATCTCCCGCATCAAGATCATGTCCAACCTGGACATCGCCGAGCGCCGCCTGCCCCAGGACGGCCGCATCCGCGCCATGATCCACGGGCGAAAGATCGACCTCCGCGTCAGCACCCTCCCCACGCCCTACGGCGAAAAGTGCGTGATGCGTATCCTGGACAATAAGTCCATCAGCGTCGAGCTCAACGACCTTGGCTTCAGCGAGAACGCGCTGACGATCTGGAAAAAGCAGATCGACCAGCCGCACGGAATCCTGCTGGTCACCGGCCCGACCGGCTCGGGCAAGACCACCACGCTCTACTCCTCGCTCCGCCAGATGGACGGCAACAAGCTGAACATCAGCACCGTCGAAGACCCGATCGAATACCACCTCGCCGTCGCTACGCAGGTTCAGGTGCACGAGAAGATCGGCATGACCTTCTCCGCCGCCCTGCGCAGTCTGCTTCGTCAGGACCCCGACGTCGTGATGCTCGGCGAAATTCGCGACATGGAGACGGCCAACATCGCCGTGCAGGCGTCGCTCACCGGCCACCTGGTGCTCAGCACCCTGCACACCAACGACGCCCCGGCGTCGATCACGCGACTCATCAACATCGGCGTCGAGCCCTACCTGATCAGCTCCGCCGTCAACGCCATCCTCGCCCAGCGCCTGGTCCGCAAGATCTGCACGCAGTGCAAGGACGAGTATCAGCCCAGCGACGAGATGCGCGAGTTCCTCACGCTCCAGGGCTTCAGGGCGGAAAAGATGTTCAACGGCAAGGGATGCGACCGCTGCCGAAAGACCGGATATACCGGCCGACTTGGCATCTATGAAATGCTCGTCATGGACGACTCGCTCCGCGACATGGTGACACGAAACCCCGATGTAAACCATCTGCGCAAACTTTGCCGCGAACGCGGCCTGGTTACGTTGCGGGAAGATGGGTTCGATAAGGTAATCAAGGGCCTTACGACGGTCGATGAAATCCTGCGGGTGACGGAGAACGCGATGTAACGCGCGTCACGCGGTAGGGCGGGCATGGCCCGCCGAATGTTGGATCGGCGGGCCGTGCCCGCCCTACAGAGACGAGAATTATGAGCCTCATCAACGACATTCTTCGCAACGCCGTTCAGGCCAAGGCGTCGGATATCCACGTGATGGTCGGATCGCCCCCGCTGTTCCGCATTCACACGGTGGTCCAACCCAGCGACTTCCCCATCGTCACCCCCGAAGGCTCGATGCGAATCTGCAAAGAGCTTCTGGGCGACAAGCGCTGGGCCGAATTCGAGGTCAAGCGCGACGCCGACTTTTCCTACGAGATTCCCGGACTGTGCCGCTTCCGCGTCAACGCTCACTGGCAGCGAAACAGCATCGCCATGGCCTTTCGTACCATCAACGATAAGGTGCGTCCCATCGACCAGCTTCTGCTGCCGGAGATCTGCAACCGTCTGACTTATCTCCCCCGCGGGCTGATCCTCGTGACCGGGCCGACCGGCTCGGGCAAAAGCACGACGCTGGCGGCCATGGTCGACGCGGTCAACCGTCGCGAACAAGGCCACATTATCACACTGGAAGACCCGATCGAATATGCGTTCGTCAGCAACAAATGCGCCATCGAGCAGCGCGAGGTCGGCGCCGACGTGCCCGACTTTGCCAGCGGCCTTCGCCACGTGCTGCGTCAGGACCCGGACACCATCCTGGTCGGCGAAATGCGCGACTTGGAGACCGTCAGCGCCGCCATCACCGCCGCCGAAACCGGCCACCTGGTCTTCAGCACGCTCCACACCGTCAACGCCCCGCAGACGATCGAGCGTATCATCGACGTCTATCCCGCCGACGAGCAGAACCAGATCCGCTCGATGCTGGCCAATACGCTCCAGGCGGTCATCAGCCAGACGCTGTTCAAACGCGCCGACCAGCCGGGCATGGTGCCCGCCGTCGAGATCATGCTCTGCACCCCCGCCGTGCGAAACTGCATACGCGAAAATCGAATCTTCGAGATTTCCAACGTCATCGAAACCAGCCGCGCCCTGGGAATGCAGACGCTGGACAGCTCGATCAAGCAACTGTTCGTGAACGGATTTGTTACCCGCGAGGACGCCATCGCCCAGGCCGCGCACCCCGAGAAGCTGGAGCGCGCTTTGGCAGCGTGACGGAGGAATTGCTGATTGCTGACTGCTGATTGCTGATTGGAAGACCTGAATCAGCAATCAGAAATCAGCAATCAGCAATTGGAGACTTATGCCTACTTATCGCTACGAGGCCAGTGGAGCGAACGGCAAGGTGACTGCCGGCCATATTCAGGCCGCCGACCTCAAGTCGGCCTCCGAGCAGCTCCGCGCCCGTGGCGAGTACATTCTCTCGCTCACCCCTGTCGAGTCCGTCGGCCGCAAGGGACGCGTCAATTTCTCCGTCAACTTCGGCCCCAGCGCCAAGGAAGTGCAGAACTTCACCAGCCAGCTCGCCGTCATGATCCGCGCCGGCATCAGCATCCGCGCCGCCATCGAAGGCATCTCCGACCAGATCCCCAACCCCAAGTTTCGGGCCATGCTCGTGCAGATGAAAAAGGACGTCGAGAGCGGCAAGCAGTTCTCCGACGCCTTGATGCGGTATCCCAAGACGTTCTCGCCGCTCTACATCAACATGGTGAAGGCGTCGGAATTGTCCGGCGGCTTCAGTCGCATGCTCGACCGCGTCGCCGGCTATCTCGCCCAGCAGATCGAAACCCGCAGCATGGTGGTCGGCGCGATGATCTATCCCTTGATCATCGGTTTCATGGCCACCGGCACCACCATCTTCCTGCTCGTCTTCGTGCTCCCGCGATTTATGGTGCTGTTCCAGGGTAAGGAAGAAGCCCTGCCGGCGCCGACCAAGTTCCTGCTGTTCCTCTCGGCGTTCCTGATCGGGTACTGGTACCTGATCGTCTTCGGCGTCGTCGCGGCGGCGTGGGGCTTCTACCTCATGCTCAAGACCGATTGGGGACGGCTCTGGTTCGACAAAGTCAAGCTCACCGTCCCGATCTTCAAGCGAATGTTCCGTGCCCTCTACATCAGCCGCAGTCTTCACACGATGGGCCAGCTCGTGAATGCCGGCGTCCCCATCCTCGATACCATCGCCATTACCGCCGACATCAGCGGCAATGCGCTGTACCGCCGCATGTGGCGCGCCGTCTTCTCCGCCGTCAAGCAGGGCAAGAAGATCTCCATGCCCCTGGCCAAAAGCCCCCTGCTCCCCCGCGCCGTCGTCCAGATGATCGGGGCCGGCGAAGAATCCGGTAAGCTCGGCGAAGTCCTCGACCAGGTCTCCGAGTTCTACGCCAAGGAACTCAAATCCGTCATCAAGACCGTCACCGCGATGATCGAACCGATGATGATCGTGCTCATGGGCGGCATCGTCGGCTTCATCGCCATGAGCATCATCCTCCCCATCTTCAAGCTCAGTCAGCTTGTGAAGTAAGTCGGCGAGCGGAGCCTCAACCCGGCGCCGACTTCCCGGCGGCCGCCGCCGGGGTGTGGGCGGGCGAAGCATCGCCGTCGGTGCCATGGGCGGCGGGCTCGGAATTGCCGTGGCCCTCGCGTCCTGCGGCCGGTTCGGGCTTCAGAACGAACTTGCCCGTCAGCCGGCGAATCGTCACGTAGAAAACGGGCGTGAGAAAAAGTCCGAAAAACGTCACCCCGAGCATGCCGAAGAAAACCACCGTTCCCAGCGCCTGACGCATTTCCGAGCCGGCGCCGGTGGCGCGAACCAGCGGAACGACGCCGAGGATGAAGGCGAAGCTGGTCATGAGGATCGGGCGCAGACGCAGCCGGGCGGCCTCGATCGCCGCGTCGCGCGCGTTGAGCCCGCGCTCCTGCTGCTGCTTGGCAAACTCGACGATCAACACCGCGTTCTTGGCCGACAGCCCGGCGAGCACGACAAACCCGATCTGGGTGAAAATATTGTTGTCCATGTGTCGCAGCGCCACCCCGGCAATCCCGCACAACAGGCACATGGGAACAATGAGAATGATCGCCGACGAAAGCGCATAGCTCTCGTATTCCGCCGAGTGCGTCAGGAAAACGAACAGGATGCACAACGGGAAAATGAACAGCGCCGTGTTTCCCGCCGCCTTTTCCTGAAACGCAAGCTCCGTCCACTCGTAGTTGTAGCCCCGGGGAAGGAACTGGGCGGCCAGCGCCTCCATGCTCTGGATCGCCTGCCCCGTGCTGACGCCGGGCAGGGCGGCGCCGTTGATCTCGGCGGACTGGTACAGGTTGTAGCGGTTGATCCGGTCCGGCCCGGTCGTGTCCTTCACGTCCACCACCGCCCCCAGCGGCAGCATCTTGCCCGCCCGGTTTCGCGTCTTGAGCACCGTGATGTCCTGCGCCCGCGCCCGATCTGAAGCATCCGCCTGCGCCATCACCCGGTACGTCCGGCCCAGGAAATTGAAGTCGTTGACATACAGGCTGCCGAGATAAACCTGCAACGTGTTGAAGACGTCGGTGATGCTGACGTCGGCCGATTTCACCTTGGTTCGATCGACGTTCACGTAGAGCTGCGGAACGTTGGCGCGAAAGCTGGTGAAGAGCTGCTGGAGCTGGGGGTTTTTCCGCGCCTCGCCGATCAATTTGTCGGTGATGCTCTGAAGTTCCTGCGGGGTCGCCAGCCCCGTGCGGTCCTGCACCTGCATCTTGAACCCGCCCGCCGTTCCGATTCCCCGCACCGGAGGCGGTGGGAAAACCAGGGCGAATCCGTCCTGCACCTGGCTGTATGCTCCCATCAGCTTGCCCGTGATCACGTTGGCCGAGCGCTCAGGATGTCCGACGCGATCTTTGAAGTCGTTGAGCACGACGAACATCGCCGCGGCGTTGGACTGGTTGGTGCCGGTCAGGATCGAGTAACCGGTAATCGCAAACGTGTCGCGGACGCCATCGGTTTTATTGGCGATCTCGGCCAGCCGTCGGATGACCCGGTCGGTGCGGTCGAACGACGCCGCGTCGGGCATCTGGAGATTGACGATCAGATAGCCCGTGTCCTGCGTCGGAATGAAGCCCGTCGGGACCGCTTTGAATCCACGGTAAGTCACGTACAGCAGCCCGACGTAGATCAGCAATGCCACGATGGCGACTCGCAGTACGCCGCGTTCGAATGTCGCATAACCGGCGGTCGCCCACCCCAACGCGCGGTTGAACCCGCGGAAAAACCAGCCGAGCAACGTGTTCAGCACCCGGGTAAACAGATCGGGTTTGGCGTCTCGCGGCCGCAGCAGCAGCGCGCCCATCGCAGGGCTGAGCGTCAGCGAATTAAACGCCGACAGCAGGGTCGAAACGGCGATCGTCAGCGCGAACTGGCGGTAGAATTGCCCGGTGATTCCGCTCACGAATGCCACCGGCACGAATACCGCCGTCAGCCCGAACGCGATCGCGATCACCGCGCCGGTCACTTCGTCCATCGCCTTGTACGCCGCCTCCCGCGGCGAATAGCCGCGCTCGATCCACCGCTCGATGTTCTCCACCACCACGATCGCGTCGTCCACCACGATCCCGATCGCCAGCACCATCCCGAAAAGCGAAAGATTATTCAGCGAGAAACCCATCGCTTTCATCACCGCGCATGTGCCGATCAACGACACCGGAATCGCCAGCATCGGGATGATCGTCGCGCGCCAGCTCTGAAGGAATACGAGCACCACCAGCACGACCAGCAAGACCGCCTCGAATAGCGTCTTGACCACGTCCCGGACCGACTCGCGGACGAATACCGTCGTGTCGTAGGGGATCGCGTACTCGAGCCCCGGCGGGAAATCCGCCTTCAGCTCCTTCATCTTCGCGTAGACCGCGTTGGCGGTCTCGATCGCGTTGGAGCCGGGCAGTTGGAAGATTGGGATCGCCACCGCAGGGCGGCCGTTCAGGTAGGCGCTGACGCTGTAGTCAGCCGCGCCCAACTCGACGCGGGCCACGTCGCGCACGCGGGTAATGCGTCCGCCCTGTCCGGTCTTGACGATGATCTCGGAGAACTCGCTTGGCTCGGTCAGCCGGCCCTGCGCGTTGACGGTGAGTTGGAAGTCGGTCGTCCCCGGCGGCAGCGGCTCGGCCCCGACAATCCCCGCCGCCACCTGCACATTCTGCTCCTGGACCGCCTGAACCAGGTCGCCGGTCGTGATGTTGCGGGCGGCCAGCTTTTGCGGGTCCAGCCACAGCCGCATCGAGTAATCCCGCGCGCCGAACAGGAAAATGTCCCCCACGCCCGGCAGCCGCGCCAGCGGGTCGCGCACCTGGAGCAGCGCGTAGTTGCTGATGTACAGCGGATCGTAGCGATTGTCCGGCGAGTAGAGTTGCACCACCAGCGTGATGTCGGGCGAACTCTTTTTGACGCTCAGCCCCAGCCGCCGCACGTCCTCGGGAAGCTGCGGCTCCGCGATCGCCACGCGGTTTTGCACCTGCACCTGTGCGATGTCCAGGTTCGCGCCCGGCTCGAAGGTGATCGTCAGCCTCAGGTTGCCGTCGTTGGTCGACTGGCTCGACATGTACAGCATCTTTTCGACGCCGTTGATCTGTTCTTCGATCGGCGTCGCGACCGTTTGGGCGACGACAATGGCGTTGGCCCCGGGGTAGCTGGCGGTCACCACGACGGTCGGCGGCGCGATCTCCGGATACTGCGCGATCGGCAGCGTGAACATCGCGATCGTGCCCACAATCACGATGACGATCGAAATGACCCCGGCAAAGACCGGACGGTCGATAAAGAAGCGGGCGAAGTTCACTGCGCCGCCCTTTCCGGAGGCCCGCTCGTCGGGACCGTCGTGGCAGGCAAGGCACGCGTCGTCGGCGAGCCCGGCGCCGTCATCATGTAAGCCGAATCCGGGATCTGCGATACCTGCACCGTCACTTGAGATCCCGGCCGGGCGCGCTGAATTCCGTTGATGATGACCCGGTCATCCACGCTGATTCCCTCGACCGCGCGCAGCCGGCCGAACAGGGCTCCGAGCTTGACCGGCCGCATCTCGACCGTGTCGTTCGCTGTGGCCAGCATCACGAATTTCAAGTCCTGGTCGGTGCCGACCGCGGCGTCGGGGATGAGCATCGCCTGATATCGACCGCTGCCCGCCACACGCACGCGGCCGAACGACCCCGGCGTCAGCGTCTTGTCGGGATTGGGAAACACGCCCCTGGCGCGCAACGTTCCCGTGGTCGGATCGAATTTGTTGTCCACGAAATCGACCACCCCTTCGTGCGGGAAGCCGGTTTCGTTTCCCAACTGCATGAATACCGGGATGCGGGCGTCGCGGGCGCTGATGCGCTTCTTCTGCCGGGCCAACTCCTGGTATTTGAGGATCGAGTGCTCGTCGACGTCGACGTAACAGTACATCGGGTCGATCGAGACGATCGTGGTGAGCAATGTGGCCTGGCCGACGCCGCCGTTGATCAGATTGCCCGGCGTGACTTCCATGCGACTGACCCGGCCTGTGATCGGCGCCACCACCCGTGTCCATTCCAGGTTCAGCCGCGACACTTCCGCCGCCGCCTTGGCGCTAGCAAGCACCGACAGGCACTGATCGTACGACGCCTTGGCCGTGTCGTAATCTTCCTCGGAAATCGCCTTGGTTCCGTGGACCTTCTCGAAGCGATTGAGGTGAATCAGCGCCAGGTCCGCTTGCGACTGCGCCTTGGCCACGTCGGCCACTTTGCTGTTCAAGTCCGCCTTGAACTGGCGGTCGTCAATCACGAACAGTACGTCATCTTTTTTGACGATCGCGCCTTCCTGGAAGTGCGACTCTTCGATGAACCCGCTGACCCGGGCCGCCACGTTGACCGATTCCGGCGCTTCCAGGTGCCCGGTGTATTCGTCCCACTCGATGACCTCGCGATAGAGAGGATGGCTGACGGTGACCGCAGACGGCGGAGGCGTCGGGGCCGCGTCCGTCCGTCCGCATCCCCCGTTCATCAGTGCACCAAGGCCCGCCAGCCCCACCGCCACCACCGTCCACCCGCGCGGAACGTGTCGGCAAGGCATTGGCGATTACTCCCTTCCCACCTCGTTGTTCAGTCCGTTCGGCCAACCATAGGCGCGATCAACACCGCCAGTCTAATCCGTGGAGGCGATAACGGCGACCTCTACACCTTGAGCGTCGTCGACAGACCATTCTGGGAAGTGTTTAAGGAACTCAACCGGCAGCACGAAATCAGCCTCGTGTATTCGCGCCCAGGAGTGCGCGGCGCGGATAAACGTGCGGCAATGAGGGTTTAGTGCTTCCCCGGTTGGTTAAGAGAGCGCGGAATTCGCAAAGAACGCTTCGGCGCCGCACGGACCCCACGCCGGGTGCAGAGCGCAGCGCCGCCCGGATTCTCGCTCCGCCCTTTTAGCCCATCTTCGTCGTCGCCAATATGCCCACCCGCGAGCCGGGGTAGAATGATCGCGTGATCCGCCGCCGAGTGTTCACCTTCACATCCGCGATTTCGCTGCTGCTTTGTCTGGCAACGGCGGCGTTGTGGGTGCGAAGTTATTGGCGCGGAGACTCGCTCGGGTTTCTGCGACGAAGTGGAGGCTATCGTGTAGTGCAATATCACATTTACAGCGGAAATGGACTGCTAATGCTATGGAGCGTCGCGAACGTATTTGGCACGCCCGAGCAGGCGGCACGGTTCGTGCCGCGAACCGGATTTTTACGCGAGAGCATCAACCCGGCCAATGTTATCCTGGATGGCCGAGGTCATCTCGCCGCCCGATTCGGGACCGACGGAAATGGGGCGGTCTTCGCCATCGTTCCGATCTGGTGGATTATGTTAGCGTCGCTCGCATCATTGGGGGTCTGGAGTGTAAGACTTCTCCGGTCTGGTCGACGTCGATCGCGACGAGAATGTACGGCTTGCTCCTACAATCTGACGGGCAACACCAGCGGCGTCTGCCCCGAATGCGGCACGCCGGTCCCGCAGAAGTCGGACGCCACGGCCTGACCCGCCGCCGATTGTTCGCAATGGCCATCGCGATCTCCCTACTGCGTTGTCCGACGCCGGCGGGGTTGTTGATCCGGGACTATCGGTCGCTCGATGAGCTCGAGGGACGGTGCAGCGGCAAATTCTCGGATAACTAACCGGCTTACGGGAGGATAAACTCATGAAAGAGCGCACGATTCGTGAACTTGGTGGTGAGATCTTCGCGGAGTTGTTTGTACGGCAGCGGGACTCGAAAGAACCCCTGGCGCAGTTGGATTGGCGCCTCGCGCAGGATTTAATCACATCGTGATGGGTGTTCTAGCCAGGCACGCCGGAGCTGTCCTCGTCAATGACGAAGATGTTCCGGTTGTCCCGTTGGCGCCGAAGAAATCTTAGTAGGTGTCAGATATCACCTGAAATGCGACGACTGATCATCGGCGAATCAAATGCCACCACGGCCCCAGCCGAATGTCCACCCTGCGGCTGCTCAGTGACTAAAAGACGAAAGATTATCCTCAGCTCCCTTGTCGCCGCGCTGGTGACATTTGCCCTGGCGGCTCCCTGGATTTTGCGAACCGCATCGCTTTATTGGGCCAAATCCTCAGCAAGGCGAACGATCAGTAAGTGGACGCCTGAAGAGCGGCAGTTCCTGAACGCTACGTCGGCGTCGATCGAACTAGCGCCGACGAAGTTTGACTCGGGGCTGTTCGAGACGGTGCAAATCGCGGGCTACGACTTTCGAGTTCCGCGGCCTATGAAGTCAGGTTTGTGAGAGGCGCGAGACTACCCCGTGGGGTCCACGAGTCAGGGTGCGCTGATCGGTTCGATGCATCCGGGGTCGTCGAACTTGGGGCTGCTTACCCTGGGAGAGACGGGGACGGCTTCCATCAGTTCCGCGGGGTAGGGCTTGAGCAGGTCCTGCGGCGGCTCGCCGGTGAGCCATCGGCGGTAGCCGTCGGGCGGGACGATCACCGGCATGCGGTCGTGAATCCCCTTCATCAGCTCATTGGGCGCGGTCGTTAGAATGGTAAAGGTGTCCGTCGGCTCTCCCGCCGGCGGATACCACCGCTCCCACAACCCGGCGAACGCGAATAGCCCGTGATCGCGCAGGCGGATCAGGTACGGCTGCTTCGGGGGCTTGGCGCCTTTCCATTCGTAGAACCCGTCCGCCGGCACCAGGCAGCGCCGCTCGGCAAACGCCCGGCGGAACAGGCCGCTCTGGCCCACCGTTTCGGAGCGCGCGTTGATCGGCTGGGTCCTGGGTTTCTCCTTCGTCCAGGAAGCAACGAATCCCCACTTGGCGTCGCGGAGGACCGTCTGTCCATGGGATTCAACGACGATCGGCAACACCTGCGACGGCGCCACGTTGAACCGCGACTGCCGCTCGAGCACCTCGGCGGGGACCTGAAGCCACGGAATCAGCTTCAGCAAATCCGCCAGCTTCATCAGCGTATAGCGACCGCACATTGGACCGGGAAATCATAGCCAGCAGGCTTGCTGCAAGTCGCGGTTCATTGCGCCGGCGCAGTTGCGGGTGCGGCGGCGGGCTCGGTCGTGGGTGTGGTATCACCGCTCGGCTGGCTCGCAGGCTGGCTCGTCGCCGGTGCCTCCGCCAGTTCCGGCGGAAGCGCGGTGGGCAGCAGGCCCTTGCCGGTTTCCGACAGCGCCTTGCGGGCGGCGATGGCGTTGGCCAGACGCTGATCCCCCTTGACGCCTTCCAGGCCGGCAAGCTGATACCAGCCGTAGTTGTTCACCATCCGCGCCAGCTGCGCGAGGTTGGCGCGGAGCTGGGCCAGCTCGCCCTGAAGGTTCGAGCCGGCAACTTCATTCAAAACGCCGTCAGCCCGAACGTAGTAGAAATCGGCCCGCGCCGAGGCGATCAACTGCTGGTCGCTCAGAGATGTGTTGGCGCCGGCGAGCTTGTCCAGATCGTCCCGCGCCGAGTCGAACTCTGTGAACTCCGTCTTGACCATGTCCCCGGTGATCTTCTGGACCGGCTCACGAACCGCCGCAGAGGGCGCCCCTCCGTTCCCCAGAGCGACAAGCTCCTTGGGCGGCTCCTCGATGCGTGCGGAATCGATCAGCCGGGCGATGGAATTGCGCTGTGCCAGCTCGGTAAATTGCTGCCCATACAAACGGGCGAAGCGAGCGTAGATGGAAGCGTCGCGGAGTTTGAAGGAGGCCTGGTCGTAGAGTTCAATCATGTCCTGCCAGGCCCGCCGCTCGGGAAGCTTGGCCGTGTCCTGGCTGGTGACGCGCTTTTTCAGGTCGGTAACCAGCGCGGTGGCGGCCTTGCTGGCGTCGGAATTGGCCGACAGCGCCTTGTTCAGCAGGTCCACGATCTGCCCCCGCAGCTCCTGCGCGGCTTTCACATGGTCGTCGAGCTCGGAGGCGAGCGACTGGAGCGTCTGCGGCTTGCCGGAAACGTCCGCCGGCCCAGTCGTCGCGGCGCCGACGGCGGGCGTGGCGCCGGCGGGAATCGCGCCCTTGCCGTCCACCAGATATGTCGTGAACCCCTTGAGCTGCGCGACCTGGTCCTTCACCGCCTCCCAGCCCGAGTTGAGCTTTGCGAGCTGGTCATCTGTCGATTTCACCGACGCCTCAATCGACTCCCGCTGCTGCTGCACGACGGCAAGCTGCTGCTGGAGGGGCAGAAGCTGCGTGTCCAGGTCGCGCATGTGGATTTCGTCGTCGGTGGCTTCCTTGCGCTGGTTGGAGGCCTGGATGGTGGCGGCGGTGACCTGCGTGCCGATCGAGGCGTCGGCCTGACGGTCGAACTTCGCCGCCTGTTCCAGTGCCAGCGCCCGCTTGGCCGCAAGATCAGTGCGCTGTTTGGTCAGATCGTCAATCTGCTTCTTGAGTGCGTCCTCGTTTTTCGTGACGCCGTCAAGCGAAGGAATGGGCGGCGAGCCCTTGACCCACGCCGCGCCGTCGCCGCTCTTGGCGGCGGTCTGCGCCTGTTGGATCGCATCCGTTCCCTGTTTGGGATCTAGGGCCTGGAAACCCGTCACGTTTGCGTTGTTGTTGTGGACCTGCGAGCCGAGGCGCTCGATCTCGATGAGGATGGTCGTGATTTGCGATTCTTCCTGATCGAGCTTCCGGGCTAGAAGATCGGCGGCATCGGAATTCGCCTGCGACATCAAGACGTTGGATTGGATTTGCGATGCGGGCGATGCGGTCTTGACGCTGGCGCCGGCCTTGGTCAGCTCGGCGCTGGCGAGATCGGGCTTGCCGGCCTGGAGATTCTGTCTTGCGGCGTCTACGCTGGCGCTCACCTGCTCGTCCGCCTTGTCGACGTCGGATTTGCATCCCCCGGCAAAGGGGATGAGGGAAAACGTGCACGTGGCAAGGGCGAGGGCCGCCGCTCGTTTCAAGGATGCGCGCATTGGGGTCTCCACGTGGGGTGCTGGTGCGTTGGATGCCGTTCTGCGGCGGATTTTGCCAGTCGGTCAGGGGAAAGTCAAAATTGCCCAACGGCTGTGGCAGGCTGGCTCAGACAATCGCAAACGCACGGGCGGCGCTCTTGCTCGGGAGGGCGAGGCGGGCGAGGCTCCGGCCGAGCCGAGCTTTGCACACGCGGAAAACTGAGGCTCGGCAGGAGCCTCGCCCTCCCATTTGCCATTGCCGGGCGGGCTAGGCTAGGCTATGGGACCGACGCCTCCTGAACGCCGAAGGTCTGCTTCAGCTCCTCATAAAGCTTCACGTACTGTTGCTGAAGCTCGTCGGCCATGGCTTGCCTCGCGGCTCGTCGATCCAGGTTCCGTCGCGGCTCGATGGGGCGGTCGGCAAAGGCCACCCACAGCTTCGCTCGTCTGGGCGGCAGCCAGGGCGAGACGCAGTTGAGCTTGTCGGCGCCGATGATGACGACCGGGAGCACGGGAATGCCGGTCCGGTACGAGATCAGGCAAACCCCCTTCTTGATCGGCCCGCCGCGGATGCAGGAGTTTTTGCCGTTGGCGACACCGCCTTCGGGGCAGATTCCCACGATCCGCCCTTGCCGCAGGCGCTGGATCGCCGTGCGGATCGTGCTGACGGGCACGCCGTAGCGCCGCACCTCGATCGCCGAGAACCCCCGAAGCACCCAGGCCATAATGTGATAGCGGTAGAACTCGATTCGGGTGATCCAGTCGATCTGCCGCGGCACCAGTACCGCCAGCAAAAACGGCTCCAAGTGGCTGAGGTGCGTGCAGGCGATCAGGTACGGCCCCTTCCGCCGCGCCGCCTCCGGGCGGATCAGATGCAGCCGCATCGTGCAGAAGAACACGAAGCGCCCCCCGAGGTAGCCCAGACGATATGGCCATTCCATCGAGAGAAGGTTGTATTGGCAGAATGCGGGGACAACAAGACACGCAGGTGCGGAATGACGAAACTCGAATGACGAATGACGAATCAAATTCAAATGACCGAAGGATTGAATGACGAAACCCAGACCACGCCTATCCGCAGTTTCGAGCTTTAGTCGTCTGAATTTCGGATTTGATTCGTCATTCGTCATTCGAGTTTCGTCATTCTCATTCTCCCAAGCTCCTCGGCCACGCGCGCAACCGGCCCGCGCCAGTCGCCCAGCGCCGTCTGGCGAAAGAGCCGCATCGTGGGATACCAGGGCGAATCCTCACGGTCCATGAACCACCGCCAGTCCGCGACGAACGGCAGCAGCACCCATGTCGGCTTGCCCATCGCCGCGGCCAGGTGGGCGACGCTCGTGTCGACGGTGATGATCAGATCGAGAGCCGCGATCAACGCGGCGGTGTCGGCAAAATCGTTCAGCTCATCGGACCAATCGATCAACCTCATGCCGGCGGGCGGGGTCTTGGCTTCGAGGGCCGCCGCGCCTTTTTGCAAGCTGTAGAACGAGACTCGCGGCAAAGCCCCAAGCGGCAACAGCGTCGCCAGCGCCATCGTTCGCTTGCGGTTGTGAATCGGATGCATGTTACCCGCCCACACCAATCCGACTTTCAATACCGCCGAATCCTGCGCCAGCCGCTTTCGCCACGGCTCGACCCATTTTGGATCGGCAGCCATATAAGGCACGCCGGCGGGAATCGTCTCCATCGTCGTGCCGAATACCTTCGGGAGGCTCATCAGCGGGCAATGCGTGTCGAACTCTGGACGCGGCTGGCCATCCGCGATCCACTGCTCGACGCTCAGTTCTTGGACGCTCATCAGCCGGTGAACGTCGGGAGAGCAGAGCACGAACACGCGTCCGCCGCGAGCGGCGACGAGCGGCGCGTAGCGGATGAAGTTGAACGTGTCGCCTACGCCCTGCTCGGTGTGGAGGAGGATTCGCCGGCCGTGCAGATCGCTTCCATCCCACATGGGGCCCTGGATGCGCCGGTTCGGAAAATTCTTTACCCGCAGCCGGGCCTCGAACGCGGGCAAACCTTCGCCCAAATTCCCCTGCGCCAGCAGCACGAAGGCCAGGTTCCATTCGGCCTCGGCGTAGTCGGGTCGGATCGCCAGCGCCCGCCGCAGCGCCGCCGCGGCCTGGTCGTACCGCGCCGTCTCGCGCATCGCCCCGCCCAGGTTGTTCAGCGTCTCGGCGCTGCTGGGGCGAATCGACAGCGCCCGCTGAAATGCCGGGATCGCCTCGTCAAACTGCCCCAGCGTCGACAACAGCATCGCCAGGTTGCCATGGTAATCCGCCACGTTCGGATCGGCGGCGACCGCGCCGCGCATCAGCTCCAGCGCCTCGGGCACTCTGCCGCTCTGGTAGCAGATCTCCGCCAGCCGTTGGTACACATCGTGCCGGGCCGGTGCCTGGGCCAGGATCTGCCGGTAGATCGCCTCGGCCTCCGCGGGCCGCTGCGCCCGCTGATGCTCCTGGGCCAGGTCGATCGCCTGCTGAACGGTAAACTGTGTCATCGGAGCGAATCTTACTTTGAACCCGCGCCCGCCTGCGAGACGCTGCTCCCAAACCGCGAGGCGGGCATACCGGCAGCCGCGACGTCACACCCGTCACGCCTCCGGCCTCGCCGGCGCAAATGTCCCACATGTCCCAGAATGTCCCACTTTTCGAGCAAAATGGGACATTTCCCAGACCGCCGCCAGCGCCATGACTCGGCGAGAATTCACGAAAGCGCCTCGAAGCACGCTTCACCGGCGTGGCACGACTTTGGCACAAAAAATCACTGCCAAATGTGACAAATGTCGCACTTGTCACACCCCCAAAAAGTGCGACATTCCGCGACATTCGCGACATTGGGGGCACTCCATAAGCGAAACGCTATTTCAGACATTGACTAAACCGCCGGCCTCGCGATCTCCTTTCTGGTCTCCTGTTCTACTGTTCTCGCTCGCGAAGGCGAGCGGGTGGCACTTTTGGCCGACTTTGGCACAAAAAATGGCGTGCCAATAGTGCCATTGGTCACATTGCCTCAAAAAATGTAACCATTTGTTAATCCCGTTCGGCCCGGCGGTCGCTTGCCTGAGTAGATTTCGTAAATTTGCCTTTCCTGTATCAAGGCGGGTGATTGTCCGGGGTTGGGGTGCCGGG